>JBPCPX010000063.1:0-40730 GCA_050998695.1 Actinomycetota bacterium
CTCCCGCGGGTGAGGTCGCCTGCTACGTGGTCGATGGGACCAGCCTCAGCACCACGGATTCGGTGATCGTGTGGACCGACGACGAGCTTCTGGTCCTCGGAAGAGCTGTCCGGGGCGACGCCGCGGATCTCACGCTCTACACCTGGTGGCAGTCGGAGACCGGTCCATGGGACGTCTCGTCCGCCAACCCCCCGAAGGACGGCGAGCCGCCGGACATGATCCAGGGCGAGTTCGAGGCCGTGGGTGACGCCTGGACCCTCACTTTCGAAGACGGGCGGTTCGGGGAGAGCAGGTTCGGCCCTGACTACGGGGACGCGGAGCTCCTCTTCGCGAAGCCGTCAACCGTGCTCCTGTACCATCGGCTCGCCCCGCAGACGTTCGGGGGAGTGCTCTGCCCGAACTACGAGGAGTACCGGTGGCGACTTCGAGGTGATCGACTCTCCCTCGACCTGGTGTCGGGCGGCTGTCGGGAGTACTTCAGCGTCGACATCGCGAACACCGAGTGGATCAGGGTCGACTGAGCCGAGCGGGATGGTTCCCTTGCTATCCTCGGACGTGTTCCCGGGAGGATGCCCGAGTGGCCAAAGGGAGCGGCCTGTAAAGTCGCCGGCTCAGCCTACGGAGGTTCGAATCCTCCTCCTCCCACCGACCGAGGGGTGTTCTCAGAACTGGGGCCCCTGACATCTCAGAACTCCGCCGAAGACGGCATCGATCGGTGTTCCGCGCGATCGAGGGTCGGTTGAGGCGCGGCCGGCGCCGATCAGCTCGTGGAACGGGCCGCGGAACGCGCGAAGGACGTCATCGGACGATGATCCCTGCGGCGACGACGATGAGCGCGGGCAGGGTGCAGCAAAGCGCCACGGCGACGACGACGAGGAGTTCGGCGGACAGGCGCCGCCGGTCAGTCACCCGGAGCCTCGCTCAGACGGCGCAGCATGAGAGCATCTCGATGTCGGTCGTGAAGCTCTGCGCCGTGAGCTTGATGCCCTCGGCCATCGTCAGGTACGGGGCCCAGGTATCCGCCAGCTCCTCGACCGTCATCCCCGTCTTGACCGCATACACCCCGGCCAGGATCACGTCGCCGGCGTTCTCGGCCAGCACGTGGACGCCGAGGACCTTGCCGGTCGGCCGGTCCGCTACGATCTTGAACAGTCCCTTCGTGTCGAGGTTCACCCGCGCCCTAGGGACATGACGGAGCTCGACGACGCGGCTCTCACATCGGTAGCCCGCCTGGACCGCCTGCTCGTCGGTGAGCCCCACGGCCGCGATGTTCGGGGTGGTGAACGTGACGCGGGGAAGCGCTGTGTAGTCCATCTTCCTGCCCGCCGGCATGAGGGCGTTGGTCGCCGTGAGCGTCCCCTGCGCCGCCGCGACGTAGACGAACTGCGGCGCCCCGGTGACGTCGCCCGCCGCGAAGACGTTCGGGTTGGTCGTTCGGAGGGTTTCGTCCAGCAAGAGCCCGCCGCGGTCGTCTCTCTCGACGCCGGCCTTCTCGAGGTCCAGGCCGTCGAGCACCGGCCGCCGGCCCGTGGCCACGAGGATCTCGGCGCCGGCCAGCCGAAGCTCGCCGCCCGACGTCTCCGCCACGACGGTCTTGGGCGGACCGGCCTCGAGGCGGATCACCTTCGCCGAAGTCACGACGTCGATCCCCTGCTCGGTGAGGATCTGGGTCATGACCTCCGAGATCTCCGGCTCCTCGAGCGGCGCGATCCGCTCCAGGCCTTCGACGATCGTGACCTTGGACCCGAGGTTCGCGAAGACCTGCCCGAGCTCGAGCCCGATGTAGTTGCCGCCGATCACGACCACGGACTCCGGGAGCTCCGCCAGGTCCATGGCGGTCGTCGAGGTCAGGTAGCCCGCCTCCTCGAGGCCATCGATCGGAGGAGCCCACGGCGCCGACCCGGTCGCGATCACGATGTGGGCAGCCCCGATCTCCCGGCCGTCGACGGCGAGACGATCCGGAGCCGAGAACCTGGCGTGCCCCCCGACGATCTCGAAGCCGTAGTGCGCGGCGAGGTCGACGTACTTCTCCTGCCGGAGCTCCTGGACAACCTCCTCCTTCTTCGCGATCAGCCCGGGCATCTCGACTCCGGACTGTCGCGTCTCCACCCCTTTGAAGGGATGGTCCCCGGCCGTTCGGTATGTCTGGGAGGCGGCAAGTAGGTGCTTAGACGGGATGCAGCCGACGTTCACGCAGGTCCCGCCGACCGTTCCTCGCTCGATGAGCGCGACCCGCGCGTCGAGCGAGGTCGCCCGGATGGCGGCGGCGAACGCGGCGCTCCCCGCCCCGATCACCGCAAGGTCGTATCCACTGTCCTTCGTCATGGCACTCCTCCTCAGATCCAATCCGGTCCGATCCGCCTGCACGAGGCGAGGTGGTCGCAGTTCGGCTCGGCGAGCGATGTAGCCAGCTCGACGATGCGCGCCACCCGTTCGTCGGACACGCGGTAGACGACGGTCCGTCCTCGCCGCTCGGACTCGACGAACCGGCACCACCGGAGGCATGCGAGATGGTTCGAGACCCGGCTCCGTGGGGCGCCGAGGAGCTCCACCAGCTCGGAGACGGTTCGCTCGCGCTCCAGCAGTGCTTCGACGACGCGAAGCCTCGTCGGGTCTCCGAGCACGCGGAAGTATCGCGAGACCGCCTCCGGTTCGACGTCGATCGTCTCGCTTGCTTCCGCGCGTGTGTTCACCGCCGGCCTCCGAGCGTGGACGGGAAGTTCAGGGCGTTGACCCGCCGCCCCAGCTCGAATGCGTCCTCGAGCGAGAGCAAGAACGTGCCCGGGTGCTCGGCGGTCCAGGCTTCTCCCGCCGCGTGGGAGGCGAAGAAGTGGACGAAGTGACAGAAGCTCTGGATCACATCGGCGTCGAAGCCCCGCTCGGGAGTGAGGAAGGACACGACGGTCTCGGGATGAGACGTCTCGAGGACCCCCTCCGGCGAGACCAGGAGCGAGATCGTCTCGCCCGTCGTCGCGCAAGCCGACTCGACGCGGGCGGTCGCATCGAGGATGCCTGGTAGGAACAGCGTGTCCCAGGCACACCAGGCGAAAAGCTCGCGTCCATCGACCTCGAGGCGGTGCGTCGGCGAGAGCCTCGTGATCGTGAGCCCCCAGAACCCGATCACCCGCTCCTGGCCATCGAAGAAGACCCCCGGCCACGAGGTCAGGAGCTGCTCCACGCGCTCTGAGGGCGCCCCGGCGCGCTCGGCAACATCGGCAACCGGCGCGGGCGAGCCTTCAGCCAGGCGTCGGTACACCGCGAGCGCGACCCGCTCGTCGAGGTCGGGAACCGCCGACGCCACGGCGGTCGAAAGGGAGTCGAGCCGATCCGATTCCGTCCTCATCGCGACCTCCATCGCCTGACCGGTCCCTGAGAACAGGCTTTCCTGTTATATCACGGGCCGGGAAGGACGCCATGGGTGCGGGCATCCTCCCGACGTCTCGGCGAGCGCGCGGCGAGGCCGCTCTGACTAGCTCGTTCGGATGTAGATGTTCTCTCCGTGCACGATGTGGTTGAAGTTGATGATGCCCGGGACGTTGAGCGTGACGCCCTCGCCGGTCGGCGTGGCGTGACTCGCCGGCGCCTGGTTCCCGACGATGCAGAAGACCGTCATGATCGCCGGCACGTCTCCGAGGGGCGTGTCCAGCATCACCGACATCTTCAGGGCACCGCCGCAGAGGTCATCCTCGCCGAGGCCGACTCCGAGCGCCGGGATGAAGCGGCACCCGTAGAAGTCGACGAGATCAGCCGCGTGGCCGCCCAGGTGCCGCTGACCAAGGGGACGCCGTTCGGATCGAGGTGGACGAAGTCACCGCTCGCGCTCACGACTTCGAGTGGACCGAGAACTCACCTTCGCCGGTCACTTGGATGTGGTCGCCGTTCGGCGCCACGCCGACGTTCGGCGACTCCATCACGAGCAGGAACGTTCGTCGTCTGCGCTCCCCGGGCAGCCGCGGGCCCAAGGAAGGCGACGATCGACAGGGATACGAGGAACAACAGGGTCTCTTCATGGAGTACACACTCGCAACGCGAGGGGTCCGACGGGATGATGGACCCGCAAGACCGCGTCTGCGTGAACGTGGCTGCGATGGACCACAAGGCGGAGGTCGCGCGCGCAGACGGGGCCTCGGTCGCGTGCCGCGGCGAACCTAGCCCCGGTTACAGTGAAGGGCATAGCTGGGCGCGGTCAGCCACCATGCTGGTGGGGCTGTGCGATCGCCTGTCCGAGCGCGAGGTTGAGGCACCGATAGCAGATGGCCGTTCCGCAGTCGATCCGTTCGCAGAACTCGCACAGGTCGATAGGACGTCCGCAGACGAGGCAGATCAGCATCGCGGTCGTCGTCGTTCCCGGACCCTCCGGTGTCATCCCGCATCCCGCTTCCGACTTGCCAGCTCTTCTGCCGCTTGCTTCGCATCCTCGCGCACGAGCAATCCGACCAACCGTCCGTCGGAGGTGGTGATCGGCGCATCGGCGAGATCATGGTCGGTCATGAATGCCGCCATCTCTTTGATCGACACGTAGGGACGGAACGTGCTCGGGCCCGGGCGCATCGCGGCCTCGACGGTCGAGTCGGGATCGGCGTCTAATTCGCGGCGGCGGAGGATCCCCAGGACGACGGACGTGTCGTTGACGACCACGCACGCTCCCCAGCCGGAGGATAGGGCTCGCTCGCGAACATCTCCGAGCCTCTCGGCGAGGGTGCACGTGGGGACGTCTCGGCGGGCCACGTCGACCGACCTCGGCGATTCCGTGTTCGTGCCTTCCGTGGGCAAGCCGGCGGCGAGCCAGTCCAGCTTCCCGTCGACGTAGTCGTAGACCTCCCCGAACCCGAGGCTCTCGAGCCGCCACGCGGCTCGTGGGCTGAGGTCTCAGGCGGAGTCCCAGCAGTAGACGATGACCGGTCGACTCGGGTCCAGCGTCGTCTTTGCCTCGAGATCGATCTTGCGAAGTGGAAGGCTGAGGGCGCCGGGGAGGTGATCTTCGGCGTACTCGGAGGGAGGCAACACATCGACGAGTTGCGCTCCCGCCGCGACCAACCGTTGAACCTCCTCGCGCTCGATGTCCTTCGGCATGGCATCTCCCAGGTCTGAGTACTCGAGCCTAGGCGCGGCGCGAACTGGATGGGGCGCAACTGTCGCTTCGCGGACGGTTTCTCTCCCGAGAGGGACTGCGACGTGTTCGAATCGATGAGCGCCAGGGCAGGCGTGAGCGGGCTCTTGATCGGTCGCGAGATCGTTTCCCGCAACCGGAGGAGGACGCGTGGGAAGGAAGGGAACGTCCTACATCGCTGCCGCCTCGGTCGGGGCCATCGGCGTCGCGACGATCGCCGTCGCGATGGTGTATCGCGGTCTGGTTCGAGGATGGCTCGGGGTCGATCTTGGGATCGGCCGCTCCACCAGGCCGCTCGGGCCGATCGTGAGGAAGATCGATGCGCCGAGGGACATCGTTTTCGACGCGGCCGCCGCTCCGTACGGGCCTCGACCGCCGAAGGCCGCGCGACACCACGTGGAGGTCCTACAGCGCTCGCCGTCGATGGTGATCGCGGCACACCGGACGATCGTCGGTCGCGAGGTCGCCATCACCGTCGAGGGAGTCGTCTTCGAACGGCCAGATCGCATCGAGTTCCGGCTGGTACGCGGCCCCGTCCCGCACGTCGTGGAGGAGTTCACCTTCGAAGAGGTCGAGGGAGGGACGGAGCTGACGTACTCCGGCGAGCTCGGCACGGACCTTTGGATGCTCGGTCGAGCCTGGGGCGATCGGGTGGCAGCCGTGTGGGAGGACGCCGTCGGTCGGTCGCTCGAGCAGATCCGAGATGCTGCGGTCCGGCGCGCACGGGCGCAGGCTTCCCGGCTCTCACCGGAGCCAGGCTCTCCGTCAACCTCGGAAGGGGACTGAGCAGCGAGATGCGCGCAGCTCACCCGGTGAACGTGTTCGGCGCCACCACGGGCACAGGGCAGTTCACCGTGAAGATCTCCCCGCCCGTGTCGGGCGTGCCCGGGAACTCGTCGAGCTCCGCGGCGTCGCGGGCCTCGAGGATCTCGGACTCGTTCGTGAGGACCCGAGGGTCGGCGCCCTCCTTCCACACGTAGGTCATGTGGTCCCAGTAGGGGCTCCAGGCCGGCTCGCCGGCCGAGGAGTCGAACACTGAGGGCTGCCCGCCCATCGGCCCGGTGCCCTCGATGCCCCCCATGAACACGTTCACCCGGCCGGTGGCGCCCGCCCCCGACGCGGCGGTAAGGCCGGGCGAGCCGCTGATGGCCATCCCCTCGGCCATCGGCGGGGCGGACGTGTCGCACACGATGTACCGGGAGCCGGGGAAGCACTCGTGGAGCTTGAACAGGACCGAGCCGCCGCCCGTGTCGGGCGCCTCGATGAGCTGGCCCCCGCCGAGGTACTCCACCAGGTCGGCGTCGACCGGCATCCCTCCCCCCGACCACTGGACAACAGGCATGTTGGCGATCACGTCGTTCGTGGCGATCGTGAGGTCTCCCGCGTCGCCCGCCGCCTGCACGTCGGCCGCCGACTCCAGCAGCGTGGGCGAGCCCGACCACGTGACCTCGTTGATCCGCCAGGCCGGGCTGTAGTCCTCGCGGCCCGGCTCGCTCGAGAGCACCGTCGGCTGGCCGTCCGCGCCGTTCGTGAACACGAACGCCTCGCCCGCGGCCCGAGCGCCGGCCAGGCCGGCGATCTTCGGCACGAAGACGAGCCCCTCGCGGCCCGCGTAGCCCTCGTCGGAGGCGTCGGTCCGGATGTACCAGGTCTCGCCGCCGTCGACGACCGCGGGGTGGAGCCGCAGGCGCACCCACCCGAACGCGCCCTGCCAGTCCGACGAGCTGAGCGCGTGGTCGAGCACGTCCCCCACGATCGCCGTGCCGGCCGCCGCCTGCGGTGACGCCGCCGGCGATCCCGCAGCCGTGGCGCCGTCGTCATCGTCCCCGCACGCGGCCAGGATCGCCGGCAACGACGTGGCCGCAAGTCCAATTCCGACACCTCGCCGCCCGGCGAGGGTGAAGAACGCGCGTCGGTCGATCCGATCCGTCGTCACGAAGCACCACCTCCCTCGTTGGTTTGGTCGTGTCAGCCGGTCAAGAACGCGCCCTGCATGCCGTTGGCGACGTGGTACTTGCAGACGAACGGCACCGACCCGGAGTCGGGAACCGTCACGTCGACGGTGATCGACTCGCCCGCCTGCACGTCCTCGTCGATCCCGAGCGAGTCGACGCTGAGGTTGTGCAGCGCTGACCCGCCGTTCGTCACCGTGACCTCGAGGGCCTGGCCGCCACTTGCTTCGATGCATGTCGGCGAGAATGCGAACTCGCTCGCGTCGAGCGTGATCGCCCCGCCGGAGGCCCTCCCCGTCCCTCGGTCCTCGATCGGTCCCGTGAGCCCCGCCTGCTCCGCACAACCGCTCCCTATTGCGCCGCCGCCGTCCCCCGATGCCGCGGCCTCGGAGCCGTCGCCGCCTTCGGAGGAGCACGCGGCCAGGGTCAACGCGAGCACGCCCGCGATCGCCAGCACCCGACCGGACGCGCCCGATGGCATGTCACCTCCCGTTGGGCGCGACGAGACGCACCCGTCTGCATGGACGCCGAAGAGCGCGCCCGATTCCCCGAGCCTCACCGCAGGCCGTCCGTCTACGACTCGGCCTCCGGAAAGCTGCGCTCACCCGCCCTGATGGGGATGGTCAAGTGGTTCTCGATCGGGGGGATGGGGCAGCGCCACCCTGGGTTGTAGGCGCAGTAGGGGTTGTAGGCGTAGTTGAAGTCGAGGAGGGCCCGACGGTCGCCCAGGCTGCAGGCCTGGAGGTACCTCCCGGCACCGTAGGTCTCGGTGCCGGAGGTCGCGTCGCGGAACGGCACGAAGAGGTCGCCCCGCTCTGATCGGAAGAGCGTGATCACGGCGGGGATCCCCTGGACCTCGAACCACACCACCCCCGCCCGCCGATGGCGCTCGGCGTCGCCGCACGACGTCGCGAGGTCGACGTCGTCGGGCCTGAGGCAGGGGCGCATCTCCCCCTCGACGACGAACCCGGGATCCGGCGGGAAGTACGCGAGCCCGCGGAATCGCGCCCGCTGCCGCGGCGTGAGCGGGGAGCCGGGATCGGTGGCGAAGAACTCGTCCTTCATCGTCCGGAACCGGCGGAGCGCTTCCACGTCCACGCCGATCCGGACGCCGCCGGATCACCTCCGATTCCTGCGAGGCGTGCGGGAATCCACCCCGACGTCTAGCGTCCTTTCTCAGTGCCCGAGCGGAAGGGGAGGATCGTGTGCGCACCACTGAACGAGTGAATCGTGACGAAGTGTTCCTCGAGGTCACGCGGAGCGTCTGCCCCGTGTGCAGGCGCGTGCTCGACGCGGAGGTCAACGCCCGGGACGACCAGGTGTTCCTGCGCAAACGCTGTCCGGAGCACGGGTCCTTCGAGGCCCGGGTGTACGGCGACGCCACGATGTACGTCGAGGCGATGCGGTTCAACAAGCCCGGGACGATCCCGCTGGAGACCCAGACCGAGGTCCGCGACGGCTGTCCGCTCGACTGCGGGCTCTGCCCCGATCACAAGCAGCACGCCTGCCTCGGGGTGATCGAGGTGAACTCCGCGTGCAACCTGGACTGCCCCATCTGCTTCGCGGACTCGGGCCACCAGCCCGACGGGTTCACGCTCACCGACGACCAGGTGGAGCGGGCGCTCGATGCGTTCGTCCGGGCCGAGGGCGAGCCGGAGGTCGTGATGTTCTCCGGCGGCGAGCCGTCGATCCACCCGCGCATCCTCGAGCTGCTGGCGCTCGCCCGCTCCAAACCGATCCGCCACGTCGTCCTGAACACGAACGGCATCCGGTTGGCGCGCGATCGTTCCTTCGCGCCGGCGCTGGCGGACCTCGGCGTCTCGATCTACCTGCAGTTCGATGGCCTGCGCCAACGGACGCACGAGCGGATCCGGGGTCGGGACCTGCGCGAGGTGAAGGACCGGGCGCTCGATGCATGCGCCGAGGCTGGGCTCACCGTCGCGCTGGTCGCGGCGGTCGAGCGAGGCGTGAACGAGGACGAGATCGGCGACGTGCTCCGGTTCGGCCTCGCGCACCCCGCCGTGCGCTCGGTCGTGTACCAGCCCGTGACCCACGCCGGGCGCCACCTCGAGTTCGATCCCCGGACGCGCCTCACGAACTCCGACGTGATCCACGGGATCGTCGAGCAGACCGGCGGCGCCCTTGTCGCCTCGGACTTCTTCCCGGTGCCGTGCTGCTTCCCGACGTGCCGGAGCGTCACGTATCTCCTGGTCGAGGGCGAGACCGTCGTGCCGATCCCGCGCGTGCTGCGGGTCGAGGACTACCTCGATTACGTGACGAACCGGGTCCTGCCCGATCCCGCCATCCGGGGCGCCCTGGAGAAGCTGTGGAGCGCCTCGGCCGTGGCCGGGTCCGGATCCGTGGCCGAGCAGATCGCCTGTGCCACGTGCACGATCGACCTGCCGGCGGCGGTTGGGGACGCCGCGGCCAAGGCGTTCATGGTCGTGATCCAGGACTTCCAGGACCCCTACACCCTGAACGTGAAGCAGCTGATGAAGTGCTGCGTCGAGCAGCTCGTACCGGACGGCCGGCTCATCCCGTTCTGCGCGTACAACTCGGTCGGCTATCGCGAGCAGGTCCGCGCCTCGCTCACCGGCGTCGATGTGCCCGGCGCCGTTCCGAACGCCCGGGAGCTGCTCCCGATCCTCCGGGTCGGCCCCCACGGGTCGAAGGTCGCCGCCGACAGGAGCCGCGGTGGGTCTGCCCGGGAGAGCAACGTGGGGAGGTCGCTGTGACCGATCTCGCCAGCGCCCGAGCCGATCACGTCAAGGCCTGCTGTGCCGCGGTCTACGGGAGCGAGCTCGTCAACCTGCTCCTCGGCGGGCACCTGCACCCCGGAGGCGAGGCGCTCACGAGACGGCTCGCGGACCTCGCCGGCATCGGCCCCGGCGATCGGGTGCTCGACGTGGCGAGCGGCCGAGGATCGACCGCCCGTCTCCTCGTCGCCGAGCGAGGGGCCACGGTTCGGGGCATCGACCTGTCGCCCAGGCTCGTCGCCACGGCCGAACGCGGGGCGGCCGACGCAGGGCTCACCGACACGGCCACGTTCGAGGTCGGCGACGCGGAGCGGCTCGAGGAGCGGGAGGGCTCCTTCGACGTCGTCCTGTGCGAATGCGCGCTCTGTACGTTCCCCGATCAGGCAGCGGCCGTTGCGGAGTTCCGGCGCATGCTCGGGCGAAGCGGCAGGGTGGGGATCGCGGACGTGACGCTGGAGCGGGGGCGTCTTCCGGCCGAGCTCGACACGCCGATCGGGAGGGTCGCCTGCGTGGCAGGTGCCCTGCCCTCGTCGGGGTACGAGCGCCTGCTTCGCGAAGGCGGATTCACCGACGTCGTCGTCGAGCCCCACCCTGAGGCCGCACTCGAGACCGTGGCCTCGATCGGGGACGGGCTGGAGGCCACGCGCGACGGGCTCCAGGGTCTGTTCGACGTCGAGGCGGCGCTGCGACTGGTGGACGTGGCGCAGATCGCCGTCGCGGAGGGGGCGATCGGCTATGCCCTCATCACCGCCAGCGTTGCGGACGATGCAGCGGATCCAACGGACGCGGGATCGGGCGATGGCGCGCCCGGCTGAGGCCGATCGCGCCGCTCCCGCGCCCGGTGCTCCGGCGGCGGTCGGACCACGCCGGTCGGGCCTCCTGGGCGCGATCGCCGGGCTGATCGGCATCGGCTGCTGCGTGTACCCGGTGGCGCTCGTCCTGCTCGGCCTGTCGAGCACGGCCGCGGCGGTCGACCTCGCGAACACCCTGTTCGACGAGTGGGGATGGGCGTTCAAGTCGGCCGGTACCGCGTTCGCCCTCACGGCACTGTGGATCCAGCGCGGGCGAGCCCGCGCGTGCCCCGTGGACGCCCGGCCGAGTCTCACGCGAACTGTGCTGTGGCTCGCGGGGGCCGGCCTCGCCACCTACGCGGCCTTCTACGGGTTCACGACCTGGCTGGGGAGCCTCGCGACGTAGGTCCTCGCCTAGCCCTGCCCGAAGATCCGGGTCTCCGGATGGAACGCCGCCCAGTCGAACCAGAAGCTGTCGATCGCGAGCTCGGGCACGAGCTGCTCGCCCTCGAGGGGTCCAGACTCGGCGCGGCCGAGGATGCTCCACACGCTGCCTGTCTCCCGGTCGGTGATGCCCGTTCGGCCCACCCCGAACGTGAGGGAGCGCCCGTCCGCCTCGGGTCGATAGGCGGCGATCGCGCCGACATCACGTCCCTGGGTGATCTCGGCCGTGTCGAGCGCCGATGCGGTCCCCGACTTCCAGAAGACCACGATCCGCTCGCCGGCGACCCTCTCCGTGGCCACGGCCCAGCCGTCCACGGGATCGCCGGAGACCTCGTCGTACGGGAACGCGACCACGTCCCCCGCCCGAGCGATGCCGAGCACCCGCGAGGTGGCGGGGAGCCGCTCGTCGAGCTCCCCTGCGAACAGGAACGGGCGCTCGGAGGTATCGAGCCCCTCGTACGGGTTCTGGCCGTAGGGGCGATCGTGGCCGGTGTCCCGAGACAGGACGAGCCCGTCGGAGTGCTCGGCACGCCAGTCGGCGAAGGCGAGGATCCGGGCCGGGACGAACTCCAGCTGCCGACCGAGGAACGGTCCCAGGATCGCCTCCCCGGTCGCCTGAGCCCAGTACGAGTCGCTCTGCCGGTCGTACATCACCAGGTTGGCGTTGTAGAGCTTGCCCGAGGTGCCGAAGTCCAGGAGCTCGCCGTCGATCGTGGGGCGCTCGAACGCGATGCCCGTGTTGCAGAGCGGGCAATAGGTCACCGATACGGGAACGCCGCCGATCTCATCGTTGACGATCTCGTGCCACGTCATGATCTGCAGCGGATAGGCCTTGGCCTCTCCGCCGATCTCGACGGCGAGGACCGGCTCACGATCGGTGAGGAAGGTAGCGTCCCCGGGGGCGAGGAACTTCGGGTCGTCGATCGGGGGGATGCCGTCGGGCGGTGGGCCCCCTGACACGATGTCGTCCGGATCGACCAGCGGGTCCGTGGTCGAGGCCGCGTCCGTGGGAGAGGCACTGTCCGCCCCGCCCGGCCGCCGCCCCGCCGTCCCTTGAGAGCACGCGGCGAGCGTGATCGCGAGTACGGCGGCGGTCGTCACCCACCGGCCCATCTAGCCTCGACCTCCTTCTCCCATGAGGACGCGAATCCCACTGGGCGATTCCGCGGGTGTACCAAGGGGGAATCGCCGGTTCCGCCGCCGCGTCCGTCCAGGCGAGGGATCCTATGGCCGAGTTCGACCCGACGACCTGGTGGGCGCCTTTCCTCGCCTTCGCGGCGGGGGTCGTCGCGTTCGCATCGCCCTGCGTCTTGCCGATCGTCCCCGGCTACCTGTCCTTCGTCACGGCCGCCGGCGACGCGCCCACCTCGCCCCATCCGCCCGCAGGGCCGGCTCGTCGGAGTGCCTTCCCGATCCTGCTGTTCGTTGCGGGGTTCTCCGTCGTGTTCACGTCACTCGGCGCATTCGCCGGCGTGCTCGCTCCATTCGCCCGGTCCGCGGTGGGCCAGCGCGTTGCCGGGCTCGTGGTCGTGGCCGTCGGCGTGTTCCTGCTCCTGTACGCCCTTCGGGTCGGATCCACATCGCTGTTCGGTGAGCGTCGGCCGTTTCTGGCAAGGATCCGGCCCGGCGGAGTCACCGCGTTCCCGCTGGGGATGGCGTTCGCCGCAGGGTGGACGCCTTGCATCGGGCCGGTATTGGCAGGCACCCTCGCGCTGGCCGCGACGCAGTCGGATCCACTGAGGAGCGCCTTCCTGTTGTTCGCATTCTCGATGGGCCTCGGCGTCCCGTTCGTCCTTATCGGCCTCGGGGTCGGAGGGCTGATGCGGCGCCTCGGCGTCCTCCAGCGTCACCACCGCGCGATCAGCGGCCTCTCCGGCTCGCTCCTGGTCGCGATCGGGTTGTTGCTGGTGACCGGCGCGTGGGTCCGCATCACGTCGCCGTTGCTGCGTCTCGTGAACTCGTTCGAGCCCCCGATCTGACTTTCGAGACCCTCGTGGCTTGGGAATCCTCGGCCCCCTGGTGGCGTCCTACGAAGAGAGCGATGACGAACGATCAGGATGAGTTCTTGCGAGCCACGATGGGTGCGGCGGACCTCGTCTTCAACCTGTCGCGCCGACTGACCGACAGCCGCCAGGATGCGGAGGACCTCGTGCAGGACACGTTCCTCCGGGCCTTTCGCGCATGGCTGGATCACCGCCGTCCGAAGAAGGTGGAGCCCTGGATCGCCACGATCTGCCTCAACCTGGCTCGATCTCGGTACCGTGCCCGAGCTCGCCGTCCGTCCGAGGTCCCTCTGCAGGAGTGGATGGTCGAGCAGCAACAAGCCGCGGATCCCGAATCGCACGCCGTCGAAGCGATAGGGCGCGACGAGCTGTATCGGGCGATCCGTGAGCTGCCGGAGGAGCAACGCGTCGCGATCACGCTCGTCGACCTCTCCGGCTTCTCCACGTACGAGGCCGCCGAGGCGATGGGCACGCCTCGCGGCACGGTCCTTTCCAGGTTGCACCGCGGGCGCCGGGCTCTGGCCCGGCTCCTCGGTGACCGTATCGAGGAGCTCATTCGATGAAGCGCTGGATGCAGGGGTGGTTCCGGCGCCGGCCACACGACCCCGAACGCAACGCCGCCGAATACGTGACCGGCGAGCTGTCCAGGCGCGCGAGGCGGTGGTTCGAGGCCCACATGCTGCATTGCGAGGACTGCTGGCGGGAGGTGCTCCTGGGCCGGCTCGGCAGGCGGATCGCCGAGGAGGCGCGGGAGCAGGCGCCTGCGGACCTTCGCGATCGCGTCCGGGCGGCCGTGCAGTTCACGGTCGACGGCGGACCGGCCGGACCTCCCTCGGGAACATGAGGCGCATGAGGGATGGGAGGGCGGCCGGCCGTTCTCTCGATCCCCGAGCCGAGGCCAAGCGCGAGCGCCGGGCGGTCGCCAGAGCCGAGCGAGAGCGGCGGGCACGCCGGACGCAGGCGATCGCCCGTGTCCGCGTCGTCGCCGTGGGCGCCGTGGTGGTCGCCGCCGCGATCGCGGTCGGTCTCGGCCTCCTCCGTGACCTCGGACCCTCTGGGGTGGCGTTCGCCGGCGACCTCCGGAGAGGCGGGACGCTCGAGGAGCTCAGGCTCCCGCAGTTGGAAGGCGACGGTGCCATCGACTACGCGGTCTATGCGGATCGTCCGCTGGTGATCAACTTCTTCGCCTCGTGGTGCCCCAATTGCATCGCGGAGATGCCCGAGTTCGAGCGCGTCCACGCGCTCCTTGGCGACCGGGTCTCCTTCCTCGGCGTCTCCCAGAGCGACGCTCGGTCGGCGAGCATCGATCTCGCCAGGGAGACCGGAATCACCTACGACACCGCGATCGACGAGCGGGGCGAGTTCTTCCGCGCCATCGGCGGCCTCGGCATGCCCACCACTGTCTTCGTCGGGCCGGGCGGCGAGATCGCCGAGGTGTGGGTGGGTGCGCTGAACGCCGAGGCGTTGCAGGGGCTCGTGGCCGAGCACCTCGGGGTCGTCGCCTGAAGGCTTCGCGGCCGTCGCGACCAGCTCGTTAGGGTGGGCAGTGACCGACGAGGCGGGAGGTCGACGTGGCGAAGGTGCTCGTGTTCGACGTGAACGAGACGCTGCTGGATCTCGCGGTCCTTCGGGCCCCGTTCGACAGCGCGTTCGGTGACGCCGCCCCTCTGGGCGAGTGGTTCGCGCGGCTGCTCCACGGCTCGCTGGTCGCGACGGTGACGGACTCCTACGAGGACTTCGCCTCGATCGGTCGCCGCGCCCTCGACGCCGTCGCCTCGCGCCGAGGCCGGAAGCTCGAGCCGGCCGAGCGCGACGCGATCCTCGCCACCATGCTCGAGCTGCCGGCGCATCCGGAGGTTCCGGACGCGCTCGGGCGCCTCCGCTCCGCCGGGTTCCCTCTCGCCACGCTCACGAACTCCTCGCCGGAGATGGCCCGGGCACAGCTCGAGAACGCAGGCATCCTCGGTCTGTTCGACCAGGTGCTCTCGGTCGAGGAGGTGCGCCGCTACAAGCCCGCTCCCGAGCCCTATCACATGGCGGCGGAACGGCTCGGCGTGGATCCGACGGAGATGCGGATGGTGGCGGCCCATGACTGGGACGTGTGGGGGGCCACGCGGGCAGGGTGCGCGGCAGCGTACGTGGCGAGGACGGACGTCCCGTTTCTGATCGGGACGCCACCGGACGTCGTCGGAGCGGATCTCTCGGCGGTCGCCGAGGCGATCCTGCTCGTCGACGAGCCGGCACGGTGACGCAGGCGAGTCCGGCTGGGCAGGGGCACGGGATCCCCGAGGCGCGGGCGTCGTCGATCCCCACCGTCACCGCCGAGCAGATGCGCGAGGTCGACCGCGTGGCGATCGAGAAGTTCGGCCTGTTGCTGATCCAGATGATGGAGAACGCGGGGCTCCACCTCGCGGAGCTGGCGATCGGGAGGTTCCGACCCAGCACCGTCGAGGTGCTCAGCGGCATCGGAGGCAACGGCGGCGGCGGTCTGGTCGCGGCGCGCCACCTCGCCAACCGTGGGGTGCGCGTGCACGTGTCCCTCGCGGAGGACCCTGATCGCCTGGACCACGTCCCGAGGCATCAGCTCTCGCTTCTGCAGCGGATGGGCGTGAGTGTGGGACGCGAGCCGATCCGATCCGACCTCGTGCTCGATGCCCTGCTCGGGTACTCGCTCCGAGGCGATCCCCGCGGAGGCGCCGCCGGGCTGATCGGGTGGGCGAACGAACAGGACGCCCCGGTGTGCTCGCTGGACCTGCCGAGCGGTCTCGACGCGACGACCGGGAAGGTCGGGGACCCGTGCGTCCGAGCGGCCGCAACGCTCACGCTGGCCCTTTCGAAGACCGGGCTCGCGGCCGGATCCGACGTGGTCGGTGAGCTCTATCTCGCCGACATCTCGGTGCCGGCAGCCGTCTACGCCGAGCTCGGGATCCAGATCGGCCCCGTCTTCTCCCAGGGTCCGATCCTGCGACTGGTGTGACCTATGGCCTTAGCCGACCGCTCAGAGCTCGGGCTCGGCGCGCTCCTCCTCCAGGTAGCGGCGCACGGCAAGCAGTGCGCTGATCCCCTCACCCGTCGCCGCGCCGAGCTGTTTCGTGCTCCCGGCTCGGACGTCTCCGGCCGCGAACACCCCAGGGACGGAGGTTCGGAACGCGTCGTCGCTGACGACGAAGCCCACCGGTCCAGCTCCAGGGTGCCTCGGAGGAACGACGTGTTGGGATTGGCCCCACGAAGACGAACGCCCCGGCCGGCGAGAACGAGGTCTCCTCGCCGGTGCCCCGATCCGGGGCCACCACGACGCCGAACTTGCCGCGTCGCCCACGACGGAACTCGAGGACCTCCGTGTTCGTGTGGATCGTGAACTTCGGGTTCGCATGCACCCGCTCCTGCAGGTGGGCCGACGCCGTCAGCTCGGGCATGAACTCGACCAGGCGGATCCCTCCTTCGAAGATTGACGAAGGTGTGGACGTCGAAGGAGGCTTGGCATCGTCCGGAACGTCAGCGAGCTGACAGAGCGTGCGTCAGGCGTGGGCGGCTCGGCCGGCGGTGCGGACTAGGCCGGCCCGGTCGACGAGGTCGACGCATCCGTACGACAGCCGGACCATTCCGGCACGCTCGAAGTCCTTGAGGACCTTGTTCAAGGAGGGGCGGCGCACGCCGAGGAGGGACGCCAGGGACTCCTGCGGGAGCTCGACCGAATCGCCGCGCTCCTCGTCCAGCAGCAGGTTCGCGAGCTGCGTCTTGAGGTCTCGCCCGGCCAGCTGCAGGATCCGCCGCTCGGCGTTCATCAAACGCGCCGCGACGCTCGAGAGCCACCGGCGAGCGAGTGCCGGCCGCGTTCCGATCAGCCAGTCGAAGTCCTCGGCCGAGAGCCGGAGCGCGTCTACGTCGTCGATCGCGTGCGCCGAGTAGGGGAGCGGCATCTGGAGGATCAAGCCGATGTCCCCGTCCACATCCCCGGGGTGAACCACCTGGACGATCAATCGGTTCTGGCCGTCCCTCCGGCTGAGCTCCACGCGCCCCTTCCGGAAGATCCACACGGCGTCCGACGACTTGCCTTGGGCGAAGACCAACGCTCCAGGAGGGAAGCGGCGGTGCTCGAGGCGCTGCCCGAGCTGAGTGAGGTCCTCCTCGAAGAGAGGCGCCCACTCGCCACGGCCCACACAGCGTGCGAGCCACGCGGCCTCCCGAACCATCGCGTCCTGACCCGCCTTCGGCAGCCCGAGAAGTC
This sequence comes from Actinomycetota bacterium, assembly GCA_050998695.1. Classification (GTDB taxonomy): domain Bacteria; phylum Actinomycetota; class UBA4738; order UBA4738; family HRBIN12; genus JAJNBA01. The sequence continues at coordinate 17,285 of JBPCPX010000063.1, forward strand.
TCATGTCGTCGGCTAGAACGCCCATCCGGGTGAGATTCTTCCTGGACGCGATCGGCGAGGAGGGCCGAAGGACCCTCCATCGAGCGATCTCGCTGCCATCGCTCTCTCCTCCTTCCATCTCCTACGGTCGCGTGCAATCGCAGATGGATAGACCTCGCGCGTCCGTTGGGCCGCTGCCGAAGGTCATGCCGCTGACGGAATAACTGGCTCGCCGAGGACGTCCCAGCGTTAGAGGCGTCGGGCTTTGACGCGGGTGAGAGGCTCAGTCGGGCGCGATGGCCGACGTGGTCGGTACGCGAAGCAAGTACGGCCGATGTTCGCGATGCTGACGACGAGCCGGCCTGGATAGATGGTGAGGAGGCACGATGAGTTGGGTTGAGATCTCACCAGAGGCGAGGGGGGCGGATCACATCCTCGCGTCACACAGCCTGAACCCCGAGGCACTCGAGGCGCACCTCCTTCTGTATCGGACCCTCATGTTCGGCTCTTCCGGCCTCTCCCGAGCCGAGCGTGAAGCCATCGCCGTCTGCGTATCGGCAGCGAACGATTGTCACTACTGAGTGGTCCACCATGGCGCCGCGCTCGCCCGCGAGAGTGGCGATCCGGCGCCGGCGGAGGCGGTCGCCTCCGGCGAGTTCGACCGGCTCCCTGAACGAACGCGGGCGCTTTGTGGGTACGCGCTCAAGCTCACGCTTCGTCCGTGGGATATGCGGGAGGCGGATCTCGACCCGCTTCGAGGGCTGGGGATGACCGACCGTGACATCGTCGATGCCAACCAGATCGTTGCCTACTTCAACTACGTCAACCGTGTAGCGGACGGGCTGGGCGTCGAACTCGAGTCCTCCTGGCCGGACGACGTACGTGTCAAGCGACACTATCGATTGCGGAGCGGAGGATCGTGAGGCCGATCACGTCCACGGGCGGTTCCCCGGACCGACTCCCGGGGACCGAGGGGTACGCGCCGAAAGACGCGCTCTCGGCGCGAGAGCTCCTCCTTGAACACCAGCAGCGCTCGTCTCGGGAGGTGCGGATCACCCGTCATCACGCTCGGCCACCGTGCCCGATCCCAATCCGCGAGACTGTCCGGGTTCGGACACTCCCGATGGCAGGCGTTCCCGAACGCGGAAGGATGGTGGCACGGAAGGCGTTCCGCTGAGATCGAAGGAGGAGCCGATGGCGGCCACGTGTGCGAAGTGCGGAGCCGAGTTCGAGACCGAGGAGCAGCTGAGAGCTCACGAGCAAGAAACGCATGGGGCGCCGTCCGGTGGGGGATTCATCTGCGGAGTGTGTGGGATGGAGTTCGCTACGCAGGAGGAGCACGACGCTCACGCGAAGGCCGAGCACGGCGCCTGACGCTCCGCCGGGTCGCTAGGCCACCCGGTACTCCGCTGCGGTCTCTTCGCGCACCTCGAGACCCGTTCCGGGGCGTGACGGATCAGGCGAGAGGTGGCCCTGCTGAGGATCGATCACTCCTCGGAAGATGATCCGTTCGAGCCGCGCATGATCGTGGAAGTGCTCGAGATGGCGGAGGTTGGGGACCGCGCAGCCTAGGGGCAAGTGGAGGGATGGAGCCGTGTGCGCCGACAGTTCGAACCCTCGAAGGGCAGCCATCTCCGCCACACGTATGAACTCGGAGATACCTCCACACCTGGTGACGTCCACCTGAAGGACGTCGACGGCGTGCGCGTCGATCAGTCGCCGGAAGTATGGAAGGTCGTACCCGTACTCGCCGGCCGCGACGTCGCAGTCGACCGAGCGTCGCACGGCCGCGAGCCCTTCCAGGTCGTCGGAGGACACCGGCTCCTCGAACCACCGCACGCCGAGGTCGACGAGGTCATGGCCGATCCGGACCGCCTGATCGGGTCGGTAGGCGCCGTTCGCGTCGACGAACAGCTCGATGTCCCGGCCGATCGTCTCCGCGGCGCCCCGATGTTGAACCTCGTGACCTCCGACCACAGGGCGGCGGTGCCCAGGATCTCGGCGATGCCCTCGTCGTCGAAGCCATGCCGGCGCAGGTCGTTCGCATGTGCATGCAGGCAGTAGTCGCAGCCGTTCATCGCCGCGACGACGAACGCGATCACCTCTTTGGTCTTCGCGTCGACCTTCCGCGGCCGAAGCACGCGCTTCATGTGCTCGTTGATCGAGGCCAGGTACTCCGGATCGTGGGCGAAGGCCTTGTAGATATCCGGGACGCGTCCCCCGTAGCGCTTCCTGATGTCTCGGTACGTGCGCTCCACATCCGGACGTGCCGCCGCGTCCTCGATCAGGTCGAAGATGGGTTCGGTCGCGGTGCTCTCGCTCCTTGTCGTCGTTGGATCGCCTATGCGGCCAGGTCGCCGAGGAGGGCCCGTTCGATCGCCTCCTTGCTCCTCGCTCCCACGACGCGACCGCGCTCCACACCACCGCTGAACAAGATCAGGGTGGGGATACTGAGGACTTGGAATCGGTCCGTCGTCGATGGGTTCTCGTCGATGTTGAGTTTCGTGACCTCCATCCTCCCGGCGTGCTCCATGGCGAGCTGCTCGACGATAGGGGCGACCAGGTGGCATGGGACGCACCAGTCAGCCCAGAAGTCAACCAAGACCGGTCGGTCGGCTCTGATGACCGTCTCTTCGAACCCCTGATCCGTCACGTCCTTGATCTGCCCGCTCATGTCCCCTCTCCTCTCACGATGCCGTGGCCTACTCCGAGTGGACGCCGCACGCTCGGCGACGGGTAGCGGATGGTCGGCTTCCTGACAGCATCCGCGAGAGCGGCTCGTCGGGCTCGTTACGGCTGAGCTGCGTCCGCCCCGTGCCGGCCGGCAGAGCCCGCGCTCGCGGCCGCCCACGCGCCCAGGATCAGGCCGAAGAGACCGTGCTCCACCGCGAACGTCCCCCATCCGACCATCTGCGGCATGTCTTCGACCGGCTTCCCTCCACCGACGACCGCCGCGGTGATGGGCAGCGTGACCCAGCTCATGACGAGCAGGACCGCGAGACCGAACACGACCCCGCCGAGCACCAGCGTGAGCGGACTCGTCCAGCCGAGGAGCCGGACGAGCACGAAGAAGACGATCCCCCAGATCGCCCCGACCATCATGTGGATCGCGAGTCCGAGGATCGCCGGACCGACGTCGAGGAAGAACCGGTTCCCACCGCTCGCCGCTTCCATAGAGGCCATCATCGGCCTCCCATCGATGAGCGGCGAGGCGATGTGGTACAGGGGCGTGAAGAACCCGGTTCCTTGGTAGGTCGCCGCTGCGATCATCGCGAACATCCCCATCACGACGGACGCCACGATGCCGGCGAGCGCACCGGCCCCGATCGTTCGCCCCCGGGCGCCATGCGTGTATCCAGCGTGTGTGTGGGCGACATCAGTCACGGTAAATCACCTCCTCTGGAAGCGTGCCCGCTCGTCCACGCATCAACGACCGAAGTGTCCGGTAGGTGACACACCTCCGTCTGTTCCGGAGCCTCATCCGAACGCTTCGCGCAACTTCTCTCCGGCCTTCTGGAGCATCGCCTCGTCGGCCGTGATCTCGTCCGGATCGCCCGTCCCACCGCGGGGGACGTCGAACCGCAAGCCTTCGGTGTACGGTGCCGGCTTCCCCATCATCGCGGCCATCGCTTGCTCCGTGTACGTCCGTCGCGCGTCGTCGACCGAGGTCGCGCCGCGCACCACTTCATCGGCGAGGTTCAGCGCGAGGAAGTTCATCTCCTCCTTGTCGCACCTGGCGGAGAGCTCGCCCTTCGTGCGCTCCGGGATCACGCTGCCGGTCGAACGCGGCGATGTCGGTGAACCTCTCGACCGGAGCTTGGTAGTCGACGAACTGCTCGAGGAGGTCCGTGTGCGGCTTGGGGAAACGATGCGGGATCTCTTCCCGCGAGAGTTCCGTTCGCTTCCAGGGACCGTTCCCGTGCCAGATCAGGCGGTTTGCCGTCACCTCGTCAGGGGGACCGTAGCGCTCGATCATCTGTGAACCTACCTGCCTCGGCTTGTCCGGCCACTCGAGCAGGATGGCTTGCACCTCCGATGGGTCGCTCAGTCGGCGTGCCATCAGGCATCCCTCCATCCGTTCTTCGGGTACGGATGATCCTTATCCTCGGGAACCTAGGAGAGCGCTGGTCTGTCCGGCACCGGACAGAGTCCCCGGAGGCGACACGGCCGCCGCAACGCTCGCCGGCACCCTGATGCCCGCCGGTCGCTGGTCACAGTGTTTGGCGCAGAGCGATCATGGGCATCATGCGGAGGACCCGAGGAGGTCGACGATGCTGCGCTCCGACGCCCGCGCGATGGCGCGGGAGGCATGGTGGGTCGCCCGGTGCGTCGGGAAGGGCGAGTGGGCACCACTCTCGAACGGGGATGTCGAGGATCTCGCTGCCCGGCTGTCGACCCGCTCGTACGAGCCGGGCGAGCAGCTCTTCGCGCAAGGACAGCCACCCGACGGTGTGTACATCGTCCGCGAGGGGCGGGTCGAGCTCGTATGGCGAGGCTCGATGCGCCGGCGCCTGATCGTGCAGATCCTCCACCCGGGCGACATCGAAGGAGACATCTGCACGATCATGGGCGCGCCACCGCCGTATTCGGCGCGGGCGATCGACCTCGTCGAAGCCCTCGTGATCTCGACGGCAGATCTCGAGTCACTCCTCGCGACCCGTCCGCAGGTGTCTCGTCGATGGCTCTCGAGCGTCGCCGCTCGTCTGGTCCACGCTCAGCATCGCATCCTCCAGCTCCAGGATCGCGACGTCAGAGAGAAGGTTGCCTTGGTGTTGCTGGATGAGGCGAGGGACGACGTCGTCGAGCTCCCTCAAGAGTCGCTGGCTGCCCTGCTGTCGGTTCGCCGGCAAACGGTGAATGTCGTTCTTCGAGGATTGGAGCGAGAGGGTCTGGTCACGACCGCCTACCGATCGGTGACGATCACGGATCGCCGCGGGCTCGAGGTCGCATCGGGACGGTCTCCCCAGAACGAACGAGTCGCGTAGGGGTGCGGATCGGTCAGTCAGTGCGTTTCCCCCGGATGTCGAGGGTGTAGAACCATGAGCGTCCGTCGGCTTCGTGCTCGAAGTGCACGAGCCTGCCTTCCTCCCCACCCGGTAGGAGCACGCGGGAAGACCGACATGCTCGTCACCGGGCCACAGATCCTCTCGGACGCCCTCCTCGAGACGGATCAGCGTCATGGGAGGTCGCGCCGCATCTCCAGCGGCTCCGACCAGGCTGTCTGCTCGTCCGGCAGCAGACGACGGAACCGGACGAACCGCGGGACGGCGTGCATCAGCACCGGCTCGGATGGCGCTCGCCACGCCTTCCCGAACCGTCGCCAGCGCGTTCCGTCGGTCGAGGTCTCGAGCGCCCAACACTCCTCATTCTGCATGGTTCGAGACTATGCCCGTCGCGTTCAGGCGACGGTTGGGCGCGTCTCGAGTGCTCCGACCATGGGGACGGCGGGCGCCGCCGGGAGGCGCACCGTGAAGCGGCTCCCGTGCCCCACCTCGCTCTGCACATCGACCCGTCCACCCGCTCGCTCAACGATCGTCTTCACGACGTAGAGACCCAGCCCGACGCCCCCGTAGTGCCGCGTCGACGAAGAGTCAACCTGGAAGAAGCGCTCGAAGATGCGATCCCTCTCGGTTGCGGGGATCCCGATCCCGTCATCTTCGACGGAGACGACGACGTCACGGTCGATCTCCTCTGCACTCAGCCTGCAGCGCGACCGCGGCGGCGAGAACTTCAGGGCGTTGTCGATCAGGTTCCCGAACACGAGCGTGAGCCGGCGGCTGTCGAGCCGAACCCCCGGCAGGTCGGCTGGGAGATCGGTCTCGACCCGCTCTGGTGGATAACCCAGGTGCATGACGGCCGAAAGGATGGCGTCCGGGGTCGCGGCGGGCGCCTCGTCATCCATGGTCCGATCGTCTTGGGTGACCGCCAGGATGTTCTCGATCATGAAGCCGAGGCGGTTCGCCTGTCGTTCGATCGACCGGAGGAACTCGTCTCTCGCATGTCGGTCTTCAGCGAATCGAGGTTGCATCAACGTCTTCGCGTATCCCCCGATCGAGGTGAGTGGCGTCCGCAGCTCGTGCGACGTCACCGAGAGGAACTCCGTCTGCCTCCGGTTGAGCTCTCGGAGCTCTTCGACCGTTCGCTGCTCCTGGCGCAGAAGCGCCCCCAGGCGCTCGTTCTGTTCACGGAGCGTGCGCCCCAATCGCCTCACAAGTGGCAGCTGGATCACGTAGATCGCGGAGAGGCCCCCGGCCAACGCGACACCGACCAGACGGAAGGGCTGACCGACGGGGATGGACGCAGCCGCCACGTCGGTGTCGACCTCGACCACCACTGTCACTGAGCTCGAAGCATGCGACGGCGACACCGGCACGAACGTGGCGAGGATCGAGCCACTCCGCTGCTCCGGGCCGACGGGGGGGCCGACGGTCGATACGACCTCACCCCTGAAGGCCGACCGGAGGCCTTGGGTGACAGACATGCGGAGTCCGATCGTGCTGGGCTCATCGGAGAAGAGGACGGTCCCAGCGTCATCCCAGACGCTGACGTGCACGACCGGGAACTGGACGCCCAGGACATCCTCGGACACGAGCGCCTTGAGCTCGGCATACCCAGGATCTCCGGGGCCGAGGGGGCTTCGGAGATCGATCCCTTGGAGCGCCGGCCGGATCACCGAATGGGTCACGAACTCCGCGTGTTCCTCGGCGGTCGCGCGCGTCCGCTCCCGGATGATGACGGCCAGGGCCCACCAGAGCGCCACCGCCACGGCGATGAAGACGACGAGCGTCGTCAACGCGAATCGGGGTACGAGCCTCCGGTCCCGGGCCAGTTCCATCCTCAGAGGAATCGACCTCCACCGGCGGCATCTGAAGCCCACGTGCGTCGGGATCCCATGATCTGATGGTGACCTGTAACGGGTTGTCCTGTCGGGAGACGGAGCAGCGCCGGCAAGATGCGTAGGTTCCTTAGAGCCGACCCGCCGGCAGAAGGGAGGCACCATGAGGGGACTGCGAGCAGCCGTCGTCGTTGTCTCGGCCGCCGTCGCTGGGGGGTTCACAACTTCGGTTTCGGTCCCTGCGTGCCGGATCGGTGGGCGTGCAGTTCTCGGCTCACGTGGACCTCTGACGAGGGTGCGACGGAGCGGGATCGGTCCGCGTTGGCCGATTCCGCCCTTCGCCCGCTCGGCGGCTACGACGCGAAGATCGGCTGAACCAGCGTGGCTCCGAAGTCCGCCCCCGAGGCGGTGACGGCCAGGAAGACGAGCGCCGAACCGAGCAGCGCGAGATCCTTCTGGAACTGGGTCATCTCGTTGATCCGCGCCATCGCGTCCTGCTCCTTCCAGAACCGGTGCATGAAGAAGGCGGTGAAGAACAGGAAGACGGTGATCGCGAGCGCAGCGAAGTCCGCCCGCCCGACGATCACGCCGATCCCTGCGGCCACGATGCCGATACCGCTGACGAGTACCGCCGGGCCGGCGAGGGGGAGGCCCTTGCTTTGAACGTAGCCACGCATCTGCCCGTAGCCTGCGATGTGGCCCATGAGCCCGCTCGCGATGAACAACAGGCCGAACAGGATCCGCCCGACCAGGAACAGGATGTCCATCTGGGTCCTCCTTCCGCGACTGGCACCGTCCGGATTCGCAGCTGCTTACAATGCCGACGTAGTTCTATTCCCTTCCAACGGGTCGCCTTCCGGAACCGTGCCGGCCCACTGAAGGATCCGAATGAGCGCAGGATCCTCCAGGGAACATCCGGTCGTCAGGGGTGGTTCGAGGACGACAAGGGGGAGCCGATTCCTGTATGCGGGCTCAGCTGGCCGACCGACGATGACCACCATTCAGCGGCCGCGTGTCACTCGAGCGAGGGAGCCCCGTGGCACCTCGTGACACGCCGATCGAGCGGTATGGCGTGATCGGTGACGCAGGCACGGCGGCGCTCGTGTCCGAGACAGGGTCGATCGACTGGCTCTGCCTCCCGGCGTTCGATAACGATCCGGTGTTTGCTCGCTTGCTGGACCCGGCGGGTGGCCACTGCGCCGTCGTTGCGCTCGGAGCGCGCGAGGTCAGCCGTCGGTACCTGCCTGGAACACCCGTGCTCGAAACCACGCTCAGGACCGCAAGCGGGAGCGCGACCGTGACCGACTTCTTCGTCGGCGCACCGATGGAGCGGAAGCAGCGGGAGCTCACGCCTTTCCGCTGGCTCGTGCGCCGCATCGAGGGGATCAGCGGGCGCAGCTCGTTCGAGATCGATGTCGCGCCGCGAGACGCGTTCGGCGACGGCCGCTGGGACCTCCATCTGGATGGCAAGAGGTTCACGGCACGGATGGGAGGGCGCGCCCTCTTCGGGATGTCCACTGATCCACTGGTGAAGGAGGGGGATGCGTTCCGAGGGCGATTCGATGTCACCGAGGGCCAGGTCGCACATCTGTCGATCGCCTTCGCGGATCGCGACGTCGGCATCGTGCCGCCGATCGGCGCAGCCGCCGAGCAGGCGCTCCGTGAAACCGTTGACTGCTGGTCGGAGTGGTCGCGGGCACTGCGGTGCCCCGACCGGTACCGAGGGGTGGTCGAGCGCTCGGCGATCACCCTGAAGCTGCTGACGTTCGCGCCGACGGGCGGAGTGGTGGCGGCGCCGACCACCTCGTTGCCGGAATCGATCGGCGAGGGCCGCAACTGGGACTATCGGTACGTCTGGATCAGGGACGCATCCCGGTCGGTGCTCGCCCTCCTCGCCGGCGGGCACGCGGAGGACGCCAGGGCGTATCTCTTCTGGCTCGCGAACGCGACGCGCCTCGCCGAGCCCCGTGTCGACACCCTCTACGGGTTGACGGGAGGGAAGGCGGCACCCGAGCGAGAGATCCTCGGGCTCAGCGGATACGCCGGCTCTCGGCCGGTCAGGAAGGGAAACGCCGCGGCGGATCAGCTCCAGCTCGACAACTGGGGATACGTCGCCGAGGCCGCGCTTGCATTCGTCGAGTCGCAGGGAGAGCTCCCGTGGGACATCTGGCCGTCGATCCGAGCCTTCGCGGAGTTCGCGGCGGCCAACTGGCAGCGGCCCGATCACGGGATCTGGGAGTTCCGTGACCGTCCTCGTCACTTCGTCCACTCGAAGGTGATGTGCTGGGTCGCGCTCGACCGTGCCGGGCGCCTCGCCCGGCTCCTCGGCGATGAAGCGCCACTCCGGCGATGGGATGAGACGCGCCGACGGATCGAGGATGCTGTGCTCCGCCATGGGGTAGACCCGGGGACCGGCAGCTTCGTTCGAGCGTTCGATGACCCGGTGATCGACGCGTCACTGCTGGAACTGCCGATCGTGGGATTCATCCCCGGAGAGGATCCGCGGGTCCTGGCCACGATCGACCGCGTGCGCGCAGAGCTCGGTCAGGACGATCTGCTGATGCGATACGTATCGGAGGACGGTCTTCGAGGAGGCGAGGGCGCTTTCCTGCCTTGTTCGTTCTGGCTCGCCCACGCGCTGGCGATCGCTGGCCGCCGCGACGAGGCGCAGGACGTCTTCGAGCGGGCATGCGGCCGAGCGAACGACCTCGGTCTGCTTCCGGAGGAGATCGACCCGACGACCGGCGCGTTCCTCGGCAACTTCCCGCAGGGGTTGACGCACCTCGCGCTCCTCGGAGCTGCGGCGGCCCTGGACCATCAGCCGAACGGCTCGTAGAGGAGCGCGATCGTCGCCCCGTAGACCACGTGGGCCCCGAGCGTGACGAGAGGCGTCTGCGGACCGTAGTGCAGCGCCAGGAACCCGGGCGGTTGCAACATCGGTGTCGGGTCCGGCCCCTGGTCGTCGGCCGCCATCCGCGGGTGAACGTCCTGGATCACGGGCAAGAGGATCATCAGGGCGAGGGCGCCGTGGATGGTGCCGGCGATCGCTCCGATCCACCAATCGGACCGGCTAACGGCTTCGAAGAGCAGGCCGTACGCCACAGCGAAGACGAGCCCGTTCATGAGGTGCATCGCGAAGCCGACCACGCGGATCACGGCTCGACGCTCCGAGACCATCGCCCCAAGCATGAACGGCATGCTCATCCGTGTGATCCGCGCGGCTTGTGCCGCCTCCATCAGTGCCGTCATCAATAGGGTCCCCAGTAAGGCGCCCACGACGAGCCCGAGAACATCCACGCCACTAACGCTAGCAAGCGATGTGGCTCTTCGGTGCCGTTCACGCAGCCGGACGCACGATGGGTTGCCAGACGATGCCACGGGTAAGACTCGATCACGTGAACGGCAGTCAGGAGTTCGCCATGTCATTGAAGAACAAGGTCGTGGTGATCACCGGGGCGTCGGCCGGCGTCGGGAGAGCCGCTGCCCGCGCTTTCGGTGCCCGCGGTAGCAACGTTGCGCTCATCGCCCGAGGCGCTGAGGGTCTGAAGGCCTGTTGGTCGGAGGTTGAGGCGGCAGGCGGGCACGCTCTCGATCTCCAGGTCGATGTATCCGATCGCGGGGCGGTTGCTGAAGCGGCCGACCTCGTCGAGTCCGAGCTCGGCCCCATCGATGTCTGGGTCAACAACGCCATGGTCAGCGTGTTCTCCGAGTTCGTCGACGTCGACCCTGCCGACTTCGAGCGCGTCACGGACGTGATCTACATCGGATACGTCAACGGCACTCGCGCGGCGCTACAGCACATGTTGCCGAGGGATCGCGGAACGATCGTGCAGGTCGGTTCTGCCCTCGCCTTCCGAGCGATCCCGCTCCAATCGGCGTACTGCGGCGCGAAGCACGCGATCGAGGGGTTCACCGAGTCGGTGCGGTGCGAGCTGCTCCATCGGAAGAGCGCCGTCCGCATCACCGAGGTCCACCTTCCGGCTCTCAACACACCGCAGTTCCACTGGGTCAAGACGGACCTCTCGAGACATCCGCAACCGGTTCCGCCCATCTATCAGCCAGAGGTCGCCGCCCGGGCGATCGTTTGGGCATCTGAGCACCCGCGGCGGCAGCTCTACGTCGGCGCGTCTACGTTGTTCGCCGTCTGGGCGAACAGGTTCCTTCCCGGCGTCCTCGATCGGTACCTCGCGAGAACCTCGTACGACTCCCAACAGGCGTCGTGGTCGGTGGAGGCGGGGCGGCGTGACAACATGTACGAGCCGATACCGGGAGACCACGGCGCTCATGGCGAGTTCGACGATAGGGCTCACGGACGCAGCCTCCAACTCTGGGCGAGCACCCACCGACCGCTCGTCGCGTCGGCCGCAGCCTCTGTCGTGGCGCTCGGGGCAGTGTTCGCCCGGCATCATCGCACCCGGCGCTGATCGAGCGGTTCGTCAGAGTTCCGAGCCGCCATCGGCGCGACGTCTACACGTCCGCTCGGAGATCGCCGGAACCGCCGCAGGCGGTCTTCCGATGGTTGCGTCACGTCGGTCGTCGCCGCGGCCCGCTCCGCGGCCCGCTGCGCGTTTCGCCTGCCCGCGTCACACGCGAGAGCGCCGGTATCGTGGGCGACCAGCGTGATGGGCGAGAAGAGCTATGACCTGCTGTGGGAGGTACCCCTCTTAACCTGTGGGAGGTCCTCCAGAAGTGCCGGAAACCGTGTGGTCAGGCCTTCCGTGCTTGGTTGGTACGAGTCGGTTGCTGCGTAAGCCGGCCGGCCCTATTGGCAGGTCCTCGCGTTCCGCCCGGGGTCGAGTGTGGGAGGTACCTTCCTTAACCTGTGGGAGGTCCCACGTAAGGACCGGAAACCGTGAGGTGAGAGAGTTTCGAGAACACCCCACCCTCCAATACCAACCGACCGACCGACCAACCGATCACGCTGACGTGACGAGTTCCCGGCTCAGCCTCTCGCGGTCGCAGATCCTCGCGTTTCGACGGCACGTCGGCGCGCTCGATGAGCGGCTCCCGCGGGGACGGCGCTCGCTCCGTCATGCGGCGTGGGCCGGCCTGCAGGACAGCATGCCCCGAGCCGCGCTCCTCTCGATACACGCGCGGGTCGATGGGACAGAACCCTCCACCTGGGAGGATCAGTCGCTCGTCCAGCTCTGGGGGCCGCGGTATCACGCGTACGTAGTCGCGGCACGTGACCTCGCGGTCTTCTCGCTCGGTTGGCTGCCAGATGACGCCAAGGCCCGGCAGAAGGCGAAGGATCTGGCCACTCGCCTGCACGCTCACCTCGGCGGCGCGCGCATGTCCTACGGCGAGGCGGGGCATGCGCTCGGCGTCCACCCCAATGCGCTCAGGTACGCTGCCCCGACCGGCACGGTCCTCATCCGGTGGGAGGGCGCGCGGCTGCCGACCATCTGGACCGTGCCGCCACCCGACGTCGACCCGCGTGACGCGCGGCTCGAGCTCGCGCGCCGATACCTGCACGTCTTCGGTCCTGCCACGCCCGAGGACTTCGCGCATTGGGTGGGGTTCGGGCCGCGGCAAGGGGTCGCGGCGTTCAAAGCCCTCCACCGGTCGCTCATCCCGGTGCGGACGCCGGTCGGCGAGGGGTGGATCCTCAAGCGCGACGAGCCGATGCTTCGCGCCGGGCCTCGACCTGCGGCGCCGGCGCGGCTCCTCCCGAGCGGGGATGCCTTCTTCCTCGGACACGATCGCGAACTCCTCGTCCCCGTCGCCGTTCGACGGGCCAAGCTCTGGACGCCACGCGTGTGGCCGGGCGCCCTCCTCATCGACGGAGACGTTGTCGGAACGTGGCGGCGCGCGAAGGAGACGGTGACGATTCAGACCTGGAGCCGCCTCTCGCGCGCGGCGCGCGATGCGGTCGAGTCGGAAGCGGCGTCCTTACCCCTGCCCGGTCTCCGAGGCCAGATCGTCGTCCGCTGGGAAGACTGAGAACGACCGGTCGGACGCGGAAAGGCGGATGCGGTGGGCGGCATCACCGTTGAGGGACGAGCTCGAGAGCGTGAACGAGGAGTCGCTCGCCGTCGGCCTCCTTGCGATCGCAGAGGAGAAGCTCACGGGGATTATGGGCGAGAACGTCGCTCGACTCCTTGGGTTTGACTGACCGCTCCGCTCGGTTTGACCGGGGATACCCGACCTGGCCGATATGGCCTCTGACCTGCTGTTGTGGGCACTAGCCATCTTAACCTGTGGGTACTCCGCGACGGGGCGCCGATTCCATGAGGTCAGCGAGTTCTGAGAACATCCCACCGACAAACACCGCGACCACCGACCGACCGACCGCACCGGTGTCAGTACCCGGCGGTGCTGCCGAAGTCGATCGGGATGCACGCGCCCGTGATGGGCGCCGCCTCGGGCGACGCGAGGTAGACGATCAGCGCCGCGATCTCCTCGGGCCGGATGAATCGGGCGCGGTCCTTCTGCGGGTAGTTCGCGAGCAGCGCGGCGAGGTACCCCTCAGGATGGTCGCCGCCGTAGTCGCGCGCCTGGCCCGCGAGCATCGGCGTGTCGACGTCGTTCGGGCAGACTGCGTTCACGCGGACGCCCTTCGGCGCCAGCTCGAGCGCGAGCGACCTCGTCAGGAGCGAGACGCCGCCCTTCGAGGCGTTGTAGATCGCGGTCTCGACCGTCCCGAGCAGACCGGCGTCGGACGAGAGGTTCACGATGCAGCCTTCCGTCCTCTCGAGGTGGGGGATCGCGAAGCGGCAGGCGAAGAACGTGCCCTTCAGGTTCACGTCGATCGTGCGGTCCCATTCCTCCTCGGTCATGTCGGCGGTGGGACCCTCGACCCAGACGCCGGCGCAGTTGACGAGGACGTCCAACCGCCCGTGTCGCTCGACGGTCTCGGCGAGCATCCGCTCGCAGTCCGCCACGACGGTGATGTCGGCCACCACCGTGTCGGCTGTCGATCCGAGCTCAGCCAGGATCTCCGCGGATCGGTCGGCGAGGACGACCGTGTCGCCGGCCGCGGCGAACCGCTCGCCGGTCGCGCGGCCGATCCCGCCGGCCCCGCCCGTGATCAGCACGATCTTGGACACGATGTCCCCGTCAGTAGCCCGCCACGCCGCCGCCGTCGACGGGGAGCGCCGCGCCGGTGATGAAGGATGATTCCTCGCTCGCGAGGAAGAGGACCGCGCGAGCGACCTCTTCCGGTGAGGCCATGCGTGCGATCGGTCGATCCTCGACGGCCCAGCTGACGTACTCGTCCCACGGCATGCCCTGGTTCTTCGCGTCCTCACGTTCCATCGGCGTGTCGGTGTCACCGGGGCACACCGCGTTCACACGGATGCCCTGGGGCCCGTGATCGAGCGCCATCGCCTTGGTCATCACGACCATCCCACCCTTGGCCGCGCAGTAGGCGGCTGCCTTCGCGCCGCCGATCAGGCCCCACCCGGACGAGCAGTTCACGATCGAGCCGGAGCCTTGCGCGACCATGTGAGGCAAGGCGAACTTCGACATCAGGAACGCGCCCTTGAGGCTGGTGTCGACCTGCTCGTCCCACTCTTCTTCGGAGCATCCGATCACGTCGTTCGCGACGTAGGTACCTGCGTTGTTGAACAGGACATCGAGCCGCCCGAACGCGTCCACGGTCTCGTCGACCGCGCGCTGACAGTCGTCCGCTCGACGGACGTCAGCCCGGACGAAGATCGCCTCCCCGTCGGCCGAGCGGATCTTCTCCTCGACGGCGTGACCGCGCTCGGTGTTCCGACCCATCACGGCGACGCCGGCGCCTTCCTCGGCGAACAGGATCGCCGTTGCCTCGCCAATCCCCGAGGTCGCTCCCGTGATCAAGGCCGCCTTGCCCGTCAATCGCATCGGTCTTCCCCCGTGTCCTTCCGAGGGTCGAGACGATATCCGGTGTGACGAGACCCGGACGGCGACGTCCGGGCCTCAGGCCTTCAACAGGTTCAGCTCTGCTTCGCGTAGTTGCTCGCGCCGAACCAGTCGATGACGACGGCCGGTTCGTCGCCGACCACCCATGCGTCGTGTCCGCTGGGGAGCGAGGTCACGTCGCCCGGGCCGGCCACGAACTCCGTTCCGTCGTCCATCCGGATCGCGAGCTGTCCGCTCACGTGATACTGGAGTGCGGTGCCTCGCAGCTCTCGGTCTTGGCGATCGGCTTCACGTCGTTCGACCAGCGCCAGCCGGGCTCGAAGACCAGTCGCCCGACCTCGTCCCCGCTGACCAGGACGATCTCCGCATGACGTTGGGGAACTCACGATCCTCATCCGGGGACCGGAACGTCTTCTGGGCCGGGATCGGCGAGCGACGCGGCGCGGATGATCGTCAGCGCGCTCGAGGGAGCCATGCTCGTCTCGCGCCCCTACGGCGTCCCCGCCCGATTCCAGGCGACGGCGGCTCGCCTGTTCGCGAGCCTCGCCGGCTCCTCCTCTCCTTCGGAGCTCGCTCGCTGAGACCTCAGAACTTGCCGTAGAGGTCGCTTTCGGGGTCGAAGAATCCGCCGGCCGGGCGCGCGTGGGCGTGCCAGTGGTCCGGGATCCTTCTTCGTTCCGGGTCTACCCAGAAGCCGTCCTTCCCGTACCGATCCCCGGCGATGCGTTCGAGACGACCGAGCAAGTTCGACTCGAGATCCGCGTCGGGGAGCCCGTGCGTGCGCCACACGACCATCGGCGTCCGGCAGACGAGACATTCCGCGACCCAGCAATCATCGTCCTCGTGGAGCCAGGGTGTGACCCTGTCGGCGGAGCAGAGCTGGCACTCATACATACGCACTCGTCCGCAGCTCGGCACGGTCGCCGGCACCGATCCCGTGGTCGTCGAACCAGCCGAGGTTCGCCTCGATGGCCAGGACGTAAGGCTCGTCGACCCCGTAGGTGGGACACGGGTCGGCTTCGCAGGGCTGCATGTCGCGCACGCCGATCAACCGCTCCTCCTCGTCGACGAAGGCGATCGACAGCGGGATCAGCGTGTCCTTCATCCAGAACGTGGAGGCCACGGGCTCGTCCCAGACGAAGGCCATCCCCTCGTCGGTCGGCATGCTCTCGACGCCCATCAGCCCTCGACTTCGCTCTTCAGGCTCGTCCGCGACGTCGACATAGAGGAGCGCATCCGTCCCGTCGAACGCCACGGTCGAAGGCGGACGATCGGGCTGAGGCTCGGTCCCGCCGCACGCGACCAAGCCGGCGAGCGCTACCGCGAGGGTGAAGGTCTTCACCTCTCCATGGTGCCACGGTCCGCGACGATCCCATTGTTATCATCGCCCCCTGTCGCCGGAGTAGCTCAGTCGGCAGAGCGCCTCCATGGTAAGGAGGAGGTCAGGGGTTCGATTCCCCTCTCCGGCTCATCCGTCATCAGGTCGTGACCCGTCTAGGGTCTCGTCCACGTGATCCCGATCCGCGACATCAATCCGACCAGCCGGACGGCGTGGCTCACGCTCGCGCTCATCGCTGCCAACGTCGCCGTGTTCCTGCTCTGGGAGCCGACGTTCGAAGGGCCAGCGGCGCAGCAGGAGTTCTTCTTCTGCAACGCGCAGATCCCCTTCGAGCTCACGAATCAGACGACGCTGGCGGACGGAGGTGCGGAGGCGCGGCGGGCGATCGCGGAGTCCTTCGGCGCGGGGGAGAGCGACGCGGCCGGGCTCCAGGACTTCCTCGAGCAGACCTGCGCGGAGAAAAGTTGGCTGGGGTCGGTCTTCGTATCGATGTTCCTCCACGGAGGATGGCTCCACCTCGCCGGCAACATGCTGTTCCTCTGGGTCTTCGGGAACAACGTGGAGGACCGGCTCGGGCGGATCACCTTCCTCCTGCTCTACGTCTTGGGCGGATTGGCCGCGACCGGTCTCCAGGTGGCGTTCGACCCGAACTCGGCAGTGCCCAACGTTGGTGCCTCGGGAGCGATCGCGGCGGTCCTGGGTTCCTACCTCGTGATGTTCCCCAGGGCCCGGATCCACACGCTCGTCATCTTCTTCTTCATCACGTTCCTCGAGCTTCCGGCGACCTTCGTGCTCCTCGCGTGGTTCGTCCTCCAGCTCTTCAGCGGGGTCGGCGGGATGGGGGATCAGATCGGGGGAGGGGTCGCCTACTGGGCACACGTGGGGGGATTCGTCTTCGGCCTGGCGGTCACCTGGGCTTTCTTCCGGTCTCGAGGACGCAGAGACCCGTACGCGTTGCCGCCGCCCCCCCCACCTCCGCATCCGTACTGATCGGCTCTGCGACACGCGAGGGCCGGCGTTCATGCCGCATCCTCGGCCTCGCAGGTAGACTGGGCGACCGCCGGGCGGGGTAGCTCAGTGGTAGAGCAAGCGGCTCATAATCGCTGTGTCGGCGGTTCGATCCCGCCCCCCGCTACGAGCCAGAACGGGAAGACCTCGAGGAGAACAAGAGAGATGGGCAAGAAGAAGTTCGAGCGCACGAAGCCCCACGTGAACATCGGCACCATCGGCCACATCGACCATGGGAAGACGACGCTCACGGCGGCGATCACGAAGCGTCAGGCCGAGAAGGGGATGGCCGACTTCACCCCCTTCGACCAGATCGACAAGGCGCCGGAGGAGCGCGAGCGAGGCATCACGATCGCGATCGCGCACGTCGAGTACGAGACGGACAACCGCCACTACGCCCACGTCGACTGCCCCGGGCACGCCGACTACGTGAAGAACATGATCACCGGCGCCGCCCAGATGGACGGCGCCATCCTCGTGGTGTCAGCCGCCGACGGGCCCATGCCCCAGACGCGCGAGCATGTCCTGCTCGCCCGTCAGGTCGGGGTGCCCTCGATCGTGGTCGCGCTCAACAAGTGCGACATGGTCGACGATCCCGAGCTGCTCGACCTGGTCGAGCTCGAGGTCCGCGAGCTCCTCACCTCCTACGAGTTCCCCGGCGACGACGTCCCGGTCGTCCAGATCTCCGCGCTCAAGGCCCTGGAGGGCGACGACGCCTGGGGCGACAAGATCGACGAGCTGATGGCGGCGTGCGACGCCTACATCCCCGAGCCCGTCCGGGATGTCGAGAAGCCGTTCCTGATGCCGCTCGAGGACGTCTT
This sequence comes from Actinomycetota bacterium, assembly GCA_050998695.1. GTDB lineage: Bacteria > Actinomycetota > UBA4738 > UBA4738 > HRBIN12 > JAJNBA01. The sequence continues at coordinate 35,112 of JBPCPX010000063.1, forward strand.
CTCGATCACGGGGCGCGGGACGGTCGTCACCGGCCGTGTCGAGCGCGGGACGCTCAACAAGATGAGCGAGATCGAGATCGTCGGGATCACCGATACTCGCAAGACGATCGCGACCGACCTCGAGATGTTCCGCAAGCTCCTGGACGAGATCCGGGCCGGCGACAACGTGGGCGTGCTCCTGCGCGGGATCGACAAGGAGGACGTGGAGCGGGGTCAGGTCCTCGCGAAGCCCGGCTCGATCACCCCGCACACCGAGTTCGAGGCCCAGGTCTACATCCTGTCCAAGGAGGAGGGCGGCCGGCACACGCCGTTCTTCGCCGGGTACCGGCCGCAGTTCTACTTCCGGACCACCGACGTGACCGGCCAGGCCCACCTGCCCGAAGGCGTCGAGATGGTGATGCCGGGCGACAACGTCGAGATGAAGGTCGACCTGATCGCCCCCATCGCCATGGAAGAGGGCCTCCGCTTCGCGATCCGCGAGGGTGGTCGCACCGTGGGCGCGGGTCGCGTGATCAAGGTCGTGAAGTAGGCGAGCCATGGCCAAGAAGGAAGGCAACCGCCCGAAGATCATCCTCGCCTGCTCCAACTGCAAGCGGCGCAACTACAACACGGTCAAGAACCGGGTGAACGACCGTGATCGGATCGAGCTGAAGAAGTACTGCCGCTGGTGCCGGGCGCACACGCTGCACCGCGAGACCCGCTAGCGCGGATCAGGACGCGTCGACGTCCGTCTGCGCGAGCTTCTCGTTCGTCTTGACCTTGCCGAATCGGATCGCTGCGACCACCGCGTCCGTCTTGGAGTGCACTCCGAGTTTGGTGAGGACGTTCTGGATGTGGGTTCGCAGTGTGTGGCGGCTCATCCCGAGCTCGTTCGCGATGTCGACGGACGCCTCTCCGGCGGCGACGCGCTGGAGGATCTCGAGCTCTCGAGGGGTCAGGCGCTCCACGCGTTGGGCGAGGTCGCCGTCGGTCCGGCGCTGCATCCGGAAGCGCGCCAGCGACAGCTCGACCTCACTGACCGCGTGGAGCGGCTCTCCTCGGAACGCGCGCCGGATCGCATCCGCCAGGTCGGCGACCGCCTGCGTCTTGCGCATGAACCCGCGGGCACCGGCCTCGACCGCTCGAGCGAGGACCACGTCGTCGTCATGGCCGGACAGCAGGATCACCTTGGTGCCCGTGGCCTCGCGATGGATCCGCCGTGTCGCCTCGAGGCCGTCGACGCCGGGCATCTGCACGTCCATGAGGAGCACGTCCGGGTGCCGCACCTGCGCGGATTCGATGGCGGATTCACCGTCGGTCACGACCTCGATCACGGTGAGGTCGTCCTCGTTGTCGAGTGCGATCTGCAGGGCCTCGCCGAAGGACCGATGGTCATCGGCGATGACGACGCGGATATCTTCGTCGCTCGCCCCAGGAGCCTTGCGGTCCCTGGGTCTGGCCCGTGTAGTTGTCACTGCGGCATCGTAGGCACGCCTGGCACCGGATTCGAGTACCCCCACAGGTGGATATTCTCATGTCCCCCGTCAGAGGGACACCAGATGCGGGGTGACGGGTAGGATGCCGCCCCGATGGATGTGGCCGCCGCCGGAAAGATCTATCCGGATGTTCCGTTCACGGTGGATCCCGAGCGCGTCCGAGCGTTCCGTGCCGTCTTCGGGGAGTCGAGCGGGGTGCCGGCGACGTTCGCGACCGCCGCCGAGTTCACCGTCATCCCGAGCGTCGTGGCCGACCCGGAGGTCGGTCTCGACTTCTCTCGGGTGCTCCACGGGACCCAGGAGTACGAGTACCGCCGGCCGATCGAGGAAGGCGAGACCCTTGTGATCCGGAGCCGGATCGACTCGATCCGTGAGATGGGTGGCAACGGCTTCCTGGTGCTCGTGACCGATCTGGTCGATCCGGACGGGGAGGTCGTCTGCACCGCGCGGTCGACGCTGATCGAGCGAGTGGAAGTCTGATGCCGTCGGTGCGCGATGTCACGGTGGGGGCCGAGGTTCCCGCGTCCTCGCTCGTGGTGACGGCCGGGGCGGTGAGGGCATACGCCGACGCCGGGGGAGACCAGAACCCGCTGCACCAGGACGGTGCCGTCGCGCGAGCCGCCGGGTTCCCAGGGATCATCGCGCACGGGATGTTCACCATGGGACATCTCGCTGCCCTCGTCTCGCGATGGGCAGGCGGGCCCGAGCGCATCCGCCGTCTCACGGCACAATTCCGCGCGCCCGTCTACATGGGCGAGGAGATCGTGGCGGGTGGACGCGTGAAAGCGGTCGACGTCGAACGCGGCGTGGCGCTGCTCGAATGCTGGGTCACGGTCGAGCGGGATGGCGGAACGGAATGGCCGATCAAGCGCGGCGAGGCCGAGGTGCTGCTCGCTCCTTGAGCCTTGGGGCCTACGCTCCGGTCTGTCCTTGGGCGTCGCGGCGCTGCGCCCGCCCCGACATCGCCTGGATCGCCTCGCTCATCCGGTCCACGACGATCTGGATGTCGTTGCCGTAACCCTCGTCCACGATCACGGAGACGCGGTCGATCTTGTCGCTCAACCGCTCGGCGACGTTCAGCATCGCCTCCGCGGTCGACTGCGATTCCTTGTGGAGCTGATCGGACATCGACTGGAAGCGCCGGTCCACCGAGCTGAGAACGTCGTTCGCGAGTCCCGCGTGCAACTCCTTCAACGACCGCAGGGTCTGCCGCAGCAGCTCCGCGTCGTCGTTGGCGGAGCCGCCCGAGGCGAACCGCGTGGCGAGCGCCTGGTTGTCCGAGCGAACGAGCTTGGCGATCGCCGTGACGCGGTCGTCCACGTGGCCTCGCATCCGCTCCTCGAACGCCTGCTGCTGCTCCGCCAACATCGTGTCGATCCCCTCGATGGAGCCGACCGACGCGTTCATGCGCTCGACGGTCTCCCCGAGCGACGAGGTGATCGCGGCCTGCGCGGCCTCCGCCGTCTTGTCGACGAGCGCCTCACCGACGAGGATCATCCGCTCTTCCACCGTCTCCCGGAGCAGCTGCTCCTGCTCCGCGGTCTTGTCCTCGATCATCTGGCGAAGGGCCTGGGAGTCGCTGCGGATCAGCTCCGCCAGCCCGCGGACTCGCGCGTCGATGAACCGCTCCATCGCGGCCTTGATCGCGACCTCGTCCCTCGTGTGGATCCCCATGCCCTCGGACATCAGCTCGAGCTGTTGTCCGATGGCCTGGACCTCTTCGCGCACCGTCGCGCCGACGTTGGCGGTCAGGTCGCCGTCCTGGGTCGCGAATGACTCGGCGTGCTCCTCGACCCGTTGGGCGAGGCGGCCGACGGCCTCGGCGCCCCCCTGGACGTAGCCCTGCATCGCCTCGACGACTCGTGAGGTCTCGCGCGCCACCATCTCGCCGTGCTCCTGTACCTGCTTCAAGATCGCTTCGGTGAGGGTCCGGTCGCGCTCGTCGAGGGTCGTGAAGGTCGCGGCGATGTGGTGCTCGACCTGCTCGAGCTGATTCCGGACGCCTTCGACGCCATGCAGCGTGGGGGAGTCGGCGATCTCCCGGATCGACGCGACGGAGGACTCCATCGCCTCCCTGGTCGCTCGGCCCGTCTCGGCCAGGTCGTTGAGGGAATCCTCTACGCGTCCCGCTCTGGTGGACAACGCCTGGAAGCGCTCGTCGCTCGATGCGATCAGGCTCCTGATGGCCTGGTCGCGTGAGAGGAGGCTGACGATCCGCTCCTGCTCGGGACGCACGTCCTTCGCGGAGGAACGCCAGAGCTCGGTTGCGACCTCGCGCATCAGGAGCGCCGCCTGCTCCTCGAGTGCCTGTAGCCCTTCCTCGATGCGCTCGTCGACAGCGTTCGTCAGCGCGTTCGCGATCTCTTCCTCGACAGGGGAGAGCACCGTCGCCTCAGGCGCCGGCTGTCGGCCGAACACGGGGGAACGCCGACGAGCACCGGCTCCCGCCGGCCGTGCCGTGCGTGGTTCGTTCATCTGATGTGCCTCGCGATCCGGGGCCGCTGCGGCACGTCTTGTGAGCGAAGGATAGGGCAGGTGTGCTCCCGCTCACGTATCTGCCGAGGAAATCCCCCACGGACCCGGCCGCCGGCTCGGCCGCCCGGGGGACCCAAGAAGGACGCTGGTCTGCGTCGTCGCTCCTTTGCCGGGCCCAGGAGGCGACCATATACTGAGGTCTCCGACGTCCCGCCTACGCCGGGAGCCCAGGGGCGTAGCTCAATTGGTAGAGCACCGGTCTCCAAAACCGGCGGTTGGGGGTTCGAGTCCCTCCGCCCCTGCAAGGGAGCACTCATGAACCGGCAGATGAAACGGATGCAGGAACGCCAGGAGCGCGCGCAGAAGCGCGCGGGCAACGCGCGTCCCGCCACGCCATCCGCCGCGACCAGGAGAACCGCCGTGCAGGAGAAGCACAAGCGGACCGGGGCCCGCCAGTTCCTGAAGGAGGTCCGCCAGGAGCTGACCAAGGTCGACTGGCCGACCCGCCGGGAGCTCGTTTCCTACTCGATCGTGGTGCTCGTGACCGTGACCGTCCTCACCGCCTACGTGTTCGGGCTCGACTCCCTGTTCACGAGGTTCGTGTTCGACGTGCTCGGCAACTGATGAGGACCGGCGAATGGAACGAGACCGAGCCCACATCCGGATCCGAAGAGCGCGAGCTCGAACAGCCCGAGGATGAAGCGGTGCCGATGACAGAGACCGAGGCCGAAGTGACCCCTTCGGAGGCGACGGATGAGTCGACGGAGCCCGTCGTCGAGCCGGACCTAGTCGAGCCGGAGGCGGAGACGGCTGAAGCCGAAACGGTCGACCCCGGGGCGGAGACGGTCGAGCCTGACCCTGAGCCCGTCGAGCCCGATCCCGAGCCGGTCGAACCGGACCCAGAGCCGGTCGAACCGGACCCCGAGCCGGTCGAGCCGCAGCTCGAAGCGGCCGAAGCCGAGGCGGTCGAGCCCGAGAAGGTCGAAGCCGAGGAAGTCCCCGCCCCCGTCGAGGATCCGTTCAAAGGGCAGGGTGACTGGTACGTCGTGCACACCTACTCCGGCTACGAGAACAAGGTCAAAGCCAACCTCGAATCGAGGATCCACACCATGCAGATGGAGGGCAAGATCTTCGGCGTCCACATCCCCATGGAAGACGTGATGGAGATCAAGTCCGGGAAGAAGCAGGTCGTGAAGAGGAAGCAGTTCCCCGGCTACCTCCTCGTGCGCATGGTCTACGACAACGACTCCTGGTACGTGGTCCGCAACACGCCGGGCGTGACCGGGTTCGTCTCCGCGGGGACGGGCACCAAGCCGACGCCGCTGTCCAAGCACGAGGTCGACAAGATCCTCGCGGTGAAGAAGGAGGAGGTCCGGCCGCAGGTTCGCCTGGGCTTCGAAGAGGGCGACATCGTGCGGATCACGTCGGGACCGTTCGCGGACTTCAACGGCACGATCAACGAGATCAACGCGGACCAGGCCAAGCTCAAGGTCCTCGTCAACATCTTCGACCGGGAGACCCCGGTCGAGCTCTCCTTCGACCAGGTGTCGAAGGTCTAGCGGTAGCGCAGGGCGCTCAAGTAGCGAAGCGGTAGCGCAGGGCGCTCAAGTAGCGAAGCGGTAGCGCAGGGCGCTCAAGTAGCGAAGCGGTAGCGCAGGGCGCTCAAGTA
>JBPCPX010000069.1:0-11399 GCA_050998695.1 Actinomycetota bacterium
TTCTCCTGCTTCCCTTTGTTTGGGCTATTTGGGGGTTTTGTCCGGCCTCTCCCCCACGACATCCGTTCTCCGCTCACCGCGATGAAGGGTTTCGGCTATGCGCTCGGGAAGCGGTGGGTCGACATGACGGAGGAGCAACGCGACCTGATGCTCAACGGCATCGTGCACGACGCCGACCGGATGGACACGATCGTGCGCCAGCTCGTCGACGTCGCCAGGGTGATGACCGGGCGGTTCCACGCGTACGTCGAGCTCACCGACGTGGCCGACCTCGTTCGGCAGATGGAGGAGCAGCAGTCGCGAGACCCGGAGCACCCGTCGATCGAGTGGGACGGAGGGGGAGAGAAGGTCTTGATCGACGCCGGCCGTCTCAAGACGACCCTCTACGGGTTCGCCGAAGCGCTCGTGTGGTGGGGGAACGAGGGCCCGATCCGGGTGCGCAGCGAGGTGCGTGACGGGCGCCTGCTCGTATCGGCATCTCGCGGAGCGGCGACAGACGTGGATGTCGACGCGTTGTTCGAAGCTCGCCGGCCGGGAACGGGGGGAGGCTCCAAGATCGGGCTCTACGTGGCACGACGGGTCGCGGAAGCGCAGGGCGGAAAGACCTGGGGCGAGCAGAGGGAGGGACGTCTCACGTTGCATGTGGAGCTGCCGATCGCGGGTCGCGATCCCCTCACGCCGTAGACTCGGCGGACTTCATGGACGCCAAGGAGATGACGCGGATCCTCGACGAGGAACGCGAGCGGGGGCTCCGCGCCTTCTCCGAGGCGAGCACGCTGACCGAGCTCGAGGCCGCGAAGAGCGCGATCCTCGGACGCAAGGCCCCCTTCTCCGAGGTGCAACGGACCGTCGGATCCCTCGCACCCGACGAACGCAAGTCCGTAGGTCAGGCCGTCAACGAGACCCGGTCATCACTGCAGCAGGCGTCCGATGCGCGGCGTGCCGAGCTCGAGGCCGTCGCCGAAGAGGCTCTCCTCGTCGCCGACCGGATCGATCTCTCCCTTCCCGGCAGGCGACCGAGGCCCGGCTCGCTCCACCCCCTGTCGCTCGCCGAGGACGCGATCGTCGACGTCTTCCTACGGCTCGGATACCGGGTCGTGGAAGGTCCCGAGATCGAGGACGAGTGGCACAATTTCGATGCGCTCAACATCCCGCCGGATCACCCGGCGCGAACGATGAAGGATTCGATCTACGTCAACATCCCCGGCCATCCCGAGCTGCTGCTTCGCACCGAGACGTCCTCCGTCCAGATCCGGACCATGCAGTCCCAGCCGCCGCCCGTGTACGTCATCGCGCCGGGACGCGTGTATCGGCGTGAGACGCCCGACGCCACGCATCTTCCCGTGTTCCACCAAGTGGAGGGACTGGTCGTGGACGAGGGGATCACCTTCGCCGACCTGAAGGGGACGCTCGACGCCGTCGCGCGTGAGCTGTTCGGGAGCGATCGGGAGACCAAGCTCGGTCCGGCATTCTTCCCGTTCGTGGAGCCGGGGGCGGAGCTGGCGGTGACGTGTATGCGATGCGACGGGGCGGGGTGCCCGATCTGCGGGAACGGCTGGATCGAGCTGCTCGGGTGCGGGATGGTGCATCCACAGGTCCTCGAGAACTGCGGCTATGACCCGGAGCGCTACACGGGTTTCGCGTTCGGGCTGGGGATCGACCGGGTCGCGATCCTCAAGTACCGGATCCCCGACATCCGGATGCTGGTGGACGGAGATATCCGGTTCCTCGCGCAGTTCGGGGCGAGCCGATGAGGGTGCCCGTGTCCTGGCTCCGTGATTTCGTGCCGATCGAGATGGACGTGGAGGCCCTCGCGGACCGTATCGATGCGCGCGGGATCAAGGTGGAGGGGATCGAGCGCCCGTGGGCCGGACTCGAAGGGGTGATGGTGGCACGGGTGCTCGAGGTTCGGGACCACCCGAACTCCGACAAGCTCTGTCTCGCGACCGTCGACGCCGGGGAGGGGCCGGTCCAGGTCGTGGTCGGGATCCGGAACATGTCCACAGGAGATCTCGTTCCCTGGGCCAAGCCCGGCAGCCGGGTCCCGGTGCTCGACGAGCCTCTCGGTGCGAAGGCTCTCCGCGGGGAGATGTCGAACGGCATGCTCTGCTCGCCGCGTGAGCTCGCGATCTCCCACGAGCACGAGACGGGGATCCTGATCCTCCCGGATGAGCTTCCGCGCGGCGCCGACCTGAAGTCGGCACTCGGCCTCGACGACGCCGTCTTGGACATCGAGGTGGAGCCCAACCGCCCCGATTTCCTCTCGGTCTACGGGGTCGCGCGCGAGACCTCGTCGATCCTCGGCGTGCCGCTAGCCGAGCCGGACACGAGCATCGAAGAAGACCCGGAGCGCGCGGACGAGGTGGCGACCGTGGAGCTGCGCGCGCCGGACGGCTGTCCCTTCTACCTGGCGCGCGTACTTCGAGGTGCGTCGACGGGCTCCACCCCACTGCGAGCGCAGGCGAGGCTGACGGCCGCGGGGATGCGGACGGTCGCCCCGATCGTCGACGCGACCAACTACGCGATGTTGGAGCTGGGCCAGCCGCTGCATGCCTTCGACATGCAGAGGCTCGCCGGTCCCGGGATCGTCGTTCGCCGGGCCGAGCCCGGCGAGCGCCTCGTGACGCTCGACGACGTGGAGCGCGAGTTCACCGAGGAGGACCTGCTGATCTGCGACCTCGAGGGGCCGGTGGCGATCGCGGGGATCATGGGGGGGCAGACATCCGAGGTCACCGACGCCGCGACCGACATCCTGCTCGAGAGCGCCTCCTTCACGAGGACCGGGATCATCAGGACCGCGCGCCGTCTGGAGCTCCACTCCGAGGCCTCCCACCGCTTCGAACGAGGGACCGATCCGGAGGGCGTGGAGCGGGCCGCCCGCCGAGGCGCGGCGCTGATCGCCCGGTGGACGGGGGCTCGTGTGCTGACTGACGCCGCGCAGTCGGGAGGCCCTCCCGAACGCCGGTGGGTCTCGATGCGCGCCTCCCGGGCGACCGCGCTCCTGGGCTACCCGGTGATCCCCTCCGAGGCGGCGGTCGTGTTCGACGCCATTCGGATGACCCACCGGGAGGAGTCGGACGTCGTCGAGGTGGAGGTCCCGGGCTATCGGGTGGACATCGAACGTGAGGTGGATCTCATCGAGGAGGTCGTTCGGATCCAGGGGTACGAGCGCGTGGGCGCCACGATCCCACGGTCACCGGAGCCCGGAGGTCTGCCGGAGGACTACGCGTTCGCCCACCGGCTCCGGGACGCACTGGTCCGCACCGGCCTCCGCGAAGCCAAGCCGCTTCCGTTCGTGTCCGAAGACGACCTCGCGCTGATGGGCGACCGCGACGCGATCCCGCTGGCGAACCCGCTCCGTGCGGAGGAGGCGTGGCTCAGGACGCGCCTCCTCCCGGGTCTGCTCCACACTGCCGCGAGGAACCAGCGTTGGGGGACCGGTGCCGTGTCGATCTTCGAGGTCGGCACCGTGTTCCGGTCGGCCGACCCGGTCGAGGAGCGGCGGCAGGTGGGGCTCGTCCTATGCGGCGGGGCCGGCGAAGGCTGGATGGCCGAGGACCGTGGGTTCGACGTGCTCGACGCTCGCGGCGTGGTGGAGGCACTCCTCCAGGACCTCGGCATCGACGGATGGACGTTGGGCGAAGCGCTCGTCGAGCCGTTCCATCCCGGGAGGTCCGCCTGGATCATGCTCGAGGATCGACCCGTCGGAGTGCTCGGCGAGCTCCACCCGCGCCGCGCCTCGTCCCTGGACATCGAGGGGCGGGTCGCTGTCGCGGAGCTCCAGCTCGAGCCGTTGCGGGCGGCGGCCTCCCGGGACTTCCGGCTCGTCGAAGCTCCCCGCTTCCCTCCGGTCCGCCGGGACCTCGCGTTCGTGATCGGCGACGACGTGCCCGCGGGCGTCGTGCAGGCGACCCTGGAGGCCGGGGGAGGCGAGCTGCTGGACCGTTCCGTGCTCTTCGACGTCTTCCGAGGAGGTGCGATCCCCGAGGGCCGCAAGAGCCTCGCGTTCGCGCTCGAGTTCCGAGCGTCCGACCGCACCCTCACGGACGAGGAGGTCGATCCGGTGGTGGGCGCCGTCATCGACCGACTTCGCACGGAGCTCGGAGCCGAGCTCCGCGCGTGAGCTCTGCTGACCGGTTCGTGAAGTCCCACTAGACTCGCCCGATGCGTCATTATCTGAGTGTCGACGACCTCTCGACCGCCGACCTTCCGGAGATCCTCGACCTGGCCGCCGAGCTGAAGGCCGATCCCTCGGCGCACGCGCGGTCGCTCGCAGGACGCGCGATCGCGCTGATCTTCGAGAAGCCGTCGACACGCACGCGTGTCTCCTTCGAGGTCGGCGTCGAGCAGCTCGGCGCGAGTGCGATCGTCCTTTCGTCGGGTGAGCTCCAGCTCGGCCGCGGCGAGACCATCGAGGACACCGGTCGCGTGCTGTCCCGGTACGTGGACGCCATCGTGCTCCGGACCTTCGAGCAGGAACGGCTCGAGGTGCTGTCCATCACCTCCACGGTGCCGGTCGTGAACGCTCTCTCCGATTTCGAGCATCCGTGCCAGGCGCTCGCGGATCTCCTGACGATCCGCGACCGTCTGGGCGATCTCTCGGGCCGAGTCCTCGCATACTTCGGGGACGGCAACAACGTCGCGCATTCGCTGCTGCTCGCCGGGACGAAGGCCGGGATGACCGTCCGGGTGGCGACCCCGCCGGGTTTCGAGCCGATCCCTCAGGTCGTGCACCGTGCCGAGGAGATCGCTGCGGAGACCGGCGGCGCGGTCGAGGTCACGCACGATCCCGAAGAGGCGGCGATCGGTGCGAACGCGCTCTATACCGATGTCTGGACCAGCATGGGCCAGGACCTCGAGTCCGACGAGCGCGCGCTGGTGTTCCCCGCCTATCAGCTGAGCCAGAAGCTGGTCGACCTCGCCGATCCGGAAGTCATCGTGCTCCATTGCCTTCCGGCCCACCGGGGGCAGGAGATCACCGATGAGGTGATCGACGGGCCGAGGTCCGTCGTGTGGGACCAGGCCGAGAACAGGCTGCACACGCAGAAGGCGCTGCTGCTGCGCCTCTTCGGCGTAGCCTGAGGCGATGCCCCGGGCGAACGACGCCGTCGAGGCGATGCTCATCGAGTACGCCGACCTGTTGTCGATCCTGTTCGACGACCCGTACAAGCCGCGCGCCTACGAGAAGGCGGCCCGCGCCGTCGGTGGCTACCCGGTGGACCTCGAGGGGAAGGACCTGCCCGAGATCTTGAAGATCCCCTCGGTGGGGCGCTCGATCGGGGAGAAGATCGAGGAGTTCCTCGGGAGCGGAACCATGGCGGAGCTCGAGGCGCTCCGGGAGAAGATCCCTCCTGGGGTCAGAGACATGATGTCGATCCAGGGGCTCGGGCCGAAGAAGGCGATGGTGATCTATCAGGAGCTCGGCGTCGGCTCCGTGGACGAGCTCGTGGCTGCGATCGAGGAGGACCGGGTCGCGGCGCTCCCGCGGTTCGGCGCCAAGACGCAGGAGAACATCGCACGGGGGATCGGTCAGCTCCAGTCCGCGGGTGGCCGGGTCAAGATCGACGTGGCGCTCGGCGTGGCCGAGGTCTTCGTTGACGCCCTCTCCTCGCTGCCCCAGTCGCGGCGCGTGGCGTACGCAGGATCGCTCCGCCGGATGAAGGAGACGATCGGGGACGTCGACCTGCTCGTGGCGGGTGACGAGGCCACGCCCGTCATGGATGCGTTCGTCGCGCAGCCGTCCGTCGCGCGCGTGCTCGCGCACGGCGACGCGAAGACATCCATCGTGACCGAGCTCGGGCTGCAGATCGACCTTCGCGTCGTTCCGGAGGCGGCGTGGGGTGCGGCGATGATCTACTTCACGGGGTCGAAGGCACACAACATCCGCATCCGCGAGATAGCGGTCCGCGCCGGGCTGAAGCTGAACGAATACGGCCTCTTCGACGCGAAGAGCGGCGAACTGCTCGCGGCCGAGACCGAGGAGGACGTCTACGGCCGGCTCGGGATGGGATACATCGAGCCCACGCTCCGCGAGGACCGTGGGGAGGTCGAGGCGGCGCTCGCCGGCGAGGTCCCCACGCTGCTTACCGAGAAGGACCTGCAGGGCGACCTGCACACCCACACCAACCTGACGGACGGCCTGGCGAGCCTGGAGGACATGGTCGGTCGGGCGGCGGGCCTCGGGTACCGCTACTTCGCGATCACCGACCACGCGCCGAACCTGTACATGCAGCGGATGACCGACGACAAGATCCTCGCCCAGCGCGCGCGCGTGGCGAAGCTGCAGTCGAAGTATCCCAAGATGACGCTGCTGCACGGCACCGAACTGAACATCGATCCGGACGGGAACGTCGATTGGGACGAGTCGTTCCTGGCCGGGTTCGACCTCACGGTCGCCTCTGTGCACTCCCACTTCAATCAGTCGAGGGACGCGATGACCGCGAGGGTGCTCCGCGCGATCGAGAACCCGAACGTGGACATCATCGGCCACCTGACCACCCGTCAGATCGGGAAGCGTCCGCCGGTCGACCTGGATCTCCAGGCCGTGTTCGAGGCCGCGGGCCGGACCGGGACCGCCTTGGAGATCAATTCCCACCCGGACCGGCTCGATCTGTCGGACGAGCACGTCCTGTGGGCACGTCGGCACGGAGTACGCTTCGCCGTGGACACCGATGCCCACGCCGTGCCCCACCTGGACCACCGCCGCTTCGGCGTCGGGGTCGCCCAGCGAGGGTGGCTCACCAAGGACGACGTGATCAACGCGTGGTCCCTTCGCAGGCTGCAGCGGTTCCTCGCCGAAGGGCGACCGTGAGTCCGGCACGACTGTCGCGCGCGTTCTACGCACGATCGGCCACGGAGGTCGCGCCGGCACTTCTGGGGCAGGTCCTCGTTCGCGCGCTCCCGGACGGGACGCGCGCGGCGGCACGGATCGTCGAGGTGGAGGCGTACGGACCGGACGATCCCGCGAGCCACGCGTTCCGTGGCATGACGCTACGGAACGCGGCGATGTTCGGACCTCCCGGTCACCTGTACGTGTACTTCACCTACGGCATGCACTTCTGCATGAACGCGGTGACCGGCCGGCCGGGCGAGGGAGCCGCGGTGCTCCTCCGAGCCGGGGAGCCCCTGGAGGGGGTTGAGGGGATGTGTGCTCGACGAGGCCGCGACCGGATCCTCGAGCTCTGCTCCGGACCCGGGCGGCTCACGCAGGCGCTGGACGTGGGGCGCACCGAGGACGGCGCCGATCTGGTGAACGGTGATCGCGTGTGGGTGGAGCGTGGGTCGCGCCCTGAGGGGATCGGCACCGGGGTCCGTGTGGGCGTTCACGAAACGACGCGCTCGTGGCGCTACTGGCTGGAGGGGAACGCCTTCGTTTCCCGAGGGAGACCCGGTCCGCCTACCCGGACCCGGGTTCCTCGGGTTCCTCGGGTTCGGTCCACGACACCGTGATCGTGACCGTGCTCGTCTGGAACGCCTCCGTGCCGGCCGCCGGCACCTGCTGGATCACCGTGCCGTTGGGCTGCGTCGAGGGTGCGGTCTTGACGTCCACGTAGAATCCCGCTTCGGTCAAGCCCTCGATCGCGAGCGGTTCGGACCAACCGATGGCGGATGGGATCAGCACCTGCTGCAGGGACGAAGGCGAGGTGCAGACCTTCGTGGGCTCGGTCCCCGCGATGAACTGCAGCGTCTGGATGTTCTGCGGCAGCGTGAAGGGGTTGGGGAGACAGTAGGGCTCCTGGGTGGCGTCGACCGTCAGAGAGACGAACCCGACATCGGGGTTGGGGAACTCCATCGGCGGCAACCCACGAGATGCCTCGAGCATGAGCAACCTCCAGATCTGTGCCGGCCAGGTTCCTCCGAATACGGTGACCCGCGTCCTCGGGGGCTCCATCCGGACCCTGCCCTGCGGGAAGCCGACCCACACCGCCGCCACCATCTGAGGGATCGCGCCCACGAACCACGCGTCGTTGTGGTCCATGGCGGTGCCGGTCTTGCCGATCTGCGGGCGGCCGATGTTCGCAGCGGTCCCCGTCCCGTACAGGACGGCTTCGCTCAGGATGCTGTTCGCGACCGACGTGACCTGGGGGTCGAGGACCCGCTCGGGGGCCGCATCGGCCTCCCACAGGATCGTCCCTCGAGCATCGGTGATCCGTGAGACGGGGACGGGCAGAGCCCGAAGTCCACCGGTGGCAAGGGTCCCGTACGCCGACGCCATCTCGAGGGTGTTAACCTCGTTCGACCCGAGCACAGCCGAGAGGTGGGGTTCCAATCGGCCGTTCGGATTGCTGACGCTCCGACAGCACCGGAGCCCCATGCGCGTGGCCACCTTCACGACGTTCCTCGGCCCGAGTCGATCGATCAGCTGCGCGTACACGGTGTTCACCGAGTGCACGGTCGCGGCACGAAGCGTCATCGTGCCGAAGCCCGCTCCCTCTGCGTTCGTGACGTCCCAGAGCCCGCCGCCCTCGAGCGGGACCTGGAGCGTCGAGGGTGCCGCGAACATCTCCGATGCGGAGATGCCGCTCTCGAGGGCGGCCACCAGCGCGAAAGGTTTGAACGAGGATCCGGATTGCCTCCCGGTTCCACCCGCCGCGGTCGCGAGGTTGACGCGTCCGGCGTCTCGGTTCCGCCAATAGTCGTGCTGGTCTCCTCCCACCATCGCGAGCACGAAGCCCCTGCGGGGATCGAGGACGGTCACGGCCGCCGAGGGATCCTCCGGGTAGGAGAGGACCGAATCCACCGCACGCTGGGTCGCTGCCTGCACTCCCGGATGGAGCGTCGTATAGATGCGGAGTCCGCCGGTGAACAGGAGGCGGTAGCGGTCTTCGCGCGTCTCACCGAAGGCCGGCTCACTGAGGAACCACTCCTTCAGGTAGTCGACGAAGTAGGGGTAGTGGTAGCGGCCCTGGGCCGGCACCTGGTGGAGCCGGACCGGCTGTTTCTTGGCGTGCCGGTGCTGGGCCCTGGTGATCATCCCGAACTCGTGCATGAGCCGGAGCACCACACCGCGCCGACCCGTGGCGCGGCGTGGATACTCGTAGGGATCGAAGTGCCCCGGGCTCGTGATGAGGCCGGCGAGCAACGCCGACTGGGCGAGGTCGAGCTTCCTCGCGTCGACGTCGAAGAAGGTTCGGGCCGCCGCTTGGACGCCGTACGCGCCCTTGCCGAAGTAGACCGTGTTCATGTAGCGCGTGAGGATCTCGTCCTTCGAAAGCCGGTCCTCGAGCTGCCACGCAAGTATCGCCTCGCTGAGCTTGCGAGAGATCGTGCGGTCGGCGCCCGTGTACAGGTTCTTCACCAGCTGCTGGGTGATCGTCGAGCCACCTTCGGCGATACTGCTGTCGCGGAAGTTCACGTAGGACGCCCGGATGATCGCGCGCCCGTCGATGCCGTGGTGCTGATAGAAGCGACGGTCCTCGATCGCGACGGCCGCATCACGGATCCAAGAGGGTATCTGGGCTGTGGGCAGGATCACCCGGTCCTCGACGGCATGGAGCGCGGTGATCACGCTGTCGTCGGCGGCATAGACGAAGGACGTCTGTGCGAGCTCGCGCCGAGGAACGTCGCGCAAGTCGACGCCGCAGGCAGCAGCGAAGAGAACGAAGGCTGCCGTGAAGGCCGCCAGGGGGAAGTGCCGGCGGGTCATCGCGGGCGAGTGTAACCCTGCTACCCCACAGGATCGGGAGGTGGCGCTGGTAGCATCGCCGCGCCATGGCCGCCGACGCGCCGACGACGCTCGCGAGCGGCAGCGTCGATCTCGTCCCTGCGGGCGGGCTGGAGGAGCGCCTCGCCCAGGGCCGGCCCCTCCGCGTGAAGCTTGGCGTCGACCCGAGCCGGCCGGATCTGACCCTTGGCCATGCCGTCGTTCTGCGGAAGCTCAGGCAGTTCCAGGACGCCGGCCACGCGGCCGTGTTGATCATCGGGGATTTCACGGCGCGGATCGGAGACCCGTCCGGCCGCTCCGAGACCCGTCCGATGCTCACGGAAGAGGAGATCCGCGCGAACGCCGACACCTATCTCTCGCAGGCCGGGATGGTGATCGACGTCGCGGCGGCGGAGATCCACGGGAATGCGGAGTGGTCCTCGGAGATGGACATGGCGGAGCTGCTCAGGCTGGCCTCGACCGCGACGGTCGCGCAGATGCTCGAGCGCGACGATTTCCGCGAGCGATATAAGGGCGAACGGCCGATCAGCGTGGTGGAGTTCCTCTATCCCCTCTTCCAGGGCTACGACTCGGTCGCCGTGCGAGCGGACGTGGAGCTCGGGGGCACCGATCAGAAGTTCAACCTCCTCATGGGGCGTGAGGTGCAGCGCGCGTTCGGACAGGAACCGCAGGTCGTGCTGACCCTTCCCCTCCTCGAGGGCACGGACGGCGTTCGGAAGATGTCGAAGTCGCTCGACAACTACATCGGGCTCACGGAGCCGCCCGACGACATGTTCGGGAAGCTGATGCGTATCCCCGACCGGCTGATCGCGAAGTACCTTCGATCGGCGGCTCCCGTGGATCCCGCCGAGATCGACGCCGTCGAGCGCGGCCTCGAGGACGGCACCCTGCACCCCAACGAGGCGAAACGCAGGTTGGCACGCGAGGTGGTCGACCTCTATCACGGGGTGGGGGTCGGCGCGGCCGCCGAGGAGCGCTTCAACGCGGTGCACCGCGAGCGCGAGATCCCCGACGAGATCACCGACGTCCGCGTCCCGGAGGGTGTCTTCGACGAGAAGGACGGCGGCCGGGTTGCCTATGTCCCAGCCCTGCTGGAAGCCATGGGCTTGGTGGGGAGCCGATCGGAAGCGAGGCGGCTGCAAGCGCAGGGAGGGGTTCGGGTGGACGGCGAGCAAGTGTCGGACGAGGAGATTCCGATCCGGGGGGAGCCGCCGGGCCAGCTCGAGGGGACGGTGTGGCAGGTGGGCCGCCGCAAGTTCGCGCGGCTGGCGGGGGTCGAGGACGGGTAACCTGGGTCTCGAACAGCGGTTCGAGGCCGGCCGCTCGGTTGACGCCTCGACCCGGACTGCTATCCTACCGGTCCGGCGCAAACTCCCCGAGAGTGTATGGATGCTCTGACCAGGGGGTATGCGTCTTGTCGCACCTTGAGAACTGAACAGCGTGTCAAGAGCCGATGCTTGCCATCGTTCACGTCGGCACGGTTCGCCGTGCCTTGAGAACGGCGGCACGCTTCATCCGTCCAGACGGAAACGTCTGGCGGGGAATGGCCCTGCGAGCGGTGCCTCGCTCGGAGGGCCGAACCTCCATCAAGTCGAACGGAACCGACTCGTCGGTTCCGGTCGATCTCTACGGAGAGTTTGATCCTGGCTCAGGACGAACGCTGGCGGTGCGCCTAACACATGCAAGTCGAACGGTGAACCGGGCTTCGGCCCGGGGATCAGTGGCGAACGGGTGC
>JBPCPX010000105.1:0-18238 GCA_050998695.1 Actinomycetota bacterium
TTCTCGTTTTCCTTGTTTGGTTTTTTTCTCCTCTTCTCGCCCCCCCCCCCCCCCCCCTCGCGCCGGCCACGTCTCGGCCGCGGCGCTCGCGTACATGGGGACGCTCGCCCTGGCGGACCTCGCCGACGCGGGTGCCACCCCCGCCCCCGAGGGACGCACCCGGAAGGAAGCGCGCGGGCTCCTGTTCGGATTCGCCGAGTACCACCTGGAGCGCCGGATGAAGTCGGTCCCGATGCTCGTTCGGACGGCGACGTGAGCAGTTACCTCCACGACCTCGACCTCGATCGGATCCCCGGGCACGTCGGGATCGTGATGGACGGCAACGGGCGCTGGGCAGAGCAGCGGGGCCTGGCCCGGACCGAGGGCCACGCGGCGGGGGAGGAGGCGCTCTGGGACACGGTCAAGGGAGCGGTGCAGGTCGGCCTCCCGTGGTTGACCGTGTTCGCCTTCTCGACCGAGAACTGGCGCCGTCCTCCCAGCGAGGTGCGGTACCTGATGGATTTCAACCGCAGCCTGCTCCGGCGCCGCCGGGACGAGCTGCACGGGATGAACGTCCGGATCCGGTTCATCGGACGCCGGAACTGGCGTGTCCCGCGCTCGGTCCTGAAGGAGATCAGGGAGGCCGAGGTCCTCACTGCCGCGAACACCGGGACCACCCTGTCGATCGCGTTCAACTACGGCGGCCGCGCGGAGATCGTCGACGCCGTGAAGGCGCTCGCACGCGAGGTCCGCGACGGGACGATCCGCCCCGAGAGCATCGACGAGAAGAAGATCGCCGAGCGCCTGTACACCCCCGACATGCCGCCGCCGGATCTGCTGATCCGCACGAGCGGCGAGCAACGGATCTCGAACTTCCTCCTGTGGGAGGTCGCCTACTCCGAGCTCTGGTTCACACCGGTCTTCTGGCCAGACTTCGACCGCGAGCATCTCTTCGAGGCCATCCGCGACTTCCAGAAGCGCTCGAGGCGGTACGGAGGCCTCGCCGACGGGCCGTGAGCGCGATCCGAGGCGTTCCGGCTAGGCCTTCCGGTCCCGTCATCCGCCAGAGGGACTAGCCCGTGCCGGTCGTTCGGCTGTTTCACCCCGGCTGTCCCACGGGGTAACCTGCCTCGGAGTGCGTGACCAGCGCTTCTGGTCGCACCCGCAGCACCGGCGAGGGGGCCGGATGAGCTTGATCGAACGGTTCACCAGGGACACGGCGAGCAGATACGTCTGGGCTGCTTTGGCTCTGGCTGCCGCGATCGGGCTGGCCTACAGCCTCTCCAGCGGGGGCCGGGCCATCGAGGAGGAGCGTGCGATCGCAGAGGATCGAGCGGTCGGATACGTCGAGGAGGTGCTCGCTCCTCGGCTCGGCAGTCGGGAGCTGGCCGCCCCGATCTCGGGCCAGCAGAAGGACTCCCTGGAGGCCGTCGTGCGTCGCTCCATCATCGCCGACGAGCGCGTGTCTCGCGTACGGATCTGGTCGACCGAGGGGACGCTCCTGTTCTCGACGGACCGGTCCGACCGCGCCGGGTCCAACGAGGGGCTGAACGACCCGCTGCTTCGCGAAGCGTCCCGCGAGGGCGCGATCACGCGCTGGGACTACTCCGACGGCGGCGGGGCCGAGGATCCCGAACGGAGCCTCGTCCGCACCTACGCGCCCCTCGGTACCACCGCCGTGGTCGAGATCGATCAGACCGATGAGAGCACCGTCGCGCTGGTCAGGTCCGAGTGGGCCGGCTACCAGCTCATCGCCGGTGGGTTGCTGGCGTGGTTCGTCATCATGATCGCGCTTTCGCTCCGCGATCCCATCGAACGGATGAACGTGGGCGTGCCGTTCGCCGCCTCCTCAGTTCCCCAGGGGTTCGCCTTGATCGACGACGACCGGCTGGCCGCGGTGCACGAGGTCTATCGGCTGGCGTCCGAGCGGGTCGGACGATTGCAGGCGAAGCTCGACGAGTCGGAGGAGGCCAGGCGGCGCCTCGAGGGCGACATCCAGCGAGTGCTGTCGAAGGCCGCGTCCACCGCGCCCCACCCCGTTGCGGCGGCAGCGTCGGCCGCACCCGCCGACGTCGCTTCCGAGCCGGAGGTCGTGCAGGTTCCCGAGTCCGACGTGGTGGTCACCTCACCGCTCGGCGACGAGTGGGCCGCCGCGCCCGCGGGCCCGCTCGCCCGCGCATCACGCGCCCAGAAGCCCACTCCCACGACCGCACCCAAGGAGAAGTCGGCGGCCGAGAAGCCGAAGGCCGAGAAGCCGAAGCGATCTTCCAGGCGGATCAAGGCGAAGGCCGAGAAGCAGACCGCGGCGCCACCTCAGGTCGCGAACCCTCGGCCCGCCCCCGAGCCGGAGAGCCGTGTGATCGCGGTGGCGGCGCCCCCCGTCGCCGCACCCGTCGCACCCGCACCCGCGCCTGCGCCCGCCCCCGCTCCTGCGCCCGCCGTCGCCGCGCGACCGGCCGCATCCGCCCCTGCCACTGCCCATGCCGCCGCGCCGGCAAAGGCCCCGGCTTCCAAGCCCGTCGCGGCACCGGCCGCGCTCGACTCCGAGATCGACGACGCCAAAGCGCACGCGGCGGCCCTCGAGATGTTCATCCGACTGACCGAGAGCGACCGGCAGCACCACGACTCGAGGAGCACAGCCGACCAAGGCGAGATCCGCGCCGCTCTTGCCCGGACGGCCGCTCGAAAGAAGCCCGGTGGGGACCGTCTCCAGCCGCACGACGGGCCCCACGAGGAGTCACTTGGCGGTCCGCCGAAGAGCAGGGAGTAGAGAGCGGCGCCGCAGGCGCGGCACAGGCGACCGATCGGCATGCCCTGGGTATCGGAACTGCCGACCTTGGGTTGACCGGTAGCATGGTGCTCACACCGGCGGCCGCAGCCAGCGGCCGGGAAAGGAGTCGTCATGGCCGACCTGATGGAGGCCGTCACCTCACTCGCCAAGCGGCGAGGCATCGCGTTCCAGTCCTCGGAGATCTACGGGGGCCTCCGCTCGTCGTGGGACTACGGTCCGCTCGGCACCGAGCTCAAGCGCAACGTCCGCGACCAGTGGTGGCGCTCGACGGTGCAGCTTCGTGACGACGTCGTCGGGCTCGAGGCCGCCGTGATCATGTCGCCGAAGGTGTGGGAGGCATCCGGTCATCTCGAGGTGTTCACCGATCCGTTGGTCGAGTGCCTCAACTGTCATCAGCGCTTCCGCGCCGACCACCTGCCCGAGCCCCCGAAGTGCCCGAACTGCGGGCAGACCACGTTCACGCAGCCGCGCAACTTCCACCTGATGTTCAAGACGAACATGGGTCCGATCGAGGACGCCGAGAACACCGTGTACCTGCGCCCCGAGACCGCGCAGGCGATGTTCGTGGACTTCGCAACGATCCAGCAGGTGAGCCGCAAGAAGGTCCCGTTCGGGATCGCGCAGATCGGTCGCTCCTTCCGCAACGAGATCACGCCGGGGAACTTCATCTACCGCCTGCGCGAGTTCGAGCAGATGGAGATGGAATTCTTCGTCGAGCCGGGCACCGATGAAGACTGGCACGAGTTCTGGATCGGGGAGCGGATGGGCTGGTGGACGGACCTCGGACTGCGCGTGGAGAACCTGCGCATCCGCGAGCACGACGCCGATGAGCTGTCGCACTACTCGAAGCGCACCGTCGACATCGAGTACCGGTTCGCGTTCACCGATTGGGGCGAGCTCGAGGGCATCGCGAACCGGACCGACTTCGACCTGAAGGCGCACCAGGAGGCTTCCGGAGAAGACCTGACGTACTTCGACCAGGAGAAGGAGCGGCGCTATCACCCGTACGTGATCGAGCCCGCGGCGGGGGTGGACCGTGCGGTGCTCGCGTTCCTGCTGGACGCCTACCGCGAGGAGGAGGCACCGACCGCGAAGGGCGGTACGGAGAAGCGCACGTACCTCGCCCTCGACCGGCGGCTGGCTCCGACGAAGGTCGCGGTGCTCCCGCTCTCGCGCAACGAGCGGCTCACGCCGGAGGCTCGCCGCGTGTTCGACCTGGTGAAGGGCGAGTGGATGTGTGACTACGACGATGCGGGCTCGATCGGCAGGCGTTACCGGCGGCAGGACGAGGTCGGGACCCCGTTCTGCGTGACCGTCGACTTCGACTCGTTGGATGACGCGCAGGTCACCGTCCGGGAGCGGGACACGATGACCCAGGACCGCCTGCCGATCGCGGGCCTCGTCGGCTACCTGTGGGAGCGCCTGTGATCGCGTACGCGGTGGCGTTCACGCTGTGGATCGGGGCGATCGTCGCGCTCGGCGTCTCCGCGGCGGGGTTCCTCGCATCCACAGGCCTGCTCGTCACGTCCGCGGTGCTCTCCGGGCTCGCGATCGTGGCCGCCGCGAGCGCCTTGGTCCTCGCGAGGCGTCGATGAAGCAGTTGAGGCGGGCGCCGATGAGACGCATCGCAGTGATGTCCCTGGCGCTATGGATGGCCCTGGCGTGCACGCGAGGGCCGGCGGCGACGCGTTCGCCCGTCCCTCCGAACCCGAGCGTCGAGGTGAGGACCGGGCCGACCACGGCGCTCCAGGCGATGCGCCTGCTCTGCATCCCGGCCAACATCGTGGCCGACCCGGTGACGAAGATCCCGACGCCACCCGCGATCGCGGAGGTGGAGAACCAGGTGGAGGCCGTGCGAGGGCTCACGTACGAACGGCCCGTGAACATCGAACCGATCACAACAGGGGAGATGGACCGACGGCTGGGCGACTACTTCGACGCGTACTATCCGAAGCGGTTCTACGGCCGCCGGAGCGACGCGTGGGCGACGATCGGCGCGATCCCGCGCAACGTGGGGATCCTCGAAGCGCTCAACGCGTATCAGCAGGGCCAGGTGCTCGGCTACTACAACTCGCAGAACGAGGAGCTCGTCTACACCGGCGACGCGAACCTCGATCGTATCGAGCACTTCGTGCTGGCGCACGAGCTCACGCACGCGATCGACGATCAGCACTTCGGTCTGGATCGGCTGGACGACATGGTCGTCCGGTGCGACGACGAGGTCTTCCAGGCGGCGCTCGGCGTCGTGGAGGGGAGCGCCAACCACTTCGCGACACAGGTGCTGCTCCGTTTCCCGGTGGCGGCGCCCGGCTCGCTCTCCGGCGGCGGTTCGGCCGGCGAGGTGCCGCCCCTGATCACCGAGATCCAGGCGTATCCGTACACCGCCGGACAGCGGTTCGTCGACGCCCTGGCGGATGAGGGCGGGCCGGCGGCGGTCAACCGCGCTCTGCGGAGGTTCCCGACCACGACCGAGCAGATCCTGCACCCGTCGAAGTTCCCGGGGGAAGTGGCCGAGACGGTGGACGTGCCGGACTTTTCGCCGACGTTCGGTCCCGCCTGGCGCGACCACGATGTGATGGTCGTGGGCGAATTCTGGTTGAAGGCGCTGTTGAACCTCCGGTCGGAGGAGCCGGTGGCCGCTGAGGCCGCCGCCGGCTGGGGCGGCGGGATCTATCGGGCCTGGAGCGACGGTGACGACGTGGCCGTGATCCTGAGCACGGTCTGGGACACGCCGGGGGACGCAGCGGAGTTCCGCGAGGCGCTGTCGCGCTGGGTCGCACGAGGCTCGGGTCCCGGGCTGGTGCTCGAGGCGGACGGGAGGCGGGTCCATGCCGGCTTCGGGTCGTCCGACGCCGTGATGGGTTCGTTGACGTCGGCCCTGCGGTCGCTCTTCAGGTGACGCGGCTCGCCGCGCTCGCGTTCGCCCTCACGTTTGGTCGCATGGCGTTCGGCAGCAGCCTCGTGCCGGCGCCGAGCCCGTTACCGATCCGGGTGGAGAAGATCTAGCTACCGCTCGCCGATGGTCTCGACGGCGCCGGTTTGCCGACGGCCGTCGTGCTTCAGCTTCTTCTCGGCCCGCTTCTCCTTGATGCCCTTCGCGGCCTTCTTCTTGACGTTCTTCGCGCCCTTGTCCTTCGCGTGTGCCATCGCAATCCTCCGTGGAGAGTGGAGGCGAGCGTACACCGGCGAGCGCCCGTTCCGTAGACGCCGTTCCGTAGACTTCGGCCATGACCAAGTACGCGTACGACTTCTCCGAGGGCAACAAGGACATGAAGGACCTCCTCGGCGGCAAGGGGGCGAACCTCGCCGAGATGACCAACATGGGACTGCCGGTCCCTCCCGGATTCACGATCACGACCGAGGCGTGCCTGGAGTTCCTGAAGCGAGGTGGGGCACCGCCGGAGATGCTCGAGGAGGCGGGGGAGCATCTCGAGCGCCTCGAGGAAGCGATGGGCCGCCAGCTCGGTGACCCGGATGACCCGCTCCTGGTAAGTGTCCGGTCGGGCGCCAAGTTCTCGATGCCGGGGATGATGGACACGGTCCTGAACCTCGGGCTCAACGACCGGTCGGTCGAGGGGCTCGCGAAGCAGTCCGACGGCGACGTGCGCTTCGCGCGCGACGCCTACCGCCGGTTCATCCAGATGTTCGGCAAGATCGTGATGGACGTGCCCGGCGAGGCCTTCGAGGAGGCCCTCGACCGCGCCAAGGAGCGCAAGGGGCCCGGGACACAGGACACCGACCTCGACGCCGACGACCTCACGGCGCTCATCGAGAAGTTCCGCGGCATCTATCGGCAGCACACCGGCGAGGAGTTCCCTCAGGATCCGAAGGAGCAGCTCCGGCTGGCGATCGCGGCGGTCTTCGAGTCGTGGAACGGCAAGCGCGCCCGCGACTATCGGCGGCAGAACAAGATCTCCGACGATCTCGGCACCGCGGTCAACGTGCAGGCGATGGTGTTCGGCAACCGCGGCGAGGATTCGGGCACGGGCGTCGCGTTCACGCGCGACCCTTCGACGGGGGAGAAGGTGCCGTACGGCGACTACCTCCCGAACGCCCAGGGCGAGGACGTGGTGGCCGGGATCCGCAACACCCTGCGGATCGTCGAGCTCGAGACGCTGGACCCTGATGCGTACCGGGAGCTGCGCCAGCACATGGACACGCTCGAGAGGCACTACCGGGACATGTGCGACATCGAGTTCACGATCGAGAAGGCGAAGCTCTGGATCCTCCAGGTGCGGGTGGGCAAGCGGACCGCGTTCGCCGAGTGGGTGATGGCGTTCGACATGCTCGCGGAGGACCTGATCGATGCCGACATCGGGCTGCTACGGGTGGATGCCAACCGGCTCGAGGAGCTGTTCAAGCGTCGCGTGAAGGCCGAAGGCGCCACGCCGATCGCGAAGGGGCTGAACGCCTCGCCGGGCGCTGCCATCGGCACGGTGGTCTTCACGGCCGACGAGGCGGAGCGGCTCGGAAAGCAGGGCGAGCGCGTGATCCTGGTCCGTCGAGAGACGACGCCGGACGACTATCACGGCATGATCGCGGCGCAGGGCATCCTCACGAGCGCCGGCGGGACTAACTCCCACGCGGCGGTCGTCGCGCGTGGTGAGGGGATCCCGGCTGTGTGCGGCGCCGACGCGATCAAGCTCTCGCCGGCCGACCGGACCTTCACGGCCAGCGGGACGACGGTGAAGGAGGGCGACGTCATCACGATCGACGGCTTCACCGGGAACGTGTACGTGGGCGAGCTGCCGCTCGAGGAATCGGTGCTGGAGAAGGCGCGCGCCGGCGACGCGGAGGCGCGCGAGCAGAAGGTCTGGCACGCGTTCGAGTCGCTGATGGCGCACGCCGACCGGGTACGACGGCTGCGGGTGCGAGCGAACGCCGACACGCCCGATCAGGCGCGGAACGCCCGCGAGCGCGGTGCCGAGGGGATCGGCCTCTGCCGGACCGAGCACATGTTCCTGGGCGAGGAGCGCGTCGAGGCCGTGCGGACCATGATCTTCGCGGAGACGGAGGAGGAAGAGGCGAAGGCGTACGACGCCCTTGCACCGCTGCAGCGCGAGGATTTCGTGGGCATCTTCGGTGCGATGGACGGACTCCCGGTGACGGTGCGGCTGCTCGACCCACCGCTGCATGAGTTCCTGCCCAACCAGGTCGACCTCGCGGTGGAGGTGGCCCTGGGAGAGGAGCGCGGCGATGACGTCGAGGAGCAGAAAGCGTTGCTGCAGAAGGTGAACGAGCTGCATGAGACCAACCCGATGCTCGGCTTGCGCGGTGTGCGGCTGGGGATCGTGAAGCCTGGCCTCTACGCGATGCAGGTACGAGCGATCTTCGAGGCCGCCGCGCAGGTCCGTCGCGACGGCGGCGACCCCAAGGTGGAGGTCATGATCCCCCTCGTCGCGACCGCACCGGAGCTGCGACAGATGCGCGAGGAGCTCGAGCCGGTGGCGGAGGAGTCGCTGGGTGACGTCGAACTCTCCCACCTCGAGTGGGGAACGATGGTCGAGCTGCCGCGCGCCGCGGTCACCGCCGCCGAGATCGCGGAGACGGCGGAGTTCTTCTCGTTCGGGACCAACGACCTGACACAGACGGCGTTCGGGTTCTCGCGCGACGACATCGGCAAGTTCGTGGGGATGTACGAGGAGCGCAAGCTCGTGCCCGCGAACCCGTTCGTCACGATCGACGTCGACGGCGTGGGCCGGCTGATGCGGATCGCGAGCGACGAGGGCCGCGCGGCCAACGCGTCTCTGCACCTCGGGATCTGCGGCGAGCATGGCGGCGACCCCGCGAGCGTCGTGTTCTGCCACGAGATCGGCCTCGACTACGTGAGCTGCTCCCCGTACCGGGTGGAGACGGCGCGGCTGGCGGCCGGGCAAGCGGTGGTGGGCGCGGCCGAGTCCGCCTCGAAGTAGCCGTGCCGATCGTCAGCTGGGGCGGCGTCACCTTTCATGACCTCATGCGCGTCTCTTCCTTCATCCACGGCGCAGGTGACGTCGCCACGTCGAGGATCGCGAAGGAGCAGCTACTCCGAGGGATCCAGCCCGACGAGGAGTACGCGGCGCAGCTCGCGCGCAGTCGTTGGCTGGAGCGGAACGCGGCCGAGTACTCCCTCCCGTGCGGGGTGGTGCCTCGGCCCGAGCCGGGTGCGAACGAACCCGAGCTCAACGTGCTCCCGATGATGCGACGCGCGGTCGCTTCGGTGATCGCGGCCGTCCTCCCGTCGGACGTCGTGTTCCTGCTAGAACTGGAGTCGAAGCACATCGTCGAGTTCGGACGCCTGCCGAGGAGCGCGATCCGTGACGCGGACGTGATCGATCCTGCCGGCGTCCACGTCCCGGAGCCCATCCACGAGACGTTCGAGTTGGACCGACCCGCCCTCGCCGTCCTCCGTTGGTCGAACGCGGGCGTGGACGACGAGGAGTGGTTCGCGTTCCGCTCGGTGTGGCTAGCGTGGAAGGCGGCGCGGAAGCTCACCGGCGCCCGACGGGAGGCCTGATGCCGCTCTTCCCTCGGTTCCGGCCGGTCGGTTTCGCCCTCTACGCGATGGACCTGTGAGAGGGATCCCTGGAGCTCGTCGACGAGCAAACGCGCACGGCGCGCGAACGAGCGACGCGAGAATTCAAGGATGCTCGCGTGATGTGGCTTGAGGAGAACCGCGCGGAACGATCGTTCCCGTGCGGCGTGGTGCCCGATCCGGAGCCGGAGCCCGGAAAGCCCCGGGTGCCGGTGCCGCGCTTGAACGTCCCGCGACGAGGGATGACGTGGGTGCAGGTGATCGCAGCCGTCTTGCCGTCCGATCTCGCGTTCATCCGTGGAGAGGAGACCGGAGAGATCGTCGACGTCGGCCGGATCCCTCGCCGTGTGATCCGGGAGGTGGATGTAGTCGACGCGTTCGACGTCCCCATCCCGGGAGCCGATCCGCGAGACGTTCGAGCCACCTCAACTGGCGCTGTTGGTCCTCACCGGGACGAACGCAGGTGTGGACGACGAGGACCGGTTCGCGTTCCGGTCACCGTGGATGGCCTGGCGGGGCGCGCCGGTGCACGACGCCCACGCTCATCATCCAGGGCGAGGAGGATCGCTGCACCCCCCTCGGGCAGGCGAGGAGCTCTTCCGCGCGATCGCGGCCTCGGGCTCCGAGGTCGAGCTTGTCACGTACCCGCGGGAGGGACACGTGCCGGTGGAGCGGGGGCACGCGCTCGACGCGATCACCCGAACGCAGGCCTGGTTCGACCGACACTCCGTCCGTAGCTACGGCTGAAGCTGACGCAGAAAGCCTTCGGGATCCTCGAGTCCGAGACCGAGGCGCTCGATCGTGATCGGGAACGGGCCCGCGCGACCTTTCGCGGGCGGCAGGAGATCGAGGAAGACGATGCCCTTCGACGACCCGTTCACGAGCCAGCTCTTGAACCGTCGGTCCGAGTGGACGCCGATCGCCCACCACACATCACGGTGGAGGGCGGCTCTCCGGATCGAGCGGCGGGAAATCGTGGCTCGGAACGCCCATCCCATGCGAACGCGAAGAGCGTCGTCCGTGACCTCGACCTTCGCGTGCCGAGCTCCGAGGCGCAGGGGAGCAAAGAATAGGCGCGAGCTTCGAGTACAGGATCGGGAAGGTGCGAGGTGGAGCCATCTCCGCCCGACCGTATCAGGGCCGGAGATAGAAGAGAGGGACGGGCGCTCTCCGCGCCCGTCCCTCTCGCGTTGCTGTGTGCTGTTTCCCTAACTTACGGGAAGCAGTTGGACGTTCTCGTGTCGATGTTGTCGCGGTCGGTGGTGTCGTCGGTCCCATCACCGCAGTTGATGGAGTCCCGAAGGCCGTCCTGGGTGTGGAAGTCGTCGCCGGCCGGGCCACCCGAGAGGGTGTCCCTGGCTCCGCCTCCTGTCAGGTCGTCACTACCTCCCTGGCCGCTGATGACGTCGGCTCCACCATTACCGTCGACGGTGTCGTCGCCTGAACCGCCGGTCAGGGTCTCGGGGCTCACGTCACCGGTGATGGTGTCATCGCCCCTTCCGCCCGTGACCTTCTCGACGCCCGCGAACACGTTGTCGCCTTCACCGGCTGCGCCGTCATTGGCACCAGCACCGATCGTGACGTTCACGTTCGCCAACCGGGTCGAGTAGCTCACAGTGTCGACACCGGGCCCACCGTTGAGGGCGTCGGCATCGGGTGCGACGCCGTTCCCTCCGTTGAGGGCATCGTTGTCGGCCTCACCGTTCAGCGTGTCGTTGCCGGCACCACCGTTCAGCGTGTCGTTCCCGGCACCACCGTTCAGCGTGTTCCGGGAGTCGTTGCCGGCGATCGTGTCGTTGAATGCGCTGCCCGTGGCGTTCTCGACCGACGCATTGATGAGGTCGCCGTCGGTACCGCTGGCGACACCGTCGAGTCGGATGTTGACCCCTGCCGCGGCAGACGCGAAGGTGACCGTATCGGTCCCGGCGTTGCCGTTGTAGGTGTCGACCGCACCGTCGGCGCCACCGACCAGGGCGTCGTTGCCGCCGCCCCCGTTCACGGTGTCCGCACCAGCTCCGCCGTCGAGGCGGTTCACGGTGAGGCTGCCGGTGATCGTGTCGTCGCCGTCGCCGCCAAGGGCGTTCTCGACGTTGACAGCCACGTTGTCGTTCTCACCGGACTCGCCGTCGTTCGCGACGCCGTCGAGCGTCACGGTCACGTCAGCGGTCCGACCTGCGTAAGAGACCGTGTCGACGCCGCCGGCACCGACGAGGGTGTCGGTTCCGATGTCCCCGTTCAGCGTGTCGTTGCCGCTCCCGCCGTTCAGGGTCTGCGGGCCGGCCGCACCGGTAATCGTGTCGTCGCCGACGCCACCGATCACGATCTCGTTGGTGTCGCGCACGTTGTCGAGCTCGCCAACCCCGCCGTCATCGGCGACGTTGTCGAGGTCGATCGTCAGATCCTCGCTGTCGGAACCGTAGGTGACGGTGTCGGTGTTCGCTCCGCCGTCGAAGTCGTCGCCCCCGTTGCCGCCCTCGAGTGTGTCGTTTCCGCCGAGGCCGTTGAGGTCATCGTCTCCATTGTTTCCGCGAAGCGTGTCGTCCCCGGCCCCGCCCGTGAGGATGTCGTTGTGGGAGCTGCCCTCAACGATCTCGGTGTTCAGGACGTTGTCGCCCTCCGGCTGGATCCCGGGAGTGATGCTGTCCACGTCTCTACCATCGTTGGCGACCCCGTCAAGCGAGACATCGACAGCGGTGGATGAAGAGCCGTAGTCGGCAGTGTCTCCGATGGGGGCGGGCAGCAATGTGTGCGCACCACCGTCGAGCACGTCGGCGCCGGCACCGCCTCGGAGGGTGTCGTCTCCGCCATCGCCCCTCAGGGTGTCCGAACCAGGCCCGCCCCGGAGGTCGTCGTCGCCGTCACCAGCGTTCACGGTGATCGCGACGTCATCGTTCAGGAGGAAGAAGACATCGTCCCGGTCGAGGCCGTTCACGATGACGGTCGTGATCGCGCCGAGAGGGCATCGAACTTCGTCGCCCACCTGCGTGCAGCCGGCCGCGGCTGCGCCGGCCCCGAGAGACGTTCCTGTGCCGGATGGTCTCGTGTCCTTGATGGAAACGCCAGAACCTGAAGGACCTGTATTCCCGACCGTGATCGAGTTTTCCTGATCCGGTGCGGACGTGGCCGTCAAGGTGTTGCCGGACACGCTCACCGAAGTGGGTCCAGCTGCGAACGCGGCAGTGGGCAGTCCGAACAGCGCTACGAGCGCCAGGACTACCCCTCCACTAGAGATGCGCTTCAGCGTTGCGCCTAGCGCGAGATACCTTCCTCATCTACCCATCCCCCTTCTAGGGTCTTTCGGCGATCTATTCCCTCCGTCGCCGATAGATCCGAACAAGTTCTCAGACGTGCCTTCGTACCATCAAGAACCCTCTCAGGGGAAGCGTCTTGCGGCCTAAGACCGTTGCCACGCCGCTGGGAGGGGCCCAGATGCACAGAGGCGCATCAGTCGGAGCAGAGTACCCGGGCCGCGACCCCGAGGGAACCCTCTTTCGCCCAATCTTTCGCCCTATGGAAGTACTCCCCTGGACGTGAGATCCGTCACGGCATTCCTCCATGGAAGGGCGTAGGGTCGCCCTCCCAACCTCCCCCATAAGCACGGAGGAGGTGGCTCATGAGCGCAGGGAACAGCCGGCGCATCGTGGTGGCCGGGCTGGTAGCTGGCCTCGCGATCGGCGCGGCGGTGGGGGCGACGTCCCTCACGGGGGCCTCGTCGGAAGGTCCGAGAGGTGCTCGTCCGGTGGTGCTGCACGTGGCGCGCGTGCTCGCGGACCCCGGCGTCGATCTGGAGCTTTCGGCGGGGCTCTTCTGCCCTCGGACCGACGAAGAGGCCTGCGAAGTCGCGTCCGCGGTCGCGCACGTGCTCTCGGACGGATCCGAGGGATGGACGGACGTCGCGGGGCAGGCCGACGACAACGGCTACCGGTTCGTCGTGCCTGGCGGTCTGGTCGTGGAGGACGGCATCTCCTACTGGCTCGAGTTCGGGATCGAGGGAGGCGCCGCGGTTCGGTTCCCGGACGGCGGCGCCGCCACCCCGTTCCGCGTCGTGACAACTGCGGGATTGCCCGAGGTCATGTGGCCCGGCGCCTTCGACCTCGCGTCGGTCCGAACGAGCGACGGCGTCGTCGCTCGACTGGGCTACGGCGACGGAGAGAGCCAGGTCGGTCGCCTCGGAGGCGTGGGCGACGAGCAGCCGCTCGGTCCGTCGAGCTTCGATGTATCTCCCGACGGCTCGATCCACGTCGCGGACTGGGTACACGGCCGCCTCCTGGTGCTCTCTCCACGCGGCGACTACCGGCGAGGGGTCCCGCTTCCGCTCCGGAGACCGGTCGACGTCGCGGTCGGCGCGGGAAGCGAGCTCGCCGTGACGACGCTCGGGCTCGGGGCGACGGCGTTCGAGCTCGGCGCCGACGGACGCGTGATCGGGCGGTACCGCGTGGAGAACGGCGTCGCGGAGCGGATCGCGTTCACGCCCGGCGGCCCGCACGTGTGGGTCGGGCCGGCGCAGTGGGTTCCCGTGCGCTCCCGACCGGGTGTTGGGCTCCCGGCGACGGCGCAGTCACGCGGACTGACGTCCGCGGTCCCCGGACGTGGCGGTGGCGTGGCGCTCTCGCAGGACCTGACCAGAGGCCGGGTCGCCCTCGTGTGGGCGAGGCCAGACGGGTCGCGAGCCGGGGCCGTGCTGCGCCTCCCAACGGGAGCTCAAGCCGGTGTGGACTACTTCGTGCGAGGGGTCCCCGACGGCGGTGCGATCGCGGCGATTGGTCTGTGGTCGGAAGAAGGCGAGGCGGTGGCACTGCTGCGGTTCGCGGCGGATGGCTCTCTCGTCCGAGCGGAGCTGATCGCACCACCCTCGCGCGAGATGGACGCGGTGGCGTCCGCCGTCCGGTTCCGCGCGCCGGATGAGGTCCTCGCCGTGTATGCGGAGGAACGGGGCATCCGGATCGAGCGATTCGAGGTGAAGGCGAGATGACGAAGAACGAGATGACGAAGAAGATGAGTCCGACCATCAGGGCGCTTGCGTGTGTCGGGTTGGTGCTGACCGCCCTGGTGCCGGCGCAGCGGGCGCTCGCCTCGTGGGCGTCGGAGAACTGTCACGGCAGCTCGTGGGTTCGCGACACGTGGAAGCGGTCGCAGGCCGACAACTACGCGATGCGTGCGATCGGAGAGGGCTACGAGTTCGGCGGCGGTTGCTACAGGTTGAACGGCTACGACGACACACCGAACACCGCGACCGACGGGGGCGGCGAGGGCGCCGACTGCTCGGGGTTCACGTTCAAGACGTGGGCGCTGCCGACGGATCCCGGTTCGCAGGTCGACTACCGCTACTGGGAGCACGAGAAGAACATCCACGGCCCGTACAGCACGTGGGCGTTCTTCGATCCGGCGCCGTCCCATCCCTTCCGGTCGATCTCGAAGGCCTACTCGGCGACCACGTTCATGGACGCGCTCGTCGAGCGACACTCGAGCTGGGGTCACATCGCGCTCATCCACCAGGAGGGCTCGAACGGGAGCGACTACATCGTGCACGCCCGCAACAACACGATGGGGACGGAGCTCCGCTATCTGCCGTATCGATCGGACGCCGACTACCGAGCGGTGGCGAGGAAGAACTGGACGGCCGAGTGCTACCCCTCGCGCTGCGATTAGGCCATCTGGGCTGCGGCTTCGGCAGCGGTGCAAGTCATATCGGAGGCGGCGATAGGCTGGCCGGGTGCGGTGGATCCGTCGGCACCCAATCCTGGCCAGCCTTGGCTTCGTGTTCCTCCTATCGGCGGGCTTCATCGTCGGATGCGCGATCGTCGTGTGGATGGCGGCGCACCATGACGACGCCTCGGAGATCGACCGGGCCGACGCGATCGTGGTCCTCGGCGCGGCGCAATACGACGGGGACCCCTCGCCCGTGTTCGCCGGGCGGCTGGACCACGCCGCGCTCCTCTTCGAGCAGGGAAGGGCGGAGCAGGTCATCGTCCTCGGCGGCGGGCAGCCGGGTGACCGCTTCACCGAGGCCGAGGCCGGCGGGGCCTATCTCGTTGACAAAGGCGTGCCGGAGGACGCGATCGTCCCGGTGCCCGAGGGGAACACGACCTTCGAGTCCCTTCGGGCGGCCGCGCCCGTGATGCGGGATGCCGGGATGGACTCGGCCTTCCTCGTGTCGGACCCGTGGCATAACGCTCGCGTCGAACGGATGGCGGGGGACCTGGGGATCGACGGACACGCGTCGGCGACCTGGCGATCCGCGGCGACATCGCAGGAGACGAGGTCCGAGGGGTACGTGCGCGAGACGTTCGCATACCTCTATTACCGGGTGTTCGGTGGCTGACCAGGCTGTCTGTACCGATGGCTACCATTGAGGGCCGTGACGACCCCCCGAGAGCGAACCGAAGAGATAGAGCGACAGGTCCTCTCGGACCGAGCTTCGCTCGCCTCCGAGACCAAGGGCCGGGAGCGCGAGGAGCCGCACGACGACCTCCGGACCGTCTACCAGAGGGACCGGGACCGCATCGTGCACGCGAAGGCGTTCCGGCGTCTGAAGCACAAGACACAGGTGTTCCTGTCACCGGAGGGCGACCACTACCGGGTCCGGCTCACGCACACGTTGGACGTTTCGCAGATCGCGCGGACGGCGGCGCGTGCGCTCCGGCTGAACGAGGACCTCGCGGAGGCGATCGCCCTCGGACACGATCTCGGCCACACGCCGTTCGGGCACCTGGGGGAGCAGGCGCTCACGCCGTTCCTCGGCCGGCCCTTCCGTCACTCCGAGCAGTCGCTCCGGGTAGTGGACCACCTCGAGAACGACGGTGAGGGCCTGAACCTCACGTGGGAGGTGCGCGACGGGATCGTGAACCACCCGTGGTCGATGCCGCCGCCCTCGACGCTGGAGGCGCAGATCGTGCGGTTCGCCGACCGCATCGCGTACCTGAACCACGACGTGGACGACGCGCTCCGCGCGGGCGTGCTGAGCGAGGCGGAGCTCCCGGCCGGCCCGATGAACGTGCTCGGCGCCACCCATTCGGCGCGGATCAACACGCTCGTGACCGACCTGGTCGCGGCCAGCGAGGATCGGCCCGAGGTGCAGCTCTCGAAGCCCGTGTTCGCTGCGCTGGACGGGCTCCGCGACTTCATGTTCGAGCAGGTCTACCTTCGCGAGGACACGGAGGGCGAGCACGCGCGGGCGACGCGGCTGATCCGTGAGCTCTTCCAGCACTTCCTGGACCATCCGAACGACATGCCTGAGGAGTACCATCGGGCTCCGGGCGACCTGCCGATTCGCGTGGCCGACTACATCTCGGGGATGACGGACCGGTTCGCCCTCCGGACGTACGAGCGACTGTTCCTTCCCCGTGGGTGGCTGCACGACCAGGGGTAGTCATGGCGCGCATCAGACAAGAGGACATCGAGGCGGTCAAAGAGCGAACCGACATCGTCGGGCTCGTTTCCCAGTACCTCGCGCTGAAGAAGACGGGGCACGACTCGATGTCGGGCCTGTGCCCGTTCCATCAGGAGAAGACGGCATCGTTCAGCGTGTCGCCGTCCAAGGGTGTCTTCTACTGCTTCGGGTGCCAGAAGGGCGGCGACGCGATCTCGTTCCTCCGCGAGCTGGAGAGTCTTTCCTACGTGGAGGCGGTCGAGCGGCTGGCGGCGCTCGCCGGCGTGACGCTCCGCTACGAGGGCGACTCGGCCGCCGAACGCCGCGCGGCGCAGCGCCGCAACTCGCTGTTCGCGGCGAACGAGGAGGCGGCGCAGCTCTACTCGAGGATGCTGCTCGACGGCCGCGAGGCGGAGGACGCTCGGGCCTACGTCGAGGAGCGCGGGCTCTCGGCGGAGTCGATCGAGGTCTTCGGGATCGGCTACGCGCCCGGTTACCCGGATTTCCTGCTTCGACGCATGGCGAAGGACCTCGGTCCCGAGGTCCTGCTGGAGGCGGGACTCGCGACGAAGGGCGAGGACGGCGTGGTCCGCGATCGGTTCCGCGGGCGGCTGACGTTCCCGGTTCAGAACCTCCAGGGCCGCTACCTCGGGTTCGGGGCACGGGTGCTGCCGAGCGACGCCCGCGCGGCGGAGCAGGCGAAGTACCTGAACACCGCCGAGACGCCGATCTACAAGAAGGGCGACATCCTCTACAACCTCCACCGGGCCCGGCAGGCGGTCGCGCGATCCGGCCAGGTGTTCGTCGTCGAGGGGTATACGGACGTGATCGGGCTGGCCCAGGCGGGGATCGACAGCGCGGTGGCGACCTGCGGCACGGCGCTCGGTGAGGGGCACTTCAAGCTCATGTCGCGGTTCGCGACGAGGGCCGTGCTCGCCTTCGACTCCGATGCAGCGGGGGCCCGGGCGGCGGAGCGGGCGTTCGCGTTCCAGGAGCAGTATCCGGTGCAGGCGGTCGTGATGATCATGCCGGACGGGCTTGACCCAGCGGAGTTCGTCGCCAAGCACGGGGCCGACGGGGTCCGGGAGGCTGCGAAGGCCGCCCGCCCGATGGTGGAGTACATGGTCCGGCGGACCGTCGAGCGCCACGATCTCTCCAACGTCGAGGGACAGTCGGCGGCGGTCGCGGATGCCCTCCCGATGCTGCAGAAGCTGCAGGACCCGGTCAGGCGGAGCGAGTACGGGCACCTGCTGGCCGACCTGACGGGGGTGTCCGAGGACTCGGTGCGGACGGCGCTGCAGCGTCGACTCGGGGGCCATCCCGAGCAGGTCGCGAAGACGCTGAAACGGCTCTCGGCGCGTGACCGGGTGGAGCGGGAGATGCTCCGGCTGCTGACGCAGAACCGGGTCGTCTTCGACGAGTTCGCGCCGCAACTCACCGAGGAGCACGTGCGGACGCCCGCGGGCCGGGTGGCCCTGGCGGCGTTGCGCGAGGTCTCCGGTGATCTCCGGGCGCGGGGCGGGGCCGAAGAAAAAAAGGGCGCGGGGGGGGGCAGAGCACCCGCGGGCTAGCCAACCGAAGGCAG
>JBPCPX010000130.1:0-28671 GCA_050998695.1 Actinomycetota bacterium
CCCGTCCGGGTCTGTGGTTGCCCGGGGATCAACCCCGGTAGTCGATGCCAGCCGCGGGCGAAACGACCCACGTAAGGCGACCCTTGGTCGCCGAGCATGGAGCGGTTTAGAAGTAAGCCCTGCCCCGGTCTTCGAGAGAGGTTCCGGGAGAGGGTGCGAGTCGGCGGTCCCAAGGAAACGCACGGATCGTCGGCGGACTCCCCCGCAGGCGAGTGTGGGGTCAAAGACCAGGTCAGCCGGGCGGGAGCACCCTTCTCCGGAAGGCCGCGCCGGGAGACGCAGATGGACCTGACCTTCACCGGCCGAGGGCTGCCGGTCTCCGACGACATCCGGGAGCAGGCGCAGCACAAGCTCTCGCGGCTGGAGCGACTCGAGCCGCGAACGGTGCGGATCGAACTCGAGTTCGTGGCAGAGCACCATCCGAGTCCCGACGGACTGAAGATGATCAAGGCCGCCCTGAAGATCCCACGGAAGACCTTCCGCGCGCGCGCGGAAGCCGACGACGTGCGCACGGCGCTGGACCACGTGGCCGAGAAGCTGGAACGACAGATCCGCGATCACCACGGGAAACGACACCGCGGCTGGCGCCGGGGAGTACCATTCCCGCGAGGCGCGACCCCACCACCTGTCGATGCGAACGACGAGTGAGATGAAACCAACGGGATGACACCGGACGAGAAGAGCGCCAACGAGAAGCTCCGCGTGCTGATCGTGGACGACCACGCGCTGTTCCGTCGGGGTCTCGAGATGGTCCTGCAGGAAGAGGACGACCTGACGCTCGTCGGGGAGGCGTCCGACGGTATCGAAGCGGTCGAGAAGGCCCAGGAGCTGATGCCCGACGTCGTCCTGATGGACGTCCGGATGCCGAAGCGCTCGGGCATCGAGGCCGCCGGGCACATCAAGGAGCTCCTCCCGCACGCCAAGATCCTGATGCTCACCATCTCCGACGACGAAGGCGATCTCTACGACGCGATCAAGGCCGGCGCCGCAGGCTACCTGCTGAAGGAGATCCCGATCGACGAGGTCGCCGACGCGATCCGGAGCGTGTGGGCGGGCCAGTCACGGATCTCACCCTCGATGGCCTCCAAGCTGCTCAGCGAGTTCGCCGCCATCTCGAAGGAGGCCGACGAGCGACCCCAGATGCCGGCCCCCAAACTCACCGACCGCGAGATGGAGGTGCTCCGGCTGGTCGCCCAGGGTCTCAACAATCGTGACATCGCGAAGCAGCTCTTCATCTCGGAGAACACGGTGAAGAACCACATCCGCAACATCCTCGAGAAGCTCCATCTGCATTCGCGTATGGAGGCGGTCGTCTACGCGGTGCGCGAGAAGATGATCGAGATCACGTGACCGGCAGCGAGCCCGCCTGATGCCCGATCCGATGATCGAGGCAGCCCGCGAGATCTTCGACGAATCCGTCGATCACCTGCGCGAGGCGATCGATGGACTCGTACCCGACGTGCTTGCCTGGCAGCCCGCCGGCGAGGACAGCAACTCGATCACCGTGCTGGCCGTCCACGGGATGCACAGCTCGCGGTGGTGGCTGTCGATCGCGCGCGGCCTCCCGTTTCCGGAGCGCGACCGGCCCTCCGAGTTCGTGGCGGAATCCGCGAGCGACACGGAGCTCCTGTCGTTCGTGAACACGATGGCCGCGGAGTGCCGAGCCCGGCTCGACCCCGCGGAGGCGTTCGATCCCGCCGCGGTTCGCCCGACCCCGGATGCAGAGCCCGTGTCCGCGGCATGGGCCCTCCTGCACGCCCTCGAGCATTTCCGCGAGCACGTCGCGCAGGCGCAGCTCACGCGTCAGCTGTCGCAACAGCGGGCGTAAGGGCCGCCGGAACCCCTCACCAGCCGTTGCGGTGGATCTGCTCCTCCAGCGGTCGCCGGCGGTGCTGCGTCCACGATCCCGTGGGCTCCTCGTCTTCGGCGCGATATCCGAGCCCGATGATCCCGATCGGCCTGAGGTGCGTGGGGACGCCGAAGCGATCGAGCAACGCCCGCTCGCCGTAGGTGATGCCGAAGAACCACCCGCCCAGACCCTCCTCGACCGCGGCGAGGAGGATCAGCATCGAGGCCATCGCCGCGTCGATCTCCCAGAACCGCACCGGCCAGTTGGCCTCCTCGTCCATGCCGAACTCGATCTTGTCGGGTTTCGCATAGCGCTCCACGTACCGCCGGGGATCCGGGAGGGGCACGATCAGGACCGTGGGCCCGTGGGCGACGGTCTCTTCCTCCCAGCCGAACTCCGGATCGCGGGTCGTCTCCCAGAACGCGGCGACCGTCTGCGGGGTGTCGAGCACCAAGAGCTCGAGTCCTTGCGAGAAGCCCGCAGAAGGGCCGCGACGCCCGACGTCGATGATGCGATCGACCGTGCTCGCAGCCACCGGTCGCTGGTCGAAGCGCCGCACCATGCGCCGGCGCCGCAGCACTTCCTTGAATTCCACGCGTCGAGCGTAACGGCGGGCCGCACGGGTAGCCTGGGCGGAGATGGAAGCCGCGCAAGGCGCACGGACCGTAGCCCGCCTGCTCGTCGAGTGCCTGGAGAACGAGGAGGTCGAATATGTCTTCGGCCTGCCGGGCGAGGAGAACCTCCACGTGATCGATGCGATCGCGGACTCCTCGATCCGTTTCATCACCACGCGGGACGAGCGGGGCGCCGCGTTCATGGCGGACTCCTACGGCGCCCTCACGGGACGTCCCGGCGTGTGCCTGGCCACATTGGGCCCGGGTGCGATCAACCTGATGCTCGGGATCGCGAACGCGCATCTGGACTCGCACCCGCTCGTGGCGATCACGGCGCAGGCGGGCCTCCACCGGCTCTACAAGGAGTCCCATCAGGCCGTAGATCTGGTCGAGCTCTTCCGACCGATCACGAAGTGGGGCGGCATGATCACCGTCGAGGAAGCCGTGCCGGAGATGGTGCGCAAAGCCTTCAAGCAGGCGCGGACCGAGCGGCCCGGGGCCGCGTTCCTGATCCTGCCCGAGGACGTCGCCGAACAGGAGACGGAGGGCGTGCCGCTCCGTGTCAACGTGCCGGTCGATCCGGCGCCCGCGGAGGCGCAGGTCCGGCGGGCGGCCGAGGTCCTGGAGAACGCGACCGCCCCGGTGGTCCTCGCCGGACCGGGCGTCGCTCGCGACGACGCGATGGATGCGCTCGTCCGCTTCTCCGAACGCCTGAACCTCCCGGTCGCCACGACCTTCCTCGGTAAGGGCGTCTTCCCCGACGACCACCCGAACGCGCTCGGGACGATCGGCTTCATGGTGCGCGACTACGCGAACTTCGGTTTCGACCGGGCCGACGTCGTGGTGGCGGTCGGCTACGACCTCGTCGAGTACGCGCCTGAGCGCTGGAATCCGGGACGGGACAAGGCGATCATCCATATCCACAGGACGGTCGCGGAGGTCGACGAGGCCTACACGCTCGAGGTCGGGATCCAGGGAGGGATCGGGGAATCGCTGGACGCGATCGCCGAGGCGGCGCCAGGGAACCCACAACGGGACCGGGAGCCACCGGGGGAGCGCTTCGTGCGCGAGGAGCTGGAGTCCGGCGCCGGCGATGACGCGTTCCCGGTGCGTCCCCAGCGGATCGTCCACGACGTGCGAGAGGCGCTCGATCGCGAAGACATCGTGCTCTGCGACACCGGTGCGGTGAAGGTCTGGATGGCCCGGCTCTTCCCGACGTACGCGCCGAACACGTGTCTTATCTCCAACGGCCTGGCGACGATGGCCTTCGCGCTTCCGGGTGCGTTCGCGGCCAAGCTCGTGCACCCAGAGCGCAGGGTGCTCGCGGCGATGGGGGACGGCGCCTTCTTGATGAGTGCTGCCGAGATCGAGACCGCGGTGCGGGAGAAGGTCCACTTCGTGATCCTCGTCTGGGTGGACGGCGGGTACGGGCTGATCGGATGGAAGCAGGACATCCATTTCGGCAGACGCGCCGCGGTCTCGTTCGGGAACCCGGACTTCGTCCGGTTCGCAGAGAGCTTCGGCGCGAAGGGCTACGCGATCACGGAGGCATCAGAGCTGCTGCCCACGCTCCGGAAGGCCCTGGACGACGACGCGGTGTCCGTGATCGCGGTGCCGGTCGACTATTCGGAGAACGCGAGGCTGGTCGAGCGCTTGGGCGCGCTCACGGAGTCCCTGTGACCATCAGCTCGACCCAGGGGCGGCTCGCCGATCCTGCCGAGCGCGATCGCCTGGTCCGTCGCAACACGATCCTCCTGGCCTTCGCGCAGGGGTTCGTCCAAACCACGTTCCCCGTGATGCTCGTGATCGGCGGCCCCGCGGCCTCCCGCCTCACGGGCCGTGATGGAGCAGCCGGGCTGCTGTGGGGGCTGTACTTCCTCGCGGCGGCCGCGGGCGCCGCCCTGATCGGCCGGTGGATGGACCGTGTCGGCCGTCGCCCGGGCCTGATCGTGTCGTACGTCCTGGTGGGCGCCGCCGCCGCCGCCGCCGCCCTTTCGATCCGCGCAGGCTCGTTCGCCGGGCTGATGGCGAGCACGATCCCTTTCGGCGTCGCGCTCGGCGGCGCGAACCTGGGGCGCGGCGCCGTTGCCGACATGTACCCGGCCGAGCGACGGGGACGCGCGGTCGGCATCCTCCTAGCTGCAGGCACGATCGGAGCGGTCGGGAGCCCGCTGCTCGCCGCGGTGATCGAGGGCGCAGCCGGGGAGGGCTCCGTTCTTCCGTGGATCGTGCCGATCGCCGGGGCGTTCGGTGCGCTCGTCTGCGTCTTCGCGGTGAGACCCGACCCACGTGACCTGGCGGTCAGAGATGTCGTCACCGACGGAGAAGGCGGACGGAGCTGGCGGGAGCTCCTCCGCGTCCCGACCTTCCGGACCGCCGTCCTCGCCGGTGCCGTCGGTCAGATGGCGATGGTGGGCGTGATGGGTGTCACGCCGACGGCACTCGACCACGCGCATCATGGAGGCACAACGATCTCCCTGGTGATCAGCTCCCATATCGCCGGGATGTTCGCGTTCGCCCCACTCATCGGCCGCTGGATGGACCGTGCGGGCCGACGCGCCGCTCTCGTCGCCGGGTGCGCCACGAGCATCGCCGGCGCGCTCCTGGCCGCGACCGAGGCGAACGCCGTCGTGATCGGGGTCGGGCTCGTCGCGATCGGACTCGGATGGTCGGCGACGTTCCTCGGAACCACCGCGGTGATCAGCGACATCACGGCGCCCAACGAGCGTGCCGGAGCCCTCGGGTTCACGGATCTGCTCATCAGCCTCACCTCAGCGGCGGCGGGGCTGGCCGGCGGGATCGTCCTCGAATCGGCCGGCTACGGACCTCTCGGGGTGGGACTCGCCGTGCTGGTCGCGGGGGCTCTCATCCTCGTCGCGCGCCTGCGGGAGCCGGTTCGCATCCGGGCCTGACGCGAGGCGCCGGTAGAATCGAGGTTCCCCGACACGAAAAGGATCCACGTTGCCCTTCATCGACAAGTTCAGCAACATCGGCGAGGGCCGCCGGCGCAAGGAGCTCGAGCAGCTCGCTCAGCTCGTCAACACGTGGGAGCCCGAGATCGAGGACCTCTCCGATGAGGAGCTGGCCCACAAGACCGTCGAGTTCCGGGAGCGCTCGGAGAATGGCGAGCCCCTCGACGACCTGCTCCCGGAGGCGTTCGCCACGACACGCGAAGCCGCGCGCCGCACGATCGGCCAGCGCCACTTCGACGTCCAGCTGATGGGCGGTGCGGCGCTGCACCGTGGCACCATCGCCGAGATGCGGACGGGAGAGGGCAAGACCCTCGTCTCGACCCTGCCCGGCTATCTGAACGCCCTGGAAAACAAGGGCGTCCATCTCGTCACGGTCAACGACTACCTCGCGAAGCGCGACTCGGAGTGGATGGGCGGGATCTATCGGTTCCTCGGTCTCGAGGTCGGTTTGATCCAATCCGCGATGAGCCCAGATGAGCGCCGACCCGCCTACGCGGCCGACATCACCTACGGGACCAACAACGAGTTCGGGTTCGACTACCTCCGCGACAACATGGCGATGCGGCTCGAGCACACGGTGCAGCGCGGTTATCACTTCGCGATCGTGGACGAGGTCGACTCGATCCTGATCGACGAGGCACGAACCCCGCTGATCATCAGCGGCATGGTGCAGGACAGCGCGAAGTGGTACCAGACGTTCGCGCGGATCGCTCCGCAGCTCACCCGCGACGAGCACTACGAGGTCGAGGAGGCGAAGTTCCAGGTCGCGGTCATGGAGGCCGGCGTCGCCAAGGTCGAGAACCTGCTGAACATCGACAACCTCTACGACCACGAGAACACGATGCTCGTCCACCACCTCCACAACTCGCTTCGCGCGAAGGAGCTGTACAAGCGCGACGTCGAGTACGTGGTCCAGAGCGGAGAGGTGAAGATCGTCGACGAGTTCACGGGCCGGGTGCTGGAGGGCCGCAGGTACTCGGAAGGGTTGCACCAGGCGATCGAGGCGAAGGAGGGCGTCCGGGTCAAGGAGGAGAACCAGACGCTCGCGACGATCACGATCCAGAACTACTTCAAGATGTACGACAAGCTCGCCGGGATGACCGGTACGGCCAAGACGCAGCTCACGGAGTTCGAGGAGACCTACTCGATCGGCGTCACCGAGATCCCGACGAACCAGCCGATGATCCGCGACGACCTGCAGGACCTGATCTTCAAGAAAGAAGAGGCGAAGTGGGACTCCCTCATCGACGACATCATCGAGCGGAACGAGTCCGGGCAGCCGATCCTCGTGGGCACCGTCTCGATCGAGAAGTCCGAGAAGCTCTCGGGGATGCTCGACCGTCGCGGCGTGAAGCATCACGTCTTGAACGCGAAGAACCACGAGAAAGAGGCGATGATCGTGGCGCAGGCCGGGCGCAAAGGCGCGGTGACGGTCGCGACGAACATGGCCGGTCGAGGCGTCGACATCCTCCTCGGAGGCAACCCCGAGTACCTCGCGCGCCAGGAGATGGCGGCACGGGACTTCGACAACGATCGCTATCTGCTGTTCGAAGCGGATGAGGAGGAGCGCGCGGCCTACGAGGCCGAGTGGGAGCCGATCTTCGCGAAGTTCAAGGCCCAGACCGATGCGGAGCACGAGGAGGTCATCGAGCTGGGTGGTCTGTACGTGCTGGGCACCGAGCGCCATGAGTCTCGGCGCATCGACAATCAGCTCCGTGGCCGCTCGGGTCGGCAGGGCGACCCGGGCGCCTCGGCCTTCTACCTGTCGCTCGAGGACGACCTGATGCGGATGTTCGCCTCCGACCGGGTCGCGTCGATCATGGAGCGCTTGAAGTGGCCAGAGGACGAGCCGATCGAAGCCAAGATGGTGACGCGCGCCGTCCAGAACGCACAGGGGCAGATCGAGGAGCTCAACTACGAGCGCCGGAAGAACGTCCTGAAATACGACGAGGTCATGAACGGCCAGCGCACCGTGATCTACGGGGAGCGCCGGAAGATCCTCGAGGGCGGGGACCTGACGGAGGAAGCGCTGGGGTTCGTCAAGGACGTGGTCGAGACCACGGTCTCGACGTATTGCCCACCGGAGGTCTTCGATGAGGAATGGGACCGGGACGGGCTGTTCACCGCCCTCTCGGAGGTCTACCCGGTCTCGCTGGCCACCGAGCAGGTGGCCGAGATCCGCGACTCGCAGACGCTCCAGGAGGCATTCGTCGAGGACGCGTTGGCCGCGTACGCGGGGAAGGAGGAGACGCTCGGCGAGACGATGATGCG
Source organism: Actinomycetota bacterium (assembly GCA_050998695.1). Taxonomy (GTDB): domain Bacteria; phylum Actinomycetota; class UBA4738; order UBA4738; family HRBIN12; genus JAJNBA01. The sequence continues at coordinate 7,707 of JBPCPX010000130.1, forward strand.
GGAGCTCGAGCGCGTCGTGCTGCTCAACATCATCGACACCCGCTGGCGCGAGCACCTGTACGAGATGGACTACCTGCAGGAAGGGATCTACCTACGGAGCTACGCGCAGAAGGACCCGATCACGGAATACCGGCGCGAAGCCTTCGACATGTTCGAGGAGCTCACGTCCACGATCCAGACGGAGTTCGTTCGCTACATCTACCGGGTCGAGCTGGTCTCGCCGGAGCAGCAGCAACGACGGGTATCCCAGCCCAAGGTGAAGCAGGTCCGCGAGAGCCACGGCGACGAGGAAGCGGCGGATGCATCGGGCACGGTGCAGGAATCGAATCCGAATCAGGTGATCAGCGACAAGGTGCCTCGTAACGCACCGTGTCCGTGCGGCAGCGGTCGGAAATACAAGAAGTGCCACGGGGCCGTGGCGTAATCACCCGGTACGACGAAGGGGCCCGCGCGTCGCGCCGGCCCCTTCGTCTTTTCCGTGACGGGAGGGCTTACCTGCACTGCATGCAGGGCTCGCCGTTCACGATGACGGGTCCCTCCGCCGGCGGCGCGATCTCCGCCGGGTAGGCGCCCGGGTTCTCGAGGCCCGGCTGGAAGGCCGGTGCCTCGGTGATGTAGGCGCCGGGGTTCTCGAAGCCCGCGAAGCCCTGTGAGTGCAGCGACGGGGCCACGTGGGAGATACCCACGCTCGCGGGGAGCATCGCTCCCTGCTCGCGGACCGCGGCGCTCGAGTTCTCGAGCACCGAGAGGTCGATCGGGCGGATCGCGGGGATCGCCGGTGCAACCGCCCCCTGCTCACGAACCGCGGCGGTGGAGTTCGACAGCCGCTCCTGGTCCGTGACCGATGTCACGAACGTGGTCTGTCCCGCGCTCCTCAGCAACGTCATCCCGATCGCCGCAGCGACTGCGGCGACCACGAGGACGGCCACGGGCCATATCGGCAGCTCGATGGTTCCTCTGCGCTGGAGGGTTCCTCCCTGGGCGCTCATGGCTCCCCCTTCCGTCTCGATCCCTTCGGGATCTGGTCGATGAGATGACCCTACGGAGCGCCCTTCGGGCGGTCGGTGCCGGCCCGCACCGTCCGGAGGTGACGTTCACCACGTGGATCCGGTGTCGCCCATGATGCGAACGGGTGCCGCGACGCGAGCGTCAGGGAACGGAGCCGCGGGGGCGCCAAGAGGGCCGGATGCGCCCTCGGAAAGGGGGCGGCCGACCGGGCCTTCGGCTCGGCCGGCCGCCATGAGAGGGGGGTACCTCTCTTCTCTCAGGTCACGGAAGGCATTGTGGACAGACCTCTCCGTCGACCACGATGTGCTTGTGCGGGGCCGCGAGCCCGTGCGTCTGCCGGGTGACCGGCAGCTCCGCGTTCGACGTGTCGAACGCCGGCCAGAAGACAAGCGCGATGACCGCGATGATCACGATCATCAATGCGCTCCCGACCCGCGTCGCGTTCCATGCCAACCCGGGGCGGATCGTCTCGGCGCTCGTGCTCACGCGGTCTTTCCTTTCGCTTGCGGCTCCTTCGAGCTTCGGGGATGGCCGCCGACGGCGCGGTGGTCTACGGCACCTGGCGCGGGTGATGTTCGTCACGCGACGCGGAAGCCGACGTCGGGGCGCCGGCGGGGAGGCCGGGAACACTAGAATCGACGCATGAACGATCACACCGAACGGCTCCGCAAGCTCCGTGACCGCATCATCGCCGCCAAGGAGTTCCTTTGACGTCGACGGCAAGCGCGCGCAGCTCGGTGATCTCGAGCGACAGACGTCCGATCCCGCGCTCTGGGACGATCAGTCTCGTGCGCAGGAGCTGACCCAGCGCCTCTCCCGCCTGCACGATCAGGTCGACCGCCACGACCGCCTCGAGAGCTCCCTCGAGAACCTCGAAGCGATGGACGAATTGCTCGAGGACGAGGCCGATCCGGACCTCACGAAGGAGCTCGAAGGAGGGCTCGGCCGTCTCCAGCGGGAGCTCGAGACGGTCGAGCTCACCGCCCTCCTCTCCGGTCCCTACGACGACCACGACGCGATCGCGACCTTGCAGGCAGGCGCCGGGGGCACCGAGTCGCAGGATTGGGCGGACATGCTGCTCCGGATGTACGCGAGATGGGCAGAGAAGCAGGGGTTCCGGATGGAGGTCGACGAGATCCATCACGGCGAGGAAGCCGGCATCAAGTCGACGACGTTCATCCTGCACGGGCCCAACGCGTACGGGTTGCTGTCCGCCGAGCGTGGCGTCCACCGTCTGGTCCGGATCAGTCCGTTCGACGCCCAGAAGCGACGCCACACCTCCTTCGCCGCCCTCGACGTCATCCCCCTTCTCGAGCAGTCGGAAGAGGAGGAGGTCGAGATCCCCGAGGAGGACCTGCGCATCGACGTGTTCCGTTCCTCCGGGCCCGGCGGGCAATCGGTGAACACGACGGATTCGGCCGTCCGGATCACGCACCTGCCGTCGGGCATCGTCGTCGCATGCCAGAACGAACGATCACAGCTCCAGAATCGGGCGGTCGCGATGCGGATCCTGAAGGCTCGCCTGGCCGAGCTCGAGCGTCGGCGCCGTGAGCAGGAGATGAACGAGCTGCGAGGAGAGCGGAAGGCGGTGGACTTCGGATCGCAGATCCGTTCCTACGTCCTCGCTCCGTACCAGATGGTGAAGGACCACCGGACGGAGGTCGAGGTGGGCGATCCCTCGCGCGTCCTCGGCGGCGACATCGACCGGTTCATCGAGGGCGAGCTCAGGCGACGGGCATCCGTGGGGGAGTCCGCCTGAGGCGACGCGGAGCCGAGCGACTTCGGGCAGCGCGACGCTGGGATGCGAGCGCCAGGAACGGCGCGGCGAGGAGCGCGCCCCAGACCGCGGCGCCGAGGGCGAGACCGATCATCACCGGGTCGTCGTGATAGGTGAGGACCACCTCCCGTGAGCGCTCCTCGTCGACGATCACTCCCTGCAGGAAGCCATCGACGGGGAGCGTCCGCGCGTCGCGGCCGTCGATCTCCGCCCGCCAGCCGGGGTCGAAGGCGCTCCGTATCGTGAGCACCCCGCCGTTCGCGGGTTCGAGCAGGATCCGGAGCTCGGTCGGGGACCGTCCGACGATCCGAGCGTCCCATGCCTGCGTCTCGCTTACCGCTCCGAAGTCACCCGAGTCCTCCACGACGGTGATCCGTGCCGGGTCGAAACCGGGCGTGGTGACCATCTCGAGCGCTTCCTGCACGTTCCGCGCGCGCTCGACCTGTGCCGTCCCCGTCGCCTCGGGCTGGCGGTCGGACAGCTCCCAGAGCGAGTATCCGTCGGACCGTTCGACGATCCTGCCCTCGACGGGTGACTCCGATCCCGTGGGGATCACCAAGTAACGCAGACCGAGCAGACGGACATCTTCGACAGAAGGCAGGTTGAGCACCGACGCGTTGTAGAAGACCGAGAGCTCGTTGGTGGCTCGTATGTATCGCCAGTAGCGCGGAAGCTGCACGGGATTGTAGCCCAGCGCGTCGGGGATCCCGAAGAGCGTGCCTCTGGAGGGCGCGAGCGCCGGCCAGTCCCACGGGGACTTCATCCACAGGTAGCCCTTCTCGAAGTAGGCCGCCGGAGGCGCCCACGTCGCGTAACGGCCGGGCTCCGCTCGCATGCGCTCCACGATCGTCGTCGGCGCGAGGAACGCGGTCTCGTCCAACGCGGGATACCGAAGCACCTGCGGGACGAGGCTCGGATGCTCGCCCGTCTCCAGCCCGGTGAAGATCGTGCCGCCCTCGTAGGACTGCGCGTAGACGGCGCTCCCGAGGAGCTCGAGGGCGAGCAGACCGACGAGCGCGGGCCCGGAGGCCCATCGCCATCTCCGGGTGGCCAGCCCGTAGAAGAGCGGGGCGCCGGCCATCAGGATCGTGGCAACCATCGCGAACCGGATCAGGCTGCCTCCCGCGAGGAGCGGCCAGAGGAGGAACGCGACCAACGCCGTGCCGAGCCAGGTGAACGCCGCACGAGAGGAGAGCGGCCGATCCACGAGGCCCTGCAAGCCCGTCGCGGCAAGGACGGGCAGCGCGAGCACGGCCACGTACCGGAGGCGCCCGGGGTTGTGCAGGTACACGTCGCCGAAGGGGATCTCGAGCACGAAGGCTCGGAACCAGGCTGCCGTCACGAGCAAGGGGGAGGTGAGCACGTACGCGGCGATCGCGAGCCCGCCGATCGCGACCACGAGCGTACGGAGTCGGCGAGCGCGAGCCGCGAGGAGGACGCACGCGAGCGCCGCCCCGCCCGCGTAGGCACCCGGCGCCGCGGCGAAGCCCAGCGGCCAGGCCGCCCAGACGCCGTTCGAACCGAGCGGATCGCCCACCTCGGACTGGCCCGTGTCACCGAGCACTCCGTAGCCGCCGCGCAGGCTCGACTCGCCCAGGAAGTCGACGTGCGGCACGAGGATCGGCAGCGCGGCGAGCGGCAGGACGGCGAGGAACAGCGCCACCCGACCCGTGGCTGAGCGTCCCGCGCTGACCCCCGTTCGCGCGTCGCTCACCGCGCCGGCGACCAGATAGACGGTCGCGAAGGCCGTCGCGATGACGAGGCCGTGGCTCATGTGCGCGGCCGCGACCTGCATCCACGCGAAGGCACCGAGCACGAGCCACGCGAGCCGCCCAGACCATCGCTCGGCCCTCCGGTAGCCGGACGCGGCGAGAAGCACGACGACCGTCCATCCCAGGGCGCCAGCGAACGGCAGCGAGATCACGATCGTCGACGTCGCCATCATCATCGCGAGCACCAGACCGCCGACCGTTGCCGCGGCTCGTCCCAGTGCCTCTTTCCGGAGGAAGGCGTAGATGCCGAGACCGGCGAGAAGCGGGTTGAAGACGATGAAGATCCGCAGGGCGGATCCCGGCGAGAACAGCGAGAAGAGCACCGTGGGAGGCGCATAAAGCCAACCGCTCTGCGGATCGGCAGCGAAGCGGTATCCCGCCATCTCGAACGGGTTCCACAGAGGGATCCGGCCGGCGGCGACGGAATCGCCCAGGAAGGACCAGCGGGGAAGCCAGAAGGTCAGGAGGTCGGGGTGCTGGTTGGTCAGCGCGCCGTCGAGGATGAATCCGCGGAGCGCGAAGAGGACGGAGCCGAGGATGAGCAGTGGCCCGAGCCACGAGGCGAAACGCTGCGCCGCGCGCGGCGCGAGCCGGCTCGCATCCGCGGGGTCCACGCGAGCCAGCCTACGGCACGTTCACCGGTGTCGCGGAAGACCTCTGGTAGGGTGGGCCGACCCCATCTCCAGGTCGAATTCCTCACGCCATGATCAGTATCCGACGAGTCACCAAGGTCTACCGGAACGGCGTCACCGCCCTCGAGGACGTCTCGGTTGAGATCGACAAGGGCGAGTTCGTCTTCGTCGTGGGCCCCTCCGGCTCCGGGAAATCCACCATGATCCGCCTCCTCCTCAAGCAAGAGGAGGCGAGCCGTGGGGATGTGTTCGTGGCGGGCAAGAACCTGTCGAAGATCACCACGTTCAAGGTGCCTCACCTGCGCAGGAACATCGGGACCGTCTTCCAGGACTACAAGCTCCTGCAGGACAAGACTGCCTTCGAGAACGTCTCGTTCGCCCTCGAGGTCATCGGCAAGCCGAAACACGTGATCGATCAGCGGGTGCCGGAGATCCTGGAGTACGTCGGGCTCGGAGACAAGCTGAACGCCTATCCCGACGAGCTCTCCGGCGGCGAGCAGCAGCGCGTGTCGATCGCGCGCGCGTGCGTGAACAGGCCGCTGGTCCTGCTGGCGGACGAGCCCACCGGGAACCTCGACCCCAACACGTCGGTCGACATCATGCGGCTCCTCGACAAAGTGAACCGGATCGGCACCACGATCCTCATGGCCACCCACGATCAAGCGATCGTGGACGCGATGCGCAAGCGAGTGATCGAGCTGGACAAGGGCAGGGTCGTTCGAGACCAGTCCCGGGGGGTGTACAGCTGATGGCACCGAGGGTCGAGTATTTCTTCCGCGAGACCGCCGCCGGCCTGCGGCGGAACGGGGTCGTGGCCTTCGCGGCGATGTCGACCGCGTTCATCGCGCTGTTCCTGTTCGGCCTGTCGTTGCTGATCGCTCGGGAGTTCGAGCTGGTGACCCGGGTGCTGACGGGCAACGTGGAGGTGCAGGTCTATCTCACCGATCCCGTGAACAGCGGCACCGTCGGCCGGTTGACGGACAAGCTGCAGCAGGTGCCGGCCGTCGCCCACGTCGACTACTGGAACAAGGCGAAGTCGTGCGAGGAGTTCGCCAGGCTGTTCGAAGGCCAGGACGTGTTCCTCGAGCAGGTGGATTGCATGGAGGTCATCCCCACGTCCCTCCGGGTGAAGCTCTCCGCGGTCACGAACTTCGAGCAGATCACGGCGGCGCTCGGCTGCACCGTCGTGGTCGAGCCCGATGGGGATCAGCATCAGGAATGCACGGAGCCGGGGGTCCGGGCCGTCGCCGACTATCAGAAGCTGCTCGATCGACTCGACTCGCTCACGAGGGTGCTCTCGCTCGGGGTCTTCGGGATCGCCGTCATCATGCTGGTGTCGGCGATCGGACTGGTGGCCAACACCCTGCGGATGGGGATGTTCGCGCGCCGGAAAGAGATCGGCATCATGCGCCTCGTCGGCGCGACGAACTGGCGCATCCGGGTGCCGTTCCTCATCGAAGGCATGGTGGAGGCCCTGCTGGGCGCCGCCTCCGCGATCGCCGGCCTGTTCCTCGTGAAGGTGTTCGTGGTGGACCGCCTTCGGGGGACGGCGCCGTGGCTCCCGCTCATCAAGAACACCGACGTCGTCGCGGTCATGCCGTGGATCCTGGTGGCAGCCGTCTTGGTCGCCGTCGTGGCCGGCACGATCGGCATGCGGCGCTTCCTCGACGTCTGAGAGCGAGGGCAGCCCGATGGCCCGCAAGGATCGCGAGGGCGAGAAGACCGTCGCCTCCAACCGCAAGGCGCGCCACGACTACGCGATCCTCGAGACTTTCGAGGCCGGCGTCGCGCTGACGGGGGACGAGGTGAAGTCCCTCCGCGGAGGACGGGCGTCGCTCGCGGAAGCGTTCGCGCGCGTCCGGGACGGCGAGGTGTGGCTGGAGGGCATGCACATCCCTCCCTACGAGCAGGGCGACAAGAAGTCGCACCTGCCGCTCAGGCCGCGGAAGCTGCTGCTTCACCGTCAGGAGATCTCGAAGCTCGCGGACGCGCAGCAGCAGGACCGACTCGCGCTCGTGCCGCTGCGGGTGTACTTCACCCACGGGCTCGCCAAGGTGGAGCTGGCGCTCGCGCGGGGGAGACGGAGTCACGAGAAGCGCCAGGCGATCGCGGAACGCGAGCACGAGCGTGAGATGCGGCGGGAGCTCGGCCGCCGTCGCTGATGTCATACGGTCAGGAGATGTCTCCGACGCCACCCGACGTGGGCGAGCTGGATGCCGTCGTCGCGTTCGTGGCGGATCAGGCCCGGAAGTATCTCGACGGGGTCGAGGATCGTCCCGTCCGAGATCCCCGGGCGGAGGACGCCGCCGCCTCCTTCACGGGGTCGCTTCCCGAGGACGGGGTCGGAGCGATCGCGGCGCTGCAGGAGTTGATCGACGGCGGTGACGGGTTGGTGCACTCCGCAGGGCCGAAGTTCTTCCACTTCGTTAACGGTGGGACGACGCCGGCGGCGCTCGGCGCCGACTGGCTGACGTCCACGTGGGACCAGAATCCGGGAGCCTGGGTGGCTACGCCGCTCGGTGGCCATCTCGAATCGGTCGCGCTCGGCTGGTTGAAGGAGCTGTTCGGGTTGCCGCCGTCCTGGGGCGGGATCCTCACTACGGGCGCGACCATGGCGAACTTCACCGCGCTCGCCTGCGCCCGGCGGTGGTGGGGGCTTCGACACGGCGTCGATGTCGACGTGGACGGTCTCGGCGGCTTACCGCGGATGCCCGTCTTCGGCTCGGGTTACGTGCACCCCAGCGACACGAAGGCGCTCGCCATGCTCGGACTCGGACGGGATGCCGTGCGGAAGCTCACGGCGGACGGGGTCGGACGCCTCGACCTCGCGGCTCTCGAGCGTGAGCTCGAGGCCCTCGGCGACGCGCCCGCCGTCGTGATCGCGAGCGCCGGAGAGGTGAACGCCGGTGATTTCGACCCCCTGGCCGCCATGGCCGACCTCGCGGAGCGCCACGGCGCCTGGCTCCACGTGGATGGAGCCTTCGGACTGTTCGCCGCCCTCTCGGACCGCTCGCGCCATCTCGTCGAGGGAGTGGAACGCGCGGACTCGGTGATCGCGGACGGCCATAAGTGGCTGAACGTCCCCTACGACTGCGGTTTCGCGTTCGTGAAGGACGCCGCGCTGCAGGCACCCATCTTCACGTCGGGCGCCGCCTACCTTCCCGATCCCCTTGGGCCGAAGCCGACCTGGGGCTTCCTGGGACCCGAGATGTCGCGCCGGGCGAGGGCGTTCACCGTGTGGGCGACGCTCCGTTCGTACGGGCGGAGTGGCTACCGGGCGATCGTCGAGAAGCACCTCGACCTGGCGCAGCACCTCGCCGGAAAGGTGGCCGAGGAGCCGGATCTCGAGCGACTGGCGGATGTGAGCCTGAACATCGTCTGCTTCCGCTACCACCCGCCGGGCTATGCCGAGGATCGCCTGGACGAGCTCAATCGCAGGATCGGGGAGGAGGCGATCCTCGACGGCCGGGTCTTCTTCGGCATGACGGAGTACGACGGGAACGTCGCGTTCCGGCCCGCGGCGGTCAACTGGCGGAACCGGCCCGAGGACATGGATCTGATCGTGGACGTCGTGCGGGAGCTGGGGGACCGATACCGATGAGCCGTATACTTGAGTGACAAATACATATGGGGGTGTACTGGCTTCGAGCAGGGCGGTTATCGCCTGGGAGAAGCGGGCCGAGGTCTCCGGAGTCTCGTAAAACGCCGGAATCAACACAAGCGCCAACGATGAGTACGCGCTCGCTGCCTAGCCAATAGGTAGCTGTCCGTCCGGGAGAGGCCTGCGGCCCGGACAGGACATCGCAAGCAGGCCTCACCGAGGAGGTTCCGTCCGGGGGCCTCCGAGGGACATCTCACCCGGACTGGCCGAGGGCCCCTCCGCCGGTGGGAGGCCCGAAGCGAGATCTACCCACCGGATGCGCCCGGAGAAGACCCAGACGGTCGCCCTGTCACGCGGGTTCGATTCCCGCCACCTCCACCATCGAGCCCTTGTGTGAACCGAGCAGGGACGCGAAGGGCTCTTCGTAAGCGAAGTCCTCGATCTTGCCGTCTTGGATGCGGATCGTGCGGAAGAAGGCACGGTTCCACATCTTGCGCACCTCGGGCTTCGCCTTCCGGTAGCTCGCAGCGCAGGTCTTCGCGAGGTCGAGGGCGAGGTCGATGATCTTCGTCGCCTGCCTCAGCTTCTCCCCGTCGGTCGCGAGCTGTGACTCGGCCTCCGCCACCTCGGCGTTGATCCGCGCCTGCTCGCGCTTGAGGGTTTGCACGTCGATCGCATCGGTGTAGTACGCGCGGAGCAGCTTCTCCCGCTCGTTGGCAAGCTGGCGAAGGCGCCGGCCCAGGAACTCCGTCGCCTCCGCCCAGTGTCGCTCCCTTTCGGCGACCTCGGTCCGGAGAACCCGCTCCAGCCTGCGCCTGAGCGCCGCGGGGATCCGAACGCCTTCGTATAGCGCCTCCACCTCGCGTTCGAGTTCGGTGGCGGGGACATAGCGGCCCTGCGAGCAGCGAGTGCGACCGGTGTTTCGGCCGATGCAGCGGAAGTACCCGAATCGGCCCTTGGCAAGCGCGTAATACATCTTCGAGCCGCATTCGGCGCAGACCAGCGTGCCCTTCAGGTAGTGATCGTGCTTCCAGCTCCGCTCCCCGCCGGAGGAATGCGCGTCCAACACGCTTTGGACCTTGTCGAACAGCTCGCGGGAGACGAGCCTCGGGTGCGTTCCGTCTCGGTCGACGCCCTTCCAGCGGACGACGCCGGCGTATACGGGATTCCGGAGCATCCGGTGGATAGCGCTCACGCCCGGCGGGTTCCCAAGCCGGTTCCGCAGGCCCTTCTCGGCCAGGGCCTCGGTGAGGGAGGCGAGGGACAGCTCGCCCGTCGCGTAGCGCTCGAAGGCCCACGCGACGAGCGGCGACTGCTGATCGGGCTCGAGCACCGACTCGCCGCGGCTACCGGGGGCATCTCGACGGACGTTCATGTACCCGAAGGGCGCGCGCCCCGGCCAGCCGCCCTGGGCAGCCTTCTGATCCAGGCCCTTGCGGATCTCCTGGCCGAGGTTGGCCGAGTAGAACTCCGCGATCGAGGCGAGGATCCCCTCCACGAGCTTCCCGGATGCCGAGTCCTCCAGGGTCTCGGTGACCGAGTGCAGCTGCACGCCGGCTTTCCGGAGCGCAGCCCGAACCGCGGCGTGGTCCTCGAGGTTCCGGGCGAGGCGATCGAGCTTGTGGACCACGAGGCGGTCGATGCTGGGGTCCTCGACGAGGCGCGCCAGCATCGCCTGGAGCTGCGGCCGGTCGGCCGTGCGAGCCGACTCCCCGCGGTCGACGTACTCGTCGGCGAGCTCCCAGCCGCGATCCGCAATGAACCGGCGACACCCCTCCGCATGGGCGGGGATCGAGTAGCCCTCCTCGGCCTGATCCTTCGTCGAGACCCGGAGGTAGATGACGACCTTCACGGCGCCTCCTCCCGCCTCAGCTGCTCGGCGAGCGCCAGGAGCGCCCTCGCGAGCGGCCTGAGGCTAGCATCGTCTTCTAACCTACTGGCCTGGCCCTCGTCGAAGGCGAGCGCGTCCTCCTGCCCTCCGTCGTCGGGGGCCACGCCGGTCTTGTCCCTCCCGGGAGAGAGATCGACTTGGGTCCGGGGCGCGTCCTCGCGCCCGGGCGTCACGGGGCATGTCGGGGCGGCAGGGCGGGGAATCGGGGCGTGGTCGAGACAGGGGAGATCCGGCGCCCGTGGTCGGGGGACTCATCGGTGAAGTAGCGCCCGAGACATCGAGTGGCCTGGAAGAGGTCGCGCGGTTGGGCCGGCAATTCAAGGAGCGAGATGCGCTCGCCAGCCGTCGGCAGATGCCTCCACGCGCACCCGAGGATCCCGAGTTTGACGAGCGAGTCCTCGCTCGCCACGAACAAGGGGAACGAGATCGCGAGCGAGCCCGTGACGTGCATCGTCCCGGTCGCGTGGCGATAGGCGGATGCGACCTCCCCCTCGCGCACTCCCTCCGGAACGACCAGGAGGAGGTTCGGAAACCCGACGAGGTCTTGTTCCTCAGTCCACCCCGCCGCCAGCCGGAGGTAACCCTCGAGTTTCCGCGCCAGGGCCCCAAACGCCTCCGTGCCTCGGTCGTACTCCAGGTAGAGCTCGCACGCGCCGCCGGGGTGGAGATAGCGCCCGAACCCGTCGGGCTTGACCTCGGCGACTCTCGTGCGGACCCAGTGCTCGGCTCGCCAGGTCACTAGGCAGTGGCCCTCGTTGGCCCTAGAGGCCTCAACGAGCGCGCAGAAGAACGCGTTGACGCCGAGCCGGTGGGGGAGGTTCTTATTCGCCCTGTAGCCATCGTCGGGGATCCAGGACAGGTCCGAGGCGCGGACGCCCTCGTAGTCGGCGCAGGTGCTCAGGCCGACCTTCGTGAGGAACCAGCACGCCGGCGGTCTCCCCTCCCCGAAGCCTCTCCCCGGTGTGAACGATGCGATGAACTTCAGATCCCTCAGCTCTCTCAGCCGGTGCTGGCACCGCCTCAAGGAGCGGAAGAACAGGATCTCCATCTGCTCAGTGGTGAGGATCTTGTGCTCGAGGAGGCTGAAGAGGATCGCCAAGTCTCGCTCATCGAGCGAGACATCGCGCGCGCGAAGATCGTTTCGTTCTTCTCGAACCATATTCTGGACACAGTCCTCCCCCTCCTTCGGCGGTTGGTCTCCGGTGAAATCGCCCGGTGAGCTGCGGTTTCTCGGCCTCGCCCCCTGCGCTCTCGCGCCGCCCATGCGCCGCTGGCGCGAGAACCATCCGGTTCCCTCGGACGAGCGCGAGCTCCCGCGAAGGCGCGCGGCCGCTACCTGCCGCCTCAAGGATGTTCAGTTCGTGCCGATCCTCACCTCCCTCGCTCATCGCGCCGGGCTTGCTCCGGCAGGCGTTCGCCGCAATCGCGTCTCGCGAAGCCGTCCGCACTGGCGCCGCCTCACCTCGCGCCGCCTCCGCCGGCGTCCAATCTCCGTTCGCCTCGAGCCCTCCGGTTGCGCCATGCCTCCGTCATCTCCGAGCTCGCCTCCACATGAGGTGCCCGGGTTCGGGGGCTGCTGCGCTCCCTGTCGGCTCTCGGCCTCGAAGCCCTTGCGCCCGCCCTTTGCGCCCGCGAGGGATGACGGCGTCTCCGCATCCGGCAGGCGTTGGCGATCCTGCCTTCGTCGCCGCAGCAGCCCGCTGCCGCCGAGCCCGGTGTGAGACGTAGCCGTCTTCCACCTACACAAAGGCACGCGACAGGGCGCCAGCGTGTCGGTTCGAAGCGGGGAGTTTGCGTGGAGTCAGGCGTTCAGGCCATGACCGCATATCCGCCATCGGCGCCATGCTCAAGTTCGGTCACGTCCGGCGGCAGAACAGGGACGAGCTGGACTCGCTCGCGGGAGGAAACGCCATCCTCCGAGCTGTTGAAGGTCCTTGGCGATCCTGGCCGCAAGACAGGGACTCCTCTAGTCTCGGCTGTGAACCGCAGCGCTTCGTGCCCGCATCGCGCTGTAGATCTAAGACTGGACTTGACTCCGCACGACACCGGTTGATGCTGAGGCTTAGAACGTCCTGGGCCGGTAGGAGACGCTGACGATGGAGTGTCGGCTCGCACTCAGTCACGGCGATCAGATGAGAGCGTGCGAGGGTATCGCCTTGGTGGACGTGTTCGAGAGCAGAAGCAGCGCTTTCTTCCATCACCACACATCCGCGTGGGATTCTCGAATGGGGTGACACTCGACCTCCTCGGAGTCACTTGCCGGATCATCGTTGGAGCGACTCTCATCCTTGCCGGCGGATCAAAGGCGACGGAGATTCGGGAGTTCGCGAAGGTTCTGAGGCAGTTCCCCATCAGTCGGCTGGTCCTCCGCAACGAAGCTGCAGCCCGGGCTGCGGCCAGCGCAATCGGTCTGTTCGAAATCGTCTCCGGTGCTCTCTTCCTCTTGGGCATTTGGCCCGCGCTCACCGGCATCGTCATCGCGGTCGCCCTCGCAGTGTTCACTGTCGCCCTTGCCGTGGGAGTGGTGCGGAAAGAGTCCCTGCGATGCGGCTGTTTTGGCGGTGGATCCAGTTCGGCGGTCTCGTGGCGCAGTGTGGTTCGGAATGCAGGTCTGATTTCGCTTACCTTGGTGGGAACGACTCTGTCCGGTGCGGCCCTTGGGGTGAGTACCAGCGGCACCCCGGCCAAGCCCGAGTACGTGCACGCCGAGATGGCGGGCGCTCAACTTGCTCTCATCGCGTTCCTGCTGATCGCATATCTCGACCTTCGTGGGAAGCCCGAGTATCGGACGGGCACACGCGGCCGGCAGGTCGAAGGTGAGCTTGCCGAGGTTTGGGAAGGTGTGCCAGCTCACCACCATGGGCGGACCACGCAGGGAGGCAGTCTTGATGAATGACGCTTGGATGATTTCGCACATCTTCCTGTGGATCCTTGTAGTCGTCGAGGGACTGTTGCTTGTGGCGGTCATGAGGCAGGTTGGGACGTTGCTCATCCGTGTGGGAACCGTCAAGCCCATCGACGCTGGGTCCGGGCCGGCTGTCGGAGAGGACGCACCGTGGGTCCCCTCATCGGATCCTGGTGACCGCCGCAGCTGGCTGCTGGTCTTCATGTCCACGACATGTGGTTCCTGTGACTCCCTGGTCCCCGCGGTCAACGCTGTTGCGGCGTCGTACCGATCTTCAATCCGTATCGTCGTTCTCGCGCGAGAGAAACAGCGGGTGCTGGATTCGTGGGCAGAGAAGAGGAAGGTTCGAGTGCGGCACGAGTCAGCCGTCGAGCCATTCGATCTCTATGGCGTCGAGGGTACCCCGTACGCCTTCGTGCTGAATCCTCAAGGGAAGGTCCTCGGCCAGGGCGGGATCAACCACATGGAACACCTCGAGTCGCTGATCCTCAGGTGCGGTGTTCTCCGATCATCCGAATCCGAGCCCGCGATGCTGGATGAGGGCTTGATTCCGCTCTCAAGTGTTGGGCAAGGAGGGGACGGTCATGTCTAGCAACGATCTGCACCGTGAAATCCTGCCCCAGCGCCAGCCCCCTGTGGATGGTCTCGTCTCACAGAAGCTCGTCAACGTCGCAAACCGGACGACCCGCAGGAGCTTCCTTGCGACGCTGGGCCGGGCCTCAACAGCGCTCCTCGGCGCTGGCTTCATCGGCCTCTGGCGGCTGGAGTCTGCGGAGGCCGTGCAATGCTCCGGAGGGACCGACCGAGGGTGGTCACCGCGGCTGACCTGTATGTGCGAAGAGGTGGTTGCGGGCGGAAACACCTGCCCCAACTGTTGTGGGGGATTCTGGATCGCCTGTCCCGACAACATCAACAACCCCGCGAACTGTCTAGTCCCATGCCACCTCAACCCGCCCCTCAGACAGGCCTACAAGGTGCGTCTCTACGACTGTTGTGCGAAGTGCTCGGGCGCTGACACCCAGAACAAGGCCGGGTGCTCCGACTTCGGCGATGACTACTGCCACAACGTCGGTTACTGCAACTCGCCCGCGGGGATATGCGGGCCTGGCTCTGACGGATGGCGTGTGAAGTGCGTGTACAGATCGTGCACAAATACGAAATGCGGCACCATCTATCAGACCTGCAACTAGAGGAGGTGGACGCGGGCGATGCTCCTCTTGATCGGGGCTCTCCTCGCGGGGCTCGTTGCCAGCTGGTCGCCCTGAGGCGAATCGATGGTGGGAACCATCGGCTTTGCCGGGAGCAAAGCGAGAGTTGCCGGGCGCTTCGGGTGGTGGTGGCGGGTTATCGGTACCCCGCACCTGGCAGCCGCCGCGCTCGGAGGAGCTCTGCTCGGCGCGGTGGCGTCGACCGTCGGTCTCGCGCTCCCCGGAGGATCCCCCGAACGCGTCTGGGTAGGGCTTGCTCTGTTGGCGATTGCCGGTGGGCTTGACCTCATCGGAGCTCGAGCAAACTTGATCGCGCGAGCCAAGCAGGTACCGCTCTCCTGGAAGCACGTCTTCCCAGCGCCGATGAGCTCTACACTTTATGGTGCCACGCTCGGCATCGGGCTTGCGTCCACAGTGTATTTCTGGAGCTTCTGGGCGGTCATCGTCGCCCTGATCGTTGCGGCCAGCCCTGCGCTCGGACTTCTGCTCGGGGCCGGGTACGGCATCGGCCGGGCGCTTCCAGTGTTCGCTGTCGCCGGAGCACTCGAGGAAAGCGAGATCGAGACCACCCTCGACTCGTGGCGAGACCGAGACCAGCTTGTGAAGACGCTCAGCCTGATGGCGACGGCTCTGCTCGCTCTGGGCGTTTGGCAACTCGTGTGAGATGGGCCATGCATGTATGCAGATCCGCCGCCTCAAGCGATAGACAGGTGAGGGAACGGTGACAGAGGCACAGGATGATCGTGCTTTCGAAGACTTCTACGGCCATTCGTTCCAAGGGGTGTTCCGCGTGGTCGTGGGCCTGATCGGGGCGGATGAAGCGTGGGACGTTACTCAGGAAGCCTTCGTTCGGACGTGGATAAGCTGGGACCGTCTCGAAGGCGACGACGCACATATGAGGTACACGATCGCGGCAGCAGTGGGGTTGTCAAGAAGTTGGCTTCGCCGCCTGTACGTGAGGCGCTCGAGGAGCGGCGATCTGGTTGGGGAAGCCGAAACCACCTCCTCCTCCTCCTCCTCGCCTCCGGACTTGGGCATCCTAGAAGGGCTTCGGACCTTGCCCGCTCGTCAGCGGGAAGCTCTCGTGTTGTGTGACATGTACGGCCTCACCGCACCGGAGGCTGCGACGATCCTTCACACTAACCCCGGGACAACGCGAGTCCACCTGAGTCGAGCTCGCCTCAGGATGCGGCAGTTCCTGGAGGAAGACGACGACATCCGTCACGATGATGTAGCCGCACGGCAATCGCGAAGCGTTCATGATCAGTCCGGAGGTGGAAGATGAGCACAGGCGATTCGCCGTCCCTCAAGCATCGACTCGGGAAGGCGCTTGAGCCCTTCGCCGGACTCCCCGATATCGACGACCTGACGACCCGAGCGGCTAGGCGCCGCCGACGGCGGCGGGTTGGAGGACTCGCAGTCGGACTGACCGTGACGGTCGTGCTGATCACCGGTCTGTCGATTCTGTCCACAGGGCAGCGTCCCCTCGTCAGACCTGATTCAGAGGTCGCTGGGGACGCCCCGGCTCCCGATACGCGTCCCCTGAGCCGCCTGATTCCAACGGGAGGATGGCTCATCGAACTTGAGACCGGATCGGCCTTCGTTGTCGCAGACGGGCCCAGGACGGTGATGAACGGGATCCGACCGTACGACATCTCGCCGGACGGATCGACGGCGGTTGGTACCTCGACCGAAACGATCGAGTACCCAGGCGAGGCCGGCAACGAGAGCACCTCGCTAACACGACACTCCGAATTGATCGCGGTCAGTCTCGCTTCGGGTGAAAGACGGGTTCTTGCCCGGGCCGATACCGCGGGAACGATCCTCGGACCGATCGAGTGGTCGCCCGACGGCTCGAGAGTGGCATACAGGCACTCGACCTGGGCCATCGACCCTGAGACGCAGCATCCCGGCGATCAGATCGAGATGGAGACGGTCTGCGTCGCAGAGGCCGACGGCAGCGGCGCTCGGTGCTTCGAGGGAATCGTGAATGCACTCTCATTCGATTGGGCGCCAGGAGCTGATTCTCTGATCGTGGGGCTGTCGGACGGTGCGGCGATCGAGCAGGTGAACGTGGAAACAGGGGTCACTCAAGTGGTCATGCCCCAGGGTGGCAGTGCATCCGTCGTACGAGCGCTCAACGAGCGTGGTTGGGACACGATCTATGCGATCCTCAATCCAACCTCGTCTCCTTCGGGGAAGTACATAGCCGCGCTGGCGCAAACGAATGGCGGATCCGTCCCGGTCGTGACGGATTCGGCGGGAAGTTTCGTGGCGGCTGGTGTGCCCAACCCTGACGCCCAGGCGATGGCCTGGAACCCCACGGAGGATGTCCTCGCCTACTCGACTGGCGTACTGATTCCCCCTAGTCCCGCGCAGAACGACTGGACGGTGGAGCTGCTCACCCCAAGCAACGGTACGAACCGGCGACTTGCCGAGTTGACGTCGACTGATGAGCTGATTCTCGGCTTGGAGTGGAGTCCGGATGGCACCGTCCTCGCTGTCAACGGCTCGAGAATCGAGAACCAAGATCTTGTGGTGCTCCTCGAGGCTCGAACCGGCGTCGTGCTTGATCGCGTCCCGATCGATTCGGAGATTCCGGCATCTCTCATCGATTGGGGGCCTGCATGAAGGGCCCTTCCTGCCTTTAGACGGTCCGCCACGGCTGGGTCTGCCTGGGCCTTCGCCTGCCGCGGGTTCGCTGCGGAGTCATGAGCCCAGCTTCTGGGTATGCACGGCGCACACCCGATCCGACGTACGCAGCTACGGCCGCTCAGGCACTCCAGACGAGGTCCTTGCGCAATCGTGCCTCGCTCTCGAGCATGTTCAGCGTGCGAGAGTCAAGCGGTCGTTTGCTCGCGGAGCGCGTCAAGTATTGGGAGGCGGTTCACACATCGTCCTGCTAGGTCCACGATCCGATGGCTGCATGTCGCACCGAAGGCCTCCTTCCCGGAGGCCTTCGTTCGTTAGGCTCGAAGTTGCTTGCCAGACGCGAGGAGGTTGCCGGTGGTCGGTTGGGTCGGAGATATCGAACACCTGACGCTCGAGAACGAGACGTTCCGGACCGTACTCTTCACCGGCGCGCACGCCCAGCTCACCGTGATGCGTCTCGGAGCCGGCGAAGACATCGGCAAGGAGGTCCATCCCGACCGGGATCAGTTCATCCGGATCGAGGAGGGACAGGCCCGCGTGGAGTTCGGACGGGACGAAGACGGAGTCGATGAAGCGCACGACCTGTCCGACGACTGGGCAGTAGTTGTCCCCGCCGGCATCTGGCACAACGTGATCAACACGGGGCCGGGGGAGCTCAAGCTGTATTCGCTGTACGCGCCTCCCGAGCATCCCGACGGCACCGTCCATCGCACGAAAGCGGACGCCCAGGCGGCTGAGCACGCCGGGTGAGCTCGGGCGATCCTCGGTCGATCTCGCTCCGGCGCGCTCGGCAACTCGCAGTCACCGCGCAACTGCTTTCCGCGCCGCGGCCGCGTTCGATCCTCGAGGTCGTGGAAGGGCTCGGCAGCGTGCAGATGGACCCGACGCGACGGGTCGCGCGCACCGAGCATCTCGTCCTTTGGTCCCGGCTGGGCCGAAGGTTCCGGGTCGCAGAGCTGGAGCGGCTCCTGTGGGAGGAGCGGTCGCTGTTCGAGTACCGCGCCTTCATCTTGCCGACGACACAGCTCGCCGTACACCGCTCGACGATGCGCAGGTATCCCAGCACCACCGCTGGCCGCCACGAGTATGTGCGGCGGTACCTCCGAGAGAACCAGGCGTTCCGTCGGTACGTCCTGATCCGGCTGCGCGCCGAGGGGCCGCTGCCGACCCGAGCGTTCGAGGATCGCTCCGCCGTCGGCTGGCGGACAGGCGGATGGAACGACAACGGTCGCAACACCTCGATGATGCTCGAGGTCCTGTGGGCCAAGGGCGAGGTGATGATCGCCGGTCGCGCGGGTCAGGAGCGTGTGTGGGATCTCGCCGCGCGGCGCCTGCCCGTCGACAGGACACGCTTGGCGCCGGGCGAAGAGGCTCGCCGCTTGCTCGACACTCACCTTCGCGCGCTCGGCATCGCGAAGATCAATCGGTTCGGGGAGACGTTCGAAGGGACACGTCCGCCTGGGTGGGAGCGGGCGCTTGCCGGGCTCGAGCGCGACGGGCGGGCGATCCGCGTCTCCGTCGAAGGCCTGCGGGGAGAACGCTGGGCGCACGCGGATGTGCTGGATCGGGCATTCCGGCCACGGACCGTGCTTCTCTCACCCTTCGATCGGTTGATCCATGACCGGGTGCGGGCGGAGGAGCTCTTCGACTTCCGGTTCCGATTGGAGATCTACGTTCCGAAGGCGAAGCGCGAGTTCGGGTACTTCGTGATGCCGATCCTGCACGGCGACAGGATCGTCGGGCGTCTCGATCCGAACTTCGATCGGACGGCGAACGTCCTGAGGGTCGACGCCGTGTTCCCGGAGCAGGACGCGCCAGCGTCCGCGTGGCCAGCGATCAGGAAGCAGATCGATGAGCTGGCAGTCTGGCTCGGCGCTGAAGACGTCGTGCTTCCCCAACTTCCGTCGATCTGGCGCTAGGAGGGCAGCGAGACCTTTTCTCCGTTCCGGATCGTTCCAAGGGTGGTCGCGGGTGCAACGACCACAGGTATCGAGACTCCGTAGAGCTCCGCCGCGACGAGCGCACCGATCACGATGATGTCGTCGGGTGTGCCTAGGACGATCCCGGCCGGCGCGGTGCCGGCGCGGATCGCCTCGGCGAGCACGGTCGCACTGGAAGAGGAGCCACGTCCCGACGGCATGACGAGGATCGAGCCGGTGACGACCGAGCCCCGCTGGGGATGGTTGGCTTCGACGATCTCGCCGGTCGCCGGATCCAGCCCGCCCCAGAGGCTGAGCGGCTCGTCGAGCACGAGAGCCGGGCCGGTCGCGTTGCCCTCGACGAGGGTCCGACCCTCCATCAGCTGCCCCAGATCGTGTCATCGCGGACCACGCGGCCGGCGCCGGCCGACCGGACGCACTCCCCGAGGCTTCCGAGCGCCACCTCGAAGCCGAGGTTGCTCGGTGCGTACCACGCCCATTTCCCGGAGTCGGTCATCACCGGCCCCGCGAGGCCGTGCATCACGGGCGTGATGTACGTGCACGTGTCGGTGACGACGGTGACGCCGGCGTCGACGAGGTCGTCCGCGACCGAGCCGATGCCGGCGAGCTGAGCGCGGCCGGTGTTGACGTAGAAGGGGACGCTCGGTCGATCGTCTGCCACCAGATCAGCCAGTCGCCGGAGCTCCCTCTCGGAGGCGTGCGGCGTGCCGACGCTGACGGCGCCGATCTCCGCGCCGCCGGGGACGCGTGCCAGTCGATCCCGTGCGGCGCGGAGATCGGCGGGCGTCACCACTTCCTCGCGTGCTCGTTCCCCGGCCACGACGTCCCACGTCGGCGCCTCCGGCGTCACGCCGATCGCGTGGAACAGGGCGATCGCCCCTGAACTCGCCGCCGCCGCGCCGACGGCCTTGAGGCGATCCTCGGATGTGTCCGGCGGAAGGCCCTCGACCGCCACCACGCCGTTCCCGGCCCGAAGGCCGAGCAGGTGGCCGAGCACCGGGTACAGGAGATCGTGGTCGAGGAGTGCCTCGGGTATGCCGCGGAGCCGGAGCAGGAGCGTCGCACGCCGGCCCTCGTCGGTGTGCAGCCCAGCGTCGGGAACCCGACCCGTGATCGCCGCGCAGATGTCGATGAAGTCGCCGTAGCGGTTCGTCCTCGCTCCCAGGACCGAGTTGGCGAACACGATCGCGTTCGACTCCGCCCACGCCACGTGCTCCCCGAAGCCCGGGCGCTCCGGGAGCTGGTACGGCGCGCAGGTCCAGGTGGGCCGGCAGCCCATCCGCACGTACGCGTCCATGAGTCGCTTCGCTCGGTCGCGGGTGTCGTCGTCGAGCCTCACGAGCTCCGGATGGAGCAGATCGAGCGAGCTCACGTTCAGGGTCGCGGGCACCGAGACGGTCGCGCCATCGGCGAGAAGCCGTTCGGCGAAGTCCAGCCCGGCCTGCCCGTGGTACAGGCACGAGTCGATGTGAGCCTGCGTGACGTCGCGGGGGGGGGGAGGGGGGGGAGGGCGAGGTACGCTCGCCGCAAAAAGAAGAACGGAGGAGGCGAGCAACGAACGCAGCACCATCTCATAGAA
>JBPCPX010000012.1:0-11945 GCA_050998695.1 Actinomycetota bacterium
CGAGAACGGAGCAGGGAGCGGGAACGGACGGCTCCCCCTCCCTCCCCGGCTCTCGTTGCTTGACGGTCAGTGGCGGAAGGGTGTCGCCAGGATGGCGACGAAGCCGCTGTAGGCCTTGCGAGCGACCGCGCGCCTGTCGTGCCGCTGGGCCGTCCGGGTGGCCCGGGACCGACGGAACGCGTCGGCGTCGCGCACCCGATCGCGGATCTGCTCCCTCGCCATGTCTCCCGAGATCATCTTCTGCCCCCTTGGTCGGTAACGGAACCGACGGTACGCGCCTGAAGGATCTCGGGATGTGCTCGGGGGCACGGATGCCCGGTGACCTTGGGCACGGCGCCGGGGTGTCGCACGTCACGTCGGGAGCCATGATGGTCAGTGTGACCATGGTTGCCGTGATCGGGCTGGGGGCGATGGGCGGGCGGTTCGCGCGGCGGTTCCTCGATGCCGGTCACGAGGTGATCGTGTGGAACCGGACCCCCGAGAAGGCGGCCGAGGTCGTAGGGCTCGGCGCGGAGTCGGCGGCGAGTCCCGCCGACGCCGCCCGCCGAGCGGAAGTGGTCATCACGGCCGTGTCGGATCCCGCTGCGCTCCGCACCGTGACCGAAGGTCCCGACGGAATCGCAGCGGGCGCCAACGCCTCGACGACGGTGATCGAGATGTCCACGGTCGGGCCTCTCGCCATCCGATGGCTCGCCTCGGCACTGCCGCCCGAGACCGGCCTTCTCGATGCCCCCGTCCTCGGGAGCCTGTCCGAGGCCGAGGAGGGGACGCTCCTCGTCTTCGCCGGCGGCCCGCCGCGGCTCGTCAAGCGATGGATGCCGCTGCTCGCCGATCTGGGATCCGTTCTCGTCGCGGGACCCCTCGGTTCCGGCGCGGCGGCGAAGCTGGTGGCGAACGCGACCCTCGTCGGCTCCCTCACGCTCCTTGGGGAGACGATCGCGCTCGCGGACCGCATGGGCCTCAGCCGTGAGGTCACGATGGACATCCTGGACTCGACGCCGCTCTCACTGGTGGCCAAGCGACGTCGCGACCAGCTCGAGACGGGTGAATCCCCGCTCCGGTTCCGGCTCGCCCTGGCCCGGAAGGACTCCGAACTCATCCAGGAGACCGCGGCGGCGGCCCATGTGGACGCCCGCGTCCTCGCGGCGGCCGCAGCGTGGTTCGCCGAAGCCGAGGAAGCGGGCCTCGGCGACCAGGACTACTCGACGGTTCTGTCTCGGATCATCGGGAAGGACTGAGCGACCAGAGGCCGGTGCTATCCTCGCTTCCCGGACCATCGGGCCCGCGGTCCCATCGTCTAGAGGCCTAGGACATCACCCTCTCAAGGTGAAGACACGGGTTCAAATCCCGTTGGGACTACCCCCCAGGATGGTTCCAAGCTCAAGGCCGTGTCGGGAGCGGCACAAGAAGCGCTCACGGCCGACGAGGAGGGTGTGTGCAACGAGGGGTGGACCGTGAACACGTGAGCGGACGAGAAGGCAATGGGTTCATCGATCCCCTGGCGGCGCTGGAGAAGGAGTACGAAGCAGCTCTGGAGCTACTCCGGCGTGAGATGGGCGAGCCGCGAACTCGGCCAGAAGTGGCGATTCTGGAGAAGACGGCGGCGCCTATGGAGGGAGACAGTCGTCCTGCCTCGTCGAAGCGCCAACTGGTAAGCGTTCGTCCCTCCAACTCCTGTCGGTCTCCGCACAAGGAGCCAACTCGGCGGATCGAAAAGGTGGAGGACCAGCTGTTTGAGGGAAGGAGTCGGTCCTGCATCTGATGGGATATGGGATAGGAGATAGGGCCACGGCGAACGCCGCCCCATAGCTGATCGACCGCTCCCGAGGCTGTCGCCCTTCAAGGAGGAATCTGGGCGTGCCGAAGCGTGATGGGTGCCTGCACCCCGGGTGGAGGCGTGTTCGCGCGCGAGAAGGTGCAGGTCGCCCCCCTTGGATAGGCGAGCCGACAGTGCCACCATCGCGGTGACATGAGGGGTTCACGCCTGGCGATCGGGCTCGGAGGGCTCGTGGTCCTGCTGTGTCTCGTCGGGGTCGGTCTCGTGCTCGTGCGCGGCGACCAGGGTCATTCGATGCTGTGGCTCGCGCTGGCACTGGCGATCTCCGCCTACGGCGCGGTGGGCGCCCTCATCGCCTCCCAGGTCCCGAGGAACCCGGTGGGATGGCTCGTCGCGTCGGGCGCTCTCGCCGTCGCTCAGTTTCTCTTCGCCGAAGGGATCTTGGCCGGACCAGGGTCCCTCACCGGATGGTCTCGCCCTCTTGCCTGGGTCATCGTGCTCGTGCTCCCGGTCGCGCCTGCGTGCCTGATCCTCGCGCTGCTGTACTTCCCCGACGGGCGCCTGGCGAACCGCTGGTTCCGCCCCGTCATGTGGGCGGTCGTCGGCGGCTCGCTCCTGCTGTTCCTCTCCCACCTCGCCCATCTCGAGGAGCTCGGCTCCGAAGTGGGCCTCAGAGGCCTGGACTGGGCTCTCGGGCTCCCGCTCGTCGACATCTACGTCGGCATCTGGGGCATGTCCATGCTTCTCGGTAGCATGGCCGTCCTCGCGTCACTCCTCGTGCGGCGTCGCAGGGGCTCGGAGGAGGATCGCCGGCCGCTGCGGTGGCTCCTTCGGATGCTGCTCGCCCTGGTCGCCCTTGTCGCGGTCGGATTCGGAGGCGGAGCCCTGCTCGTGGCCGTCACGGGAGATGCGGACGACGCTTGGTTCGCGTTCATGTTCCTCTTCCTCGGTGGCGCGGCCATCGTGCTGTTCGGCATCCCGATGGCACTCACAGTCGGGGTCCTCAGGTACCGCGTCTACGAGATCGACCTCACGATCCGCAAGACGATCGTTGGGAGAGTCATGGTCGCCTACGTCGTCCTGGCGTTCGTCTTCATCGCGTCGGCACCGCTCTCGCTATCCGACGCCTCGCTGGATCTAAGCCGAAGGCTTCCCGCGTGGATCGTGATCCCGATCCTCTTCCTAGGGATGAGCTTCGGCCCCGTCCGCAGGTGGGCGCGCCGGGGCGCCGACCGCATCCTTTATGGAGCGCGCGCGACGCCGTACGAGGTGCTCTCGGAGTTCGGAGAGCGCGTGGGCGAGACGTACTCGACCGAGGATGTCCTGCCACGGATGGCCCAGCTGCTCGCGGCGGGGACGGGGGCATCCGAGGCCCGTGTGTGGCTGCGCGTCGGCCGGGAGCTGCAGGACGTCGCGAGATGGCCCGAGGGCACGACCGAGGCAGAGGCGCGTCTGATGGCGGGCTCGGATCTTCCCTCGCTCCCAGACGGCGAGACGTTCGCGGTCGTCCATCAGGGGGAGATGCTCGGAGCGCTCGCGATCACCGTGCCGCTCAACGACCCGATGAACCCCGCCAAGGATCGACTCGCCCGCGACCTCGCGTCGCAAGCTGGGCTCGTGCTTCGGAACGTTCGGCTCATCGAGGAGCTGAGGGCGTCCCGCCAGCGCCTCGTGGCTGCCCAGGACCATGAGCGAAGGCGACTGGAGCGCAACATCCACGACGGGGCCCAGCAGCAGCTGGTAGCGATCGCCGTGAAGCTCAAGCTCGCAGATGCGCTCGTAGGCAAGGACGAGGGACGGGCCCACGCGATGCTCGCGGGCCTCCAGGCCGAGGCGAACGAAGCCCTCGAGGATCTCCGCGATCTCGCTCGGGGGATCTACCCGCCGCTGCTGGCCGACCAGGGTCTGGAGGTGGCGCTCGATGCGCAGGCCCGCAGATCACCGGTGGCGGTCTCGGTCGAGCCCGACGGGATCGGCCGCTACCCCCAAGAGGTCGAGGCGGCCGTGTATTTCTGCTGCCTGGAGGCGCTCCAGAACATCGCGAAGTATGCGGAGGCCTCGGAGGTGACGGTTCGGCTCGAACAGCGTGATTCCCGGCTGCTGTTCTCGGTGAGGGACGACGGGGCCGGGTTCGACCCGATCGGATTGAAGGGGGGCTCCGGTCTCACCAACATGCGGGACCGGCTCGAGGCGCTCGGCGGGGCCCTCGAGGTGACGTCGAGCGCCGGGTCGGGCACGACAATCTCCGGCCTAATCCCGGTCGCGGCCACATGAACGAGCGGGCCGCCGGGCGACTCGCCTGGGGCCTGTTCGGGTTGGCGATGGCTCTGGCAGCGGGCGCGGTCGTCTTCCTCATCCTCGGCTGGTCGACGGAGCCCCCCGCCGGAGCCTTCGGCTTCCGCGGGTTCGGCATCGTCTTCGCGCTGGTCTTCTCCGCGACGGGCTCGGTGGTCGCCTCGCGGCGTCCCGCCAACCCGATTTGGGCGCCTTTGCAGAAGGGTCTTTTCCTCACGTGACTAAGGTCACATCTCCAAAGGTGACCTAGTTCACCGGTACAGGTGCCAGCGGTGCGGGGACACCCTTCAGCTCGTCCTCGCGGCGTCTTCGAACGTAAGCCTGCCGTAGGAGATGCGCCATGCGGTCGTCCCGGGGGAAGCGCAGCCGGTGCCACGCGCCACGATACGGCCACGGACCGAGGTCGCTCCGATCGAGCGCTGAGGTTGCACTACGACCCGATCGGTTCGAGACTGCCCGCATGAACGACCCCGATCTCGTCGTTGTCGGCGGCGGCATCGCCGGCGGCACCTTTGCCACGGTGATGGCGTGGGCCGGTGCGAACGTCCTCGTGTTGGAGCGACAGGCCGAATACCGGGACCGCGTGCGCGGCGAACTGATGTGGCCGTGGGGCGTGGCCGAGGTGCAGCGGCTCGGGCTCGAAGACGTCTTCCGCCGCGCGGGGGCGAACGTCGCGGACCGGTTCGAGAGCCACGACGAGGGGACCTCTGCGGACACCCCCATCGTCCAGAAGGACCTCTCGGCGGAGGTCCCGAACGCGCCGGGGTCGATGAACCTGTTCCATCCCACCGCCACGCGCGCCCTCGCCGACGCCGCCACGGCGGCCGGCGCACTGGTGGTGCACGGCGCGCACGAGGCGACGATCGCGACGGCACCACCCACGGTCGCGTGGACCGATGGCGACGGGCGGCACGAGGTCCGCTGCGGCCTGATCGTCGGCGCCGACGGCCGGAGCTCGACGGTACGCACACAGGCCGGCATCGAGCTGCACAAGGACCCGCCCGCGCACCTTGCCACCGGGCTGCTGGTGGAGGGCCTCGATGCCGTGGACGACCGCACCGATCTCGTAGCCCGAGGCAGCGACCTGCTGTTCCTCAGCTTCCCGCAGGGCGGCGGTCGCGCGCGCGTGTACTTCTGCATGCCGACCGGACAACGCGACCGGTTCGCCGGCGCCGATGCCGCCGAGCGGTTCTTGAAGGCCGCCACGCTCGTTCCATCGCTGCCCGACCCCGAGCGATGGGCTGCCGCGACGCCGGCCGGGCCGTGCGCCACCTTCACGTGCGAGGACACCTGGGTCGACCGGCCGTACGCGGACGGCGTCGTGCTGATCGGCGACGCGGGCGGCCACAACAACCCGTTGATCGGACAGGGACTCTCACTAGCGGTTCGGGACGCGGGTGTGTTGGCCGACCTCCTGCGCACGGAGGGCAGCCGGACGCCGGCCGTTCTCGAGGCCTACGGCGTGGAGCGGACCGAACGCCTCCTTCGCGCTCGCATCTCCTGCCTCGTCGACACCTGGGCGAACGACGGTTTCCACGTGCAGGATCCGCAAGAACGCAGCCGTCGGTACGAGCGGACCCAGGTCGACGAGGTCCTCGCCGCCCTGATGGACGCGCAATGGAAGGGATTCGACCTCGTGCCGCGTACACCGAGCGACGACGAGGCCCACGAGCGACTCTTCGCGAACGCGTGACGCACCGGCGACCGCGCTACGCCGGGTCGGCGATCAGCGGCGGCTCGTCCGGGTCGGGGTCACCGGCCTCGCGGCGCGCCACGTAAGCAACCCAGAAGGGTCTTGCACGAACGTGACTGAGGTCACGGTCAACAGCGCCGACGACGTTCGTGAGCGGCAGGGGCGGAGTCGGCCGATCCGGGCTGCGCTTCGGCTATCGCTCAGATCTGGCCGATCACCTCTCGAATCTCTACGCGCTCGACGGTCACGCCAGGGGCAGGACTTTCGCCGGGCTGCGCGTTGGGCACAGGCATCTCTGCTACTTCCTTGCTCTCGCAGACGACGATGGCCATGGCTTTGCCGTCGACTGGCTCCAGCCAATACCCTGCCACCACACCTGGGATCTGCCGAACTCGGGGAAGGACTTCGGTTTCCAATACCTTGCGTGCGGTCTCATACTGGTCCGGGTCAACTGCCGAATGACCGATCCTCGCGTACAAGGTGCGCTCCTTCCATAGGGATGCCTGTCAAGCATCCTTCTCCGTTCCCAACGCCTGTGTCAAGAGATCTCAGCCCTCACCTCTTACACCTAAGAATCCTTGGCGGACTTGGAAGTGAGAGTCCCCTGGAGGGCCTCCGCTGACGTCGTGACTGTCTGGAAGAGAAGGTGCCTTCGCACACTTCTCTGAGGTAATGGTGAACGGCGCGGACGACGTGTACGTGGAGCGGGAGGTCCACTCTGGGCGTCTTCCAGATCCTGCGCTCGCAAGACGAGAAAGGCGGGGAAATAGCTTCCCCGCCCTTACCAGCGTTCCTGCCTTCCTCGTGCCTAGGGGCTCTGGCAGTGAGCACCACCGGAGTTCCCATGCGCGAAGGCGGATGTATTCGCATTCGTCCACTGGAACCCGGAGGGGAAGACCCCAGGCGGATCTGAAGGATTGCCCGCGGCCGCCCCCGCAGTGGAGGCGCACTCATCCGCCGAGACGATCGGGTGGATGAGCGCCGAGGCCATTCCAGCCGCCGATATCACGAATATGACGACCAAGAGCAACACGATGAGGAGCCTTCTCATGTCTAACCTCCTCTCTCTCCTTGGCTCGCGGAGGCTAGGCATATGGGGTATCTGTGCAAAGCGTCCTTCAGCGGCCTGTCCTGCGTGACGACCTCGCCGCCCTTATCATGAACGAAGCGTCCTCCACCACCGGTGACGTCGTCGACCGGCCGCCCGTCCCCGGATTCAGCGGCTCCTTCCTGATGGACGGGACCTGATCCTCGGCGCCGCTGAGGTGCTGCTCGAGGATGGCGAGCTGGCCGGCCTCGAGGATCATCACTACGTCATCGGCTTGCCGGAGGAGGCTCTGCACTCATCGAGGACGGCAAGGTTGCCCTCGCTGAAACCTTCTGGAGGTACCGGCGTACGAACTGCTTCGGGTCTCCGAGCTTCTCCAACATCGCTGCGCTCATTGGTGGACCTCTTCGGCCGTCACCGCATGCTCTCAGATGGTGCCATCCCACGCGGGGAGGAGAAGGTACCTTTGCGCACTTCTCTGAGGTCATGGCGAACGACCGGACACGCGGATAGGGAGGCCCATGATGGACGGGTTCAGGACTTCGGTTCCGCGGCCTTGCCCTTCGGTTCCCGGATGAACTGCCAGGTCCGACCGATCCGGTCGAAGCCGAGGCGCTCATAGAGCTCCTTGGGCCAGTCATCGTCGTCCGCCACGATGAAGACGTGGCGAGCGCCGGCCTCGAGCGCGGCCTCGATCGACCGGAGGACGACGGCGCGAGCCACGCCTCGGCCGCGGAACTCCTCACGTACTCGACCTGAGCGTCCGAACCGTCGACGTAGAGCTCGCAGTCGCCGGCGAGCTGGCCGCCCAGCCGAACGGCGAAGAACCGCGCTCCGATCACTCGCTCGTTCTTCCCGTGCTGCTCCGTGAACAGTCGCATTATCTCATCGGAATCGAGTTTGGGCTCGCGCCGATACACCTCATGGATGAGGTCTCTGACCTCGGCGAACGAGACCTCCTCGACGGGCAGGTCTGACGCCCGGTCGGGTTCTCGCCGGTGGACCATGATCGCGTTGCGCTCGATCTTGTAGCCGTGGCTCGTGAAGGCTGGCGCGTACCGCTCGCCTGCCGCGTCGTCCCGAATCAGCAACCCCCGGTGCTGATAGCCGGCCTCGCCGAGGATCCGATCGACCTCTCCGAGGAGCGCCTCCACTGGCACACCATCGAGAGGCCCCTCGGTGAGTAGGAAGTTCGAGTTGTAGCGCTCGCGGTACTCCTCGTCGAAGAACGCCGTTCCCAGATCGAGGGGTTTCGGTACGCGTGCTGAGCCGCTCGAGCAGTCGTCGCTCCAGCCCGAAGAAACGAGCGAGGTCGTCCACGGGCGCAAGGCTATGACCCGAACCTTGCTCTGCGTGTAGGCGCGCCGCGCCCGGGTGTCACGTAGGAAACCGTGACCGAAGTGATGGATAGCGTGTTGGTCGACCCCCGCTAGCCCCTGCCCCCGGATCGCGTTCACCCCGTGAAGGGACCTTTGCGTAGGTGACTGAGGTGATGGTCAATGGACCTGACGACGTGTACGTGGAGCGGGAGGGCGGATCGAAAGGGTGGAGGACTGGCTGTTTGAGGGGGAGGAGTCGGTCCTTCATCTGATCGAGCGCATCGTGGGTCCTATCCTTCGGGGTCTGGTTCCCGAGCTTCGTTGCCTCTCCCCCAACGCCCACACATGCCCACACGTCTGCAACGCTGTTTGCGCAGGTCAGACAGGGGGCATGAAATCCCGTTGGGACTACCACACTCGTGACCGGGGTGACCTGGTGGCCAAGTGCTCCGCCTCTCGCGTCTGGGCCGTCGATGACCTGGAGCTTCGACGTCGAACCGGGAAGGTCCACCGGTTCTCCGGGCTGAAATGGGCGAGAGGACCACGACCTGGACTTGCGTAGACCTATCGATTATCGATATATTCCCATCGTGACTCGATCGAAGGAGACCTGATAGGAAAGCTGACCATCCTCGTGCTGCGCATCGTGCTCGCGATGCTGCTCGCCGGCTCGCTGTTCGTGCAAGTGGTGATGGTGCCCCTACTGGCTGTCGACCTGGACGGGCTGGACCCCGACTACGCCTACCTGCGCACACCGCTCTTGGTCATCGCGGTCCTGGGCATCGTGACCATCCAGGTCGTCCTGGTCTGCGTGTGGCGCCTGCTGACGATGGTGCGGCGGGGCACGGTGTTCTCCCATGCCGCCTTCCGGTACGTCGACGTCGTGTTCGTCGCGGTCGTGGCGGCCTCCCTGCTCACGTTCGGACTTGGCGTCACCCTCGCGCCGGGCGAGGCCGTTGCCCCGGGCATCGTTCTCCTGATCGGCGGGGCGGGGGTGCTGGTCGCCGGGCTCGCACTGATCGTCCTCGTGCTGCGGATGCTGCTCGCGCAGGCGGTCTCCCGCGACACCGAGGCACACCACCTGCAGGCCGAGCTGGACGAGGTGATCTGATGCCGATCGTCGTCGACATCGACGTGATGCTGGCCAAGCGCAAGATGTCCGTCGGCGCGCTCACGGAACGCGTCGGGATCACCGCCGCCAACCTGGCGGTGCTCAAGAACGGTCGCGCCAAAGCGGTGCGCTTCACGACGCTCGCCGCGCTGTGCGAGGCGCTCCGGTGCCAGCCCGGAGACCTGCTGCGTTGGGAACCCGAGGACCCTGCGGACGGGCCGCCGGTACATGATCCCCGTTGGCACCACCAGACGTGAGGATGCCCTCCGGCACAAACGCTAGGATGCAGCGGAGATCGAGTGTCGATGCGGAACGCGATGCGGACCGCACGAGGACCGAAGCGATGAACCGAAGCAGCGGCTTCCAGGACGTCGAGAAGGTCAAGGCGGAGATCGCTAACGTCAACTGGTATCACCGGATCGATCTCGGGGACGGCATCGTTACCCCCGGTGTCGACGACAGTCCGAACCGGATGGCCCCGCTCGAGCTGCCTTCGGACCTCTCCGGCAAGAGCGTGCTGGACATCGGGGCATGGGACGGAGTCTTCACGTTCGAAGCCGAGAGGCGGGGCGCCAGCCGTGTTCTCGCCACCGACTCCTATTGCTGGAGTGGGGAGGGCTGGGGAACGAAGGAGGGCTTCCTCACGGCGAGTCGGATCCTCGGTTCCCACGCCGACGACCTCGAGATCGACGTGATGGAGCTCTCGCCCGACCGGGTGGGGACGTTCGATCTCGTGCTCTTCGTCGGTGTGCTCTACCACCTCCGACATCCGCTGCTCGCACTCGAGCGCGTCGCGAGCGTGACGGGCGATCAGCTGATCTTCGACTCGCACACGGCGAAGGTCGAAGACCCCGATCCGGTCATGCTCTTCTACCCTGGAACCGAGCTAAACAACGACCCGACGAACTGGTGGGGGGCGAATCCTCCGGCCGTGGAGGCGATGCTCCGCGACGTCGGCTTCCGGCGGATCGAGCGGAAGCATCCGGAGCTGATCGAGGAAGGTCGTCTGATCATCCACGCCTGGAAGTAGCGGGCGGTTCCCGAGCGAGGTACGGGTCTTCGGGTCCCTAGACCTGCGGGCGCCGGATCCGCGTTCGCAGGATGTCGCGCAGGCTCACGATCCCGATGAGCGTCTTCCCCTCCACGACCGGCAGGTGTCGGAAACCACGGCTCATCATGATCTCGGTGGCTTCGTCCGCAACCATGTCCGCATCCGCGGTCACCGGGTCGTTGGTCATCCATTCCGAGACCGGCGAGGAGGTCAGGTCGGATCCCGACGCCGCCGCGCGAAGCACGTCCCGCTCGGTGAAGATGCCGCTCAACCACGAACCGTCCATCACGATCGCCGATCCGAACCGCCCCTTCAGCATGCTGGCGGCCACTTGCGCGACCGGTGCGTCACTCGTGGTCGTGAACACCTGCCCGGTCATGATCTCCTTCAAGATGGTCACGGGTGGCCCTCGATCCCTCTCAGCCGCCCTCGCCACCGACTTCGTGGAAATCAGACCGATCTTCCGGTATCGCGGCGTCCGCGAGGTTCTCATCGAGCCGCCGCCAAAGGGCACCTGCCCACGAGCTCGTGTGCGGCCAGCTCTGCCAGAAGACCTGCAGCGTGGGCTCGTCGAAGGAGCCTGCCGCCTCATCGGGAGTCGCTGACTCGGCGACCCGCTCGAACTCTTCGATGGCCTTCAACAACCGATCGGAGGCGTCGTCCATCGGATCCCCAGTCATCGCGCGCGAGTGTAGCCGCTGCCGCGAGGGGGGATGTCGTCGGACGAGATCAGTTCCGTCGGCGCCTCACCATTCGTCGTGTCGCCGCCCGATGCGCGCGCGGGTGTGGCACTCGCATGCGTCGTCCGAGCACCGCTTGTCGTGGTGGCGACCCGGCTCCCAGACGAGGTCGTGGTCGTCCTCTGCGACGAGGTAGCCGCACCCACACCAACCGCAGACGTCCTTCAGGACCATGTGCCAGGATCCCTCGGCGTCCTGGCGCTCGGGCAGGTTCAGAACCTTCGACACGGGCGCCTCCTGGAGCCCAATCCTAGACCGGGGGCTTCGTCGAGGGAAGCCACCTCGGGCATCAGCAGCCGATGTCGACCCATTCCGGTGCCGGTCCGATGGGCACCCCGGCGGCCCGCGAGCGATCCCGCAGCCATCCGCGATAAGTCCTCATCGCGGGTCGCGCCATGTCGGTGTGCGACCTGCACTTCCAGGACGCGTATCGCTCGTACCGCAGTGGACTCTGGAGGCTCTCGCCGTGTCCGATCACGTTCCGATTCTCGATCCCGAACTTCGCGACGAGCCAGAGCGTGAGCTTCAAGGACGCGTTCATCTGACGAGCGTTCCCGATGACCTCGGCGTCGGAACGCCCGACGTGCTCGATCCCGATCGAGAGCTGGTTCATCCCGATCACATGTCGGCACCGGATCCAGAGCGGCACGAGCTGGAATATCCGGCCGTCGGTGTGGACGATGAAGTGTGTGCACGTGCCCGGGTACTCGCCCAGGTGGGGTGAGTTCGCGGCGAAGGTGTTCCACGCACCCTGCCACGTGATGCCGGTCGTGTAGTGCTGGACCACGGCGACGGGGCCTCGCAGTCGCCACTTCCACTGGCCGTAGTGACGATTCGAGTACGCGCCCATCTGGCTGCGGCGGCGCTCGCCGTAGGGGATGGGCTTCCACAGGATCCGAGGCCGCAGGGAG
>JBPCPX010000068.1:0-9905 GCA_050998695.1 Actinomycetota bacterium
TGTTTTTTCTTGGGGGGGGGGGGCTCACCACGCACCACCCCCCCCCTACCCCCCCCCCCCCTCCTCCCCCCCGGCCGGACGGGCGATCGGGGGGCGGTGCGCCTGGTGATGACGGAGGGTCGCAAGCGAGAGGTCCGTCGACTGCTGGCGGCCG
The DNA here is from genome assembly GCA_050998695.1 of Actinomycetota bacterium. Lineage (GTDB taxonomy): Bacteria > Actinomycetota > UBA4738 > UBA4738 > HRBIN12 > JAJNBA01. The sequence goes on from JBPCPX010000068.1 coordinate 155, forward strand.
TGGGACTCCCGGTGACCCGTCTCGTCCGGGTGCGCGTCGGGGCGGTCCGGCTGGGTGCGCTCGCGCCGGGGGAGCGGCGGGAGCTCTCACACGACGAGGTGGTCGCGCTCAGGCACGTCGTCGACGGGTAGCCTCTGTGCCTCGGGCGCCGCTCCCGAGGGAGGTTCCCATGAGGCTTCGTGCGGCGCGCGGGGCCATCCGCGTGCCATCGGACGACGGTGACGCGCTGCTCGGGTCAACCGAGCGGCTCCTGTCGGCTGTGCTGCAGCGCAACGAGATCGACTCGGAGGACCTCGTGAGCATCATGTTCACGGCCACGCAGGACCTCCGCTCGGCCTTCCCGGCGGAGGCGGCCAGGCGGATGGGACTCGGACTCGTGCCACTGATGTGCGCCCAGGAGATCCCGGTCGAGGGTTCGATGCCGTCCGTGATCCGGATCCTGGTCCACTTCCACTCCGATCGGACCCTCGACGAGGTCGCTCACGTGTACCTCGACGGTGCGGAAACGCTTCGAGATGACGTCCGCTGAGTGGCGTCGCCCGATGACGGCCGCCCGTTCGTACGGACCGATCGGGCGCGTCGCCGTTCTCGGCACCGGGCTGATGGGGACCTCCGTCGCGATGGCGGCGGCGCGGGCCGGGGCCACGGTGTCGGGCTGGGATGCCGACGCCGCGACGACGGCCCGCGCCGCCGGGCTAGGTGGCTTCACGCCGGCGGCATCGGTCGAGGAAGCGGTCGAAAGAGCCGACCTGGTCGTGGTCTGCACCCCGATCCCGACGATCGCGCCGGTGGTAGCGGCCGCGCTGGCCGCGACCACCCGCGCGATCGTCACCGACGTGGGGAGCATCATGGATCCCGTGTCGCGAGACGTAGCCGCGACGACCACGCCGGAGGACCTTTCCCGCTACGTGCCCGGCCACCCGATGGGTGGGAGCGAGCGATCGGGCCCCGAACACGCCTCACCGTCGGTCCTCGACGGCATCGTGTGGGTGCTCTCGGCGACAGAGGACGCTGATCTCGCCGCGGTCGATGCTCTCGAGTCGTGGGTCGAGGGGCTGGGCGCGAAAGCGGTCCGCATGCCCGGCGACCGTCATGACCGGCTCGTGGCCTTCGTGAGCCATCTGCCGCAGGTGGCGTCCACCGCCCTGATGAGCCTCGCCGCGACCGAGGAGGCGGACGAACCGGAGATCCTGCTTCTGGCGGCGGGGGGGTTCCGAGACCTGACGCGGCTTGCCGCCTCCGACGCGGCGTTGTGGTCCTCGATCCTCGTCGCGAACCGGGAGCGGATCGCCGAGGCGATCGACCTGTACGTCGACCGCCTGCAGAGCCTTCGAGACGACGTCGTGGGGAGCCGACGCGAGGCGGTGGAGTCCACGTTCGCAAGTGCGAAGGACGCTCGTCTCCGGCTTGCCACCAAACCGCAGGTGAAGGCCGGCGTGGCCGTGCTCCAGGTAGAGGTGCCCGACCGACCCGGCGCGCTCGCCGAGCTGACGTCGATCCTCGCGGAGGGCCGCGTGAACATCGAGGACCTCCAGATCGTCCACTCGCCCGAGGGCGGGCGAGGCACCGTGCACCTCACCGTGGCCGCCGATGCGGCCGGACACGCCACGGAGGTCCTGGACGCCGGCGGCCTCGACCCCATCCGGCTGGCCTGAGGCGACGATGCGAGCTCGTCTGACGCCCGGCGCCACGATCGAAGGTGAGGTCGGGGTTCCCGGCGACAAGTCGATCTCCCACCGCTGGCTCCTGATGGCGGCGACGGCAACAGGGGCCAGCCGACTCGAGGGACTGCCCCGGTCACTCGACACTCGGTCGACCGCTGCCTGTCTCGCGGAGCTCGTTCCGTCGGCTCGACCTGCACTCGAAGCTTGGGCCTTGAGCCCTTGGGTCACCGATGAGAGGGACGGTTCCACGTGGAACCGCGAGACCTCGACCCTCGACCTCACCACCCTCGACCTTCGAGGTGAGGGGCGGAAATCGCTGCTGCGTCCAGAGACCGCGCTCGACTGCGGGAATTCGGGGACGACGATGCGGCTCGTCGCCGGGCTCGTGTCGCCCTCCCCGTTCGAAACGGTGCTCCGGGGAGACCCGAGTCTCTCGACGCGGCCGATGGAGCGCGTGGCCGAGCCCTTGCGGAGGATGGGCGCGGACGTCACCACCCAGGACGGTCATCCTCCGCTCACCGTCCGTGGGTCGGCACTCCGAGGGATCCGATTCGAACCCGACGTTCCGAGCGCGCAGGTGAAGGGCGCGGTCCTGCTGGCGGCTCTCGCGGCCGAGGGCCCGACGACGGTGTCGGAACCCGTCCCGACGAGGGATCACACGGAGCGGTTGTTCTTCGCCCTGGGGGCGCCGATCCGCTCGGAGGGGCCGGACCTGGTCCTCGAGGGCTCCTTCCAACACGAAGGATTCTACGGCGCCGTCCCAGGGGACCCTTCTTCCGCGGCGTTCCTCCTCGGAGCCGCCGCACTCACGGGCGGGCACCTCACGGTCCTCGGCGTGAGTCTGAACCCGACGCGACTTCGTCTCCTCGATGTGCTCGGGAGGATGGGGCTGGAGGTCGAGGTCAAGGTCGAGGGTGAGGAGCTGGGAGAGCCGGTCGGAACCATGCGGATCGATCCCGGTGGAGTACTTCGGCCGGTGCACGTCGATGGGAGCGAACTGCCGCTCGTGATCGACGAGGTTCCCCTCATCGCGGCGCTCGCCGCACACGCCGACGGACCGTCCCGGTTCGAAGGAGCGGCCGAGCTCCGAGTGAAGGAGAGCGACCGGCTCACCGTGCTCGCGGAGGGGATCCGCGCGCTGGGGGGAGAGGCTGCGGAGGAAGGAGACGATCTCATGATCGGCGGGGGAGGTCTCGCGGGCGGGTCCGCCCGGTCGGAGGGCGACCATCGGATGGCGATGGCATTGGCCGTCTCGGCGCTGGCCGCCCGTGCGCCGTCGGACATCGACGCGATCGAGTCGGTCTCGGTTTCCTTCCCCGGGTTCTTCGAGCTCCTCCGCACGCTCGGCGCCGGGGTCGAGGTATCGGAGTGACGCCCCGCGTGGTGGCGATCGACGGGGCCGCGGGAAGCGGCAAGAGCACCCTCGCCCGGCTGCTCGCGCGGGAGCTCCGCCTCCCGTACGTGAACACCGGGGCGATGTACCGGGCGCTGACGCTTGCCGCACATCGCCGGGAGGTCGAGGTCGAGGATGGGGTGGCGTTGGTTCGCCTCATGGAGACCCTGGACTTCACGTTGAGCCCGCCGGGCCGCTCCGGCGAGCCCCGGGAGCTCTGGATCGACGGTGCGCCACCGCCCGAGGAACTGGGGTCGGTTGACGTCGAGGCGAGCGTGAGCACGGTCGCCACACACCCCGAGGTCCGAGCGGCGATGCGGTCCGCCCAGCGAGCATTGGGGGAGGGCGGGGCCGTGATGGAGGGGCGTGACATCGGTTCGGCCGTGTTCCCCGATGCGCGCGCGAAGATGTTCCTGGTCGCCGAGCCTCAGGAGCGCGCCGGCCGGCGGGTCGAGGAGCGGGGGGTCGAGGACGTGGCCGGCGCGCTCCACGAGCGAGACCGGCGCGACGCTCGCGTGAACCCCTTGGTTCCGGTCGAAGATGCGGTCGTGATCGACACAAGCGAACTCGACGTCGAGGGCACCCTCCGAGCCGCCCTGGCGATCGTCGCGGAGCGAGCCCCGGAGCTACTCTCGGGAGGCGGGCGACCATGACCGTCCCTCGGATCGCCGTCGTGGGACGGCAGAACGTCGGCAAGTCGACCCTCGTCAACAGGCTCTTCGGCAAGCGGGAGGCGATCGCCCATGACGATCCCGGTGTGACCCGGGATCGGATCGAGCTCGAGGCGACGTGGAACGGCAGGCGGTTCGGTCTCGTCGACACCGCCGGGTACCTCCATCGCGCGAAGGGCGTCGAGGCGCTCGCGGGCCGGCAGGCGATCCGAGCGATGGATGAAGCCGACGTCGTGTTGCTGGTCGTGGACGTCGCCTCCGGGATCACGGAGGAGGACGCGCAGCTGGCGCGTCGTCTCCGACGGGCGACCTCACCCGTGCTGGTGGTCGTCAACAAGACCGACTCTCGGCACGAAGAGGTGGATGTCCCCGCGTTCCATTCCCTCGGGCTGGGGGAGCCGATCGCCGTCTCCGCGCAACACGGCCGCGGTGTGGGGGAGCTCCTGGACCGGCTTGTCGACCTCTTGCCCGACGCGCCGAAGGCCGACGAAGGTGATGGCGAGGCCGCCGAGGAAGCGCCGGAAGAACCACGATTCGCGCTGGTCGGAAGGCCGAACGTCGGCAAGTCGAGCCTCTTCAACCGGCTCGTGGGCGAGGAGCGGGCCGTCGTGTTCGAAGAGGCCGGCACCACCCGCGACAGCGTCGATGCGCTCGTCGAGTGGCCGGGCGCGGGCACGATCAGGTTCGTCGATACCGCCGGCATGCGGCGGGCGATCCGCGTGCAGGGGGTCGAGTACTACAGCTTCGTCCGGGCGGGGGAGGCGATCGACCGAGCCGATGCCGTGGCCGTGCTCTTCGACGCCACGGAGGGTCTGACGGCCGAGGACGAGAAGATCGCCTTCCGCGTGCTGGAGGCCGGCAAAGCCCTCCTCCTGGTCGCCAACAAGTGGGATCTCGTGGAGGACAAGGATCGCCACTTCAAGCAGCTGACCGAGAACGCGAGGATGCTGGGACGCGCCACGGTGGTTCGCAGCTCCGCCGTCCGCGGGCAGGGTGTGGCTCGCATCCCGGAACTGCTCGTGGACCTCCGTCGGCGGTGGTCAGGCCGAGCGCCCACCTCGCGGGTGAACGAGGTCCTCCAGGAGGCTCAGGGCGCGCAGCCCCCGCCCCGGTCTTCCGGGACCCTGCACTACGCCGCTCAGGTGGCGACCCGACCGCCCTCCTTCGTTGTCTTCGGTGGCGGTCGAGCTCCCGGTCCTGGCTACCGCCGGTACATCGAGAACAGGTTCCGCGAAGCGTTCCACCTCGACGGAGTACCACTCCGGATGAGCTTCCGCACCCGGACGCGCGGCCGATGAAGATGAGGGGCGGGGTGGCGGAGCCACCCGCTACACTTCGGCCCACGTATGTCGAGATCATGAATCAGTGGCCGGGCGAAGGCCAGGTGTCCGGACAGGTCGTCTGGGCGATACAGGGTGCGTACGGCCTCGCGCATCTAGTTGACCGGCCGAGGACAAGGCCTGAGGGCGGCGGATCAAGCCGATCTCTACTCGATGGCGGTGGACGGAACCGACGAGCAGCGATTGACCGACACGAGACGGTCCTGATGCCTCCTTCAACAGGTCGGGCCTGTCGGCGGGAGCCCGACTGGCTGGAGAGGCGGCGCCATCCGTGGTTGGGGCACCTCTTTGGTCAAGCCCCCGGTCAGAAGGACGGACGTTGACGCGTGACTCTGCGCATCAGCTTTCCATGCAAACATCGCCAGTCGCGGTCGGCGATCGAGCGCCTACTCGCGCCCGGCGAGTGAACGCTTCGCGCGGGCCGCGCTCTCGCCGAGCACCGCCCCGAACACGACATGGGCCAGCACCATGACGCCGGTCTCGACATTCGATCGCCTCTGACCGGCGGGCTTCAGTCCGAGCGCTGGCAACAATCCGAGATAGCTCCCGGCGTACAGGGCAAGCGCGAACGCGACACCGCTGCCTGCGCCCTGCGCTCGAGCAGGAACGAGCAGCTGATACGCGGCGCCTGCGCCGGCTCCGTATCCCAGATGGGAGATCGTCGAGAGCACGTTCGAGGCACCCTCATCGACGTCTGCGCCCGAAGTGGGACGCCTTCTAGCGATGTGGTGCACCGTCCATCCTGCGGCAGCCGCCCAGCGCTCAGCGGCCAGCATCAGGACGTCGGTCACCGGATCCTTCACCCTGCCGCACTCCCTCAAGTCCTCGACCGCCGCGGCGCGTGATCGCATCAGATCCGTCGCCGGGGGAGAGGCGACGGTGAGCCTTCCGGGCCCTCTCGTCTGCTGTAGACGCGGCGTAGCGTCGCACCATGGACCGGGACTTCCAGCAAGTCAGGCGCATGAGGTCGTCCTCGTTCCCACCTTCCGCGAGCCCCATATGACTGAAAGTGTGGCGGAACTGATGCGGGTTCAGGTGATCCAGCCCCGCCTCGGTGGCCCGACGACGGAGCATCTGTTGGACCCCTGATTGGGTCATGCGTCCACGTTTGCCGAGCCATAGCCAAGGCTCGGCGGCATCGGCGTGGGCGCTGCGGAGTCGGATGTAGCGGTCGATCGCCTTGACCGTGCGAGCCCCAAGGGGGACTTCTCGTGGCCGGCGCCCCTTACCCATGACCACGACGAGCTGCTCATCCAGGTCCACGTCCGAACCCTCAACCTCGTTCGAGGTGAGCTTGAGGTTGACCAGCTCTGAGACGCGAAGGCCAGTGTCGGTGAAGGTACGGATGATGGCCGTGTCGCGTCGATCCACGAAGTCGTTGCCGTCGCAAGCCTTGAGCAGCCCCCGAAGTTCATCCTCCGACAGGGCGGCAGGCGGCTCCTCCGGGACTCGAGGCGGTTTCATCCGGGCCATGGGGGAGTCGGCGAGCTCGCCATCATCCACCAACCGGAAGAACTGTTGGAGGGATTGAACCGGGCCAGCGCCGTCGTCGCCTTCCACTTCGTCAGCCGTCCTCTATATAGGACTCGACGTGTTCCCTCGTGATCTTCGCTACGTCGGTCGGCATCCCTCGCTCGATGAGGAAGTCCCGAAACTGATCGCAGGCTTCGAGGTAGGACTGGATCGTTCGCGGCGCCGCGCTGGTCGCCCGAAGGTGACGGCGGAACGACGCGACTAGCACGTCCATCGTCGGTACACTGAGCGCCGTGGAACTCTTCGCTCCCATCCCTTGCTCCTTCTCCAAATCGGTTAGATGGTCTAAAAAGTTGTCCGATTTCGGAGCGGTATGCAATGGGCTAGAGGAGAGTTTCCGCAGGTAGACGGGCCGTGGCGCAGCTTGGTTAGCGCGTCTGACTGGGGGCTAGCTGGGGCTAAACGGTGTGCTGACCTGCGAAAACGCAGGTCGATGCCGAGCGAAAGCGACAAAGTTAGATGGTCGAAACGGCGGGCGCTCGGACGCCGATTCCCTCAAGTACGGTCTACGTTTTCAACGTGAAGTAGCCGAGTCCCACGACCGGCTCGGTCCGACCTGCGTCGTTCCCGCTAGCCGATCTTCGTCAGCGCCCAGATCAGGCCGACCCACGCCGGCACGCTCGCGCCCGCCGCGAGGAGAACGCCGCGGAAGAACGCCGCCGGGTCCTCACGATGCTCGTCCTCGATCCTGAGCGCCATCCGAGTGGCTGGCGGTGCGAGTTCCTGGATCATCGGCTCCCCCTCCATGGATTCGCTCATGTAGAACTACTCGGCAGGAAGGGCCGGCCCCTGTACGACAGGTGAACGGGAACTGAATTCGAAGGAGCGGCGCGCTCGCCGAGTCGCTCCTGGTCCCAGAGCCTGTCCCGCCGCTCCAGGAGGGCGTCGGCGTCGAGTCGACCTCTGATCCTGCCGACGGCCAGCCCTACATCGAGTCGGAGACGACCGAGCCGAGTGTCATCGAAGATTCAGCCGGAGCCGTGCCGCGAGATCAGATCGAGGCCGACCCTGCACTGCGAGAGGCCCTCAAGGCCCTGGAAGCGGAAGGACGACAGCAGACACCCGATCAGCCGAGCGAGCTGGATCCTGGAGCACTACGGTCGCGGAATCATCATGGGCTCCGAGGACGCCACGGAGATCCCCGCGCTCATCGCCGGGGTCGACGATCCGTGGTGTGACGCAGGTCCGAACGCGGATCAACGAGCGCGGCGAGAAGGCCCGCGCCGAGCGAGACGCGGCGCTCGGGAGCGTCTGACCGACACCGCACCGAAAGGGCGCGGCTCTAGGCTTGGAGCGTGAACCAGGGCCGCGCCCTTCGCATTAGCGACGTCGCCACCTACCTGCGCGTCTCCCAGCAACGGGTCACCCAGATGCCGTGCCGAGGGCAAGCTTCCCAAACCGGATCAGGTCGACGGCGTCCCGCTGTGGAAGCCAGCGACTAGCGAACGGTGGGCCGAGCGGGAGTGGTGGGGGACGCGACGCTGGCGGAAGCGACCCGAGCGCCGACGTCGGAACCCGTAGCGATCACGGGCGCCTGGACCCCTGTTTCTTTCTCGCCCTCTCACCTAGTTGAGGGCCTTCACTAAGGTGCTTCGCGAACGAGCACATCGCGATGGGGACCCCCACCTGTCCCAGGATGCTAGCTACGCCGTCCGCAGGGCAGGGGAGCTACTGACGCAGATAACGGAGTCGTCAGGGGACAACCCGTGCCGAACCTGGTTGGCCGCACTCGACTGCACTACGCCGCCCGCCGGAATACAAGGGGCCTGCCGGCAGGCCGAAGAAGCACCACTTCGCAACGGATCGCGTCCGCCAGCCGAGTGGTCGCGCTCGAACGCGCTCGCGCAGTCCCGCTCGCGGCTTAGCTGGCCCGAAGGGTGTCGAGAGGGCGGCGCGCGTAACTCGCACCGCCCTCTCGATGCTTCAATGTTCTACGGAGCGACGAACGAACAGGGGCGGCCAGTCATGTCCGCGCCGGTCTGATCGTGCAACCCCGGCGCACCGTCCTGGGGGCCGAGCGTGTCTATCTGACCAACACCCGGAAGAGCCGAGTGGAGGATGTTGAAGTGGAACTGGTTGAAGGCCTCCTGCAGCTGCGGGTCGGTTCCCGCAGGACAAACCTGTGGGCCCACCGGGATCCACTCGCCCTTTCCCCCTGCGCTCGCGACGGCGCTTGCGATCGCGGTGCTCGGGTTCGGGATCTTCTGGTTCGGGCCTCAGAAGCTCTTCTTGAATGAGACCGCAGCTGACACGCTTCCGGGAGAGCAAGGAAACGGCTCGCCGGCCGACGTGAACACGCTGTCCGAGGGCACGTTCGTCTCGCTCGCGCACGACACGACCGGCACGGCGAAGATCGTAGAGGTCGCCGGGACGACATATCTTCGGTTCCAGAACCTCGACTCGCTGAACGGTCCCGACCTCGTCGTTTACTTGTCGTCGCAGCCGGTCACGGCCGACCCGTCGGCGTTCGACGACACCCTCGTGCTGGACCTCGGGGCACTCGAAGCGAACCGAGGTGACCTGAACATCGAGATCCCTGCGGGGTCCGACCTCTCCGAGGTCAAAAGCGCCGTGATCTGGTGCCGGCGGTTCACAGTGGCTTTCGGAGCTGCCGACATGGCACTGGTCCCGTAAAGGCTCCCAGGACCGAACCAACCGCTTCACTTGAACCGAACATCCGACCGATCCCGCCCAGCGATCCCGATTTCGCACGACTCTATGCACGCAGGAACGACGCCGAGTCCATCTCACATGTCCTAACTTGCCGCGCGCCTCGGCGCAGGCCGCCTGCGCGACGCGGCCGGGCGGGTCCTTCCATGTCTGAGGTGATATGCGCGGGCCGGACGACCAGTCAGGTGGAGCGGAGGGTGAGCTAGAACTGTTGCGCCACCTCAAAGACGTTCCCCTCGGGGTCCTGGAAGTAGCACCAGTACTGGCCTGACTCGGGGCCGCCCTCGATCTCTGTCACCTGCTTCACTCCTCGCGCCAGAAGCTCCTCCACCGTTGCGCGAATGTCATCGACAGCAAAACCTACTTGGCACCGACGCTCGCTGTACTGAGGAAGGTCGCTCTTGGCCAAGAGTTCCAATAGCCTTCGCGACCCCATATCGAACTGGACCCAGTCGGCTCCTGCTTCGAGTTCTCTCAGCT
>JBPCPX010000076.1:0-5800 GCA_050998695.1 Actinomycetota bacterium
TTCCAAACTCTGGGGACACCAGGGGCGGGAGTGGGCCCCACGTCGGGGGACTGCCGACCTGGGTGGGCGACGGCCTTCCGGTTACCCCGAACCCACCTCCGGTTACCCCGAACCCACCTCCGGTTACCCCGAACCCTCCTCCGGTTACCCCGAACCCAGACGACCACGGGGGTCGAGGTGCCGTCGGCGGAAGGATCCCCGACGTCTCCGGACCCACGAGCCCGCCGGGGCCGACGATCTCGGCGACATCGGGAACCGCTCCGCCCGGCAGCGTGGACAGGACATCCGGGAATCGGTTCGGTGAGGTGCTCGGTGGCGTGGCACGGAGCTTGGCCATCGTGCTCGCGCTCTTCGGACTCGCCGTCGCGTTCGTCGCCATCCAGGATCGCATCGATCGGAGCGACCCGAGGCTGGCGCTCGCGCCGGTCGAGTCCGACGTCGTGGAGTTCGTATGATCCTCCGGCGCCGGGGCCTCTCGGCCGACCCGGCCGAGCTGCTCTCCATCACCGAACGCGCCCGGTATCTCTTCGGTCTTCGTCTGGGCCTTGCGGGCGTGGTCATCTCGGTCGCGCTCGTGTCCGACGTGGCGGCGGTCGCGGTCTCCTCCGCGACCGCCACCTACCTCGCGATCTCGTTCCTATCCGCGTCGATCGTACGAAGGGGTGGAAGAGCGGCGGTTCCCGTGTTGCAGGGAACGCTCCTCGTGGACGGCCTCTACCTTGCGGTCGCGATCGCGCAGACGGGAGGGACGGCAGAGGCGATCCGGCTCCTGCCGTACGTCCACGTCGTCGGCGTGACGCTGCTCTGTTCCTATCGGACCGGGCTGAAGCTCGCCCTGTGGCACACGCTGCTCTTCCTCCTCGTGGTCGAGGGTGCCCGAGCCGGCGTCCTGGACGACTGGATGGCGGCAGGCAACCAGGCAACCGTGGTACAGGGAGCCACGCTGACCATCGCCGGGTTGTGGGTGTTCGCCCTCGGAACCGAGTTGTTCTCGGCTGCCAGCGAGCGCCAGCTCCGGAGACAGAAGCACGACCTCTCCCGTCTGTCCGACATGGTGGCTCGGGTGGACACCGACCCTGAAGCCGCGGACATCCCCCACGTGCTCCTCGAGGAGCTGTGCTCCACGTTCGGGTTCGCACGAGGCGTGGTCCTCGCGTCCCCTCGCGGCGACCTCGAGCTGCTCGCCTGGACCGGAAGCGAGACGCCCACGGATCTCGCCGTCGGCGTCGACGAGGCGGTGTCGCGGGCCTGGGAGGGGCGCGCGAGCCAGCTCCTGCGCGCGATCGACCCCGACACGGATCCTCGGCTCGCATCGCTCCTCCCGGACGCGCGGAACGTGCTGGTCGTGCCGCTGCTCCGCGACCGTCGGCAAGGGCTCGGGGCCGTCGTCCTCGAACGAGGGATCGGCCACCCGACCATCCGCCGATGGGTGGTCGCGATGGTGGAGCAGTTCGTCGAGCACGCAGCCCTCGCGCTGCACAACGCCTGGCTCGCCGAGGAGCGCGAGTCGCAGCTCCGAACCATCCAAGGCCTGGAGCAACAGCTCAGAGCCCACAACGAGGAGCTCGAGGTGAAGGTCGCCGAGCGCACCGAAGAGTTGCGCGAGGTCATCGCGAACCTCCAGGAGATCGACGAGCAACGGCGCAGGCTGTTGGAGCACGTCGTCCGAGCAGCCGAGGAGGAGCGCACCCGGATCGCCCAGGACATCCACGACGATCCGGTGCAGAAGATGGCGGCTCTGAAGATGCGGCTCGAGCTATTCGACAAGACGCACCCCGGCCTGTCCGACATCGACGATGCCCTGGAGGTCATGAGGGTGACCATCCAGAGCCTGCGCACGCTGCTGTTCGACCTCAGCCCTCCCACCCTGGAGGAAGAAGGACTCGGGTCGGCGCTCTCGTACCTGCTCGAGAACTCGAACTCGTCGTTCGACTGGACGGTCGATGACGACGCCCTGGACGAGGAGCCGGCGGTCCAGACCTCCCTCATCCTCTATCGCATCGCGCAGGAGGCCTTCGCGAACGCCCGCAAACACGCGCAGGCGGCGCACATCCGCGTGACGCTGGAGCCCCAGGACGGCGGCACCTCGATGCAGATCGTCGACGACGGTGTCGGGTTCATGCCGCAGGAGGCGCTCGTCGCGGCGCCCGGCCACCTCGGTCTCGCCGCGATCCGCGAGCGGGCGGAGATGGCCGGCGGGTGGTCGAAGCTCTGGAGTCTCCCGGGCCAGGGAACCACGCTCGAGGTGTGGCTGCCGCGCGAGGAGGCGGATCCGATCCCACTTTCCTTCCGGGACGACACAGATCCCGTGGCCGACATCCTTCCCCTCACGCCCCTCACGGGCCGGGTGGAACGACCGGGGATCGGCGTGCCGGCGAGGGACGGCCAAGCCGTGGGATCCCACGGCATCCGGAGCAGATAGGAGATCGCGTGGGACGCATCCGACTGATGCTCGCGGACGACGAAGCTCCGCTCCTCGAGGCGATGTGCGAACTCATCGACGGATCGATCCATCGACGTCGTGGGAACCGCGCGCGATGCGAGCGAGGCGATCGACCTGGCCGAGCTCCACGAACCCGACGTCGCGCTCCTCGACGTCAGGATGCCGGGTGGCGGAGGGAGCAGAGCCGCCCGCGAGATCCGACGGCGTTCCCCTGAGACCCGGATCGTCGCGCTGTCGGCGAGCACAGATCCGAGAACGGTCGCGTCGATGGTCCGCGCGGGCGCCGTGGGCTACGTCGGCAAGGATCAGCCAGTGGACGAGGTCCTCCGCGCGATCCATCGGTCCGCCGATGGACGGGCGAGCATCGCGGTCGATCGGCTGGGCGAGGTGGCGGAGCGGCTTGCCGAGCACCAGGCGAGTCAGGTCGTGCGGATCGCCGAGCGGGCTCGCGTCTCCATCGACCGGATCGAGGAAGCGATCCACGGCGATGTGCTCGAAACGATGTTCCAGCCCATCTTGGATCTCGAGGACGGCCGCGTGCGTGGGGTGGAAGCCCTCGCCCGGTTCATGACAAGACCGCGTCGATCTCCCGAGACCTGGTTCGCCGAGGCGGCGAGTCACGGACTGCTCACGCAGCTCGAGCTCGCCGCCGCGACCAGGGCGTTCGACCACCTGGGCGTGATCCCCGAGGGTGTGTATCTCTCGGTGAACTTCTCACCGGGGACGATCTGCGCGACTCGTCTGGCAGAGATGTTGCGGTCGATCCCGGCACGACGCGTGGTGCTGGAGCTCACGGAACAGTCGCCGATCGTGGACCACGAGGAGGTGAGGGCGCACTTGGCCGAACTCCGCGCGCTGGGCTCCCGGCTTGCGGTCGATGACGTCGGGAATGGATTCTCCGGACTCGGACACGTCGTCGAGCTCTCCCCCGATCTCTTGAAGTTCGATCGGAGCCTCGTGAGCGGCGTCGACTCCGACGCCACCAAGCGCGCGCTCATCGCACGCCTGACATCGTTCGCGGCCGAGGTCGGGATGGAGGTGGTGGCCGAAGGGATCGAAACCGCAGCGGAGCTCGACACCCTCCGCGCGCTCGGCGTCGAGACGGGGCAGGGTTTCCTCCTCGGTCGACCGGGCCCTCTCCCGCCGGTGACGAACGAGACCTGGGCATGGCCGATGCGCGGACGCCCGTTCGGTTGATGGGGTATCAAGCGGGCTGAGGCACGTCGATAGCAACGTGCTCGTCTCTGTTCCGCCCAATCCAGGTCGGCGCTCGAGTCGAGGATGCCCTTCACGAAGACTGCGGATATGACGCCGGGGAGGGCGTGCCGCTAGTGCCAGCCGCGGGAGCGGCCCGCCTCGGCTACTCGCTCTACGGCGATCTCGTACGCGGCGGCCCGATGGGTCGTGCCTCCCTCGTCGGCACGCTCTAGGACGAGGTCGGTAGCCGATTCCATCAGCTCCTTGAGCCGTCCGTTGACACGCTCCTCGCTCCACCGCTCGCGTTGCAGGTTCTGCACCCACTCCAGGTAACTGACGGTGACTCCGCCGGCGCTGCCGAGGATGTCCGGCACCACCCACACGCCGCGGTCCTTCAGAAGCAGGTCGCCCTCAGGCGTGGTGGGATGGTTCGCGAGCTCGAGGACGAGGGTCGCACGGACGCGCTCCGCGTTGTCGCCCCGGATCGAACGTTCGAGGGCGGCCGGAGCCAGCACCTCGCACTCCACGCCGATCAGATCCTCGCCGTCGATCGAGTCGGCATGCTTGAACCCGGTCACGCTTCCGGTCTGCCGCTTGTGCTCGAGCACGTCCCGCGGGACGAGGCCTTCGGGGTTCACGACGGCACCTCGTGAGTCGGACACCGCCACGACGCGGTACCCCATCTGGTGGGCCAGCTGCGCGAACCACGCGCCGGCGTTGCCGAATCCCTCGACGGCGACCCGGATGTGCTCGCGTGTCCACCGCCGAGAGTGCGCGATGCGATCCAGCGCGAAGAGCGCCCCACGGCCGGTCGCGGAGTCCCGCCCGAGCGAGCCGCCGAGTCCGACGGGCTTGCCGGTGATCACCGCCGGCGAGTCGCCGCGCGACCTCGAGTACTCGTCGTATATCCACGCCATCTCACGAGGACCGGTGTTGACGTCGGGCGCGGGGATGTCCCGATAGGGACCAACCATCATCTCGATCGCCGAGAGATAGGAACGACACAACCGCTCGAGTTCGCCCACGGAAAGGGTCTTCGGGTCGACCTTCACGCCGCCCTTCGCGCCACCGAAAGGGACATCGAGCAACGCCGTCTTCCACGTCATCAACGCCGAGAAGCAGCGGAACTCGTCGCGGGACGCGTTCTGATGGAAGCGGAGACCCCCTTTGAAGGGACCTCTCGCGCCGTTGTGCTGGATCCGCCACCCGGGATACACGTCGAACGAGCCGTCGTCCCGGGAGACCCGCACGGACACGGCGACCTCGCGCCGGTGGGTCGACAGGACCCTGCGAGCCCCGTCGTCCAGACCGATCCTCTCGGCCGCCTGCTCGAGGTGACCCTGCACCGCCTCGAACAGACCTTCGGAAGGAGCTTCCGGAACGCTCACCACCAGATCCTGCTTCATCACCGATGCGAGTCTGTCACGCGAGGGACCTGGGGCGCGAACCGGTCCCAGAGCAGGGCGGCCTCGATTGCCCGGCCGACGCCAACCCCCCTACGATGCCCGTAACCAGCGCCAGGCCAGACACCCACGAAGGCGCAGAGACCGGAAAGGCAAGACGTGCTCTCGTTCGGCGTCACCTTCATGCTCGACCCGCCCGTCTCGAGGACGGTCGAGTGGGCGAAACTCGCCGAGGCGCAGGGATTCGATTCCGTGTGGGCCTGGGATTCCCACGTGCTGTGGCAGGAGTTCTACACGACGTTCGCCCTGGTCGCGGCCGGCACCGAGCGGGTGCGGCTCGGCCCGTGCGTCACCAATCCGGCCACGCGTGACATGACGGTCACGGCCAGCGCGATGGCCACCCTCCAGGAGATCTCCGGCGGGCGGATGGACATCGGGATGGGCCGCGGGGACAGCGCTCGTCGCGTGATAGGCCAGAAGCCCGTCACCGTCGAGCACTTGGAGCACGCCTGTCGGTTCATCAAGGACCTCGCCGAAGGCCGAGACGTCGACTACGAGGGCACCCCTCTCCAGCTGAAGTGGAGCGAAGGACACCGGCTCCCCGTCTGGGTTGCGGCCTACGGCCCGAAGGCGCTCCGCGCCTGCGGTCGCGTGGCAGACGGGCTGATCATGCAGCTCGCCGACCCGTTCATCCTGGAATGGTCGCTCGCCTACGTGCGCGAGGGAGCCGAAGAAGTCGGACGCTCCTTCGAGGACA
>JBPCPX010000104.1:0-3826 GCA_050998695.1 Actinomycetota bacterium
AGCCACTCTGCCATCTCCCGGATGGAGAGCGGGCGTCACAAGACGAGCGTCGCCACCCTCCAGCGCGTCGCTCAGGCGCTCGACCTTCGCCTCGTGCTCGGGTTCGAATCGGGCCCACGAGAGCGGCAGGTCCGCGAACTCGTGATCGTCTGACCGGTTCTCATCCTCGACCAGGGCGTGGTGCGTTCGGGCCCGAGGAGGACATGCAGCTCTTCGGCCGGGGACTGCTCCCGCGGGGTTCCGACGATGCTGGACGGCGACGACCAGCGGATCCGGATGGCCTATTCGTTGTTGTTCTCCTTGCCCGGGACGCCGGGCCTGTTCCACGGCGAGGGGATCGGGATGGGCGAGAACCTCGACATCCCGGGACAGATGAGCGTGCGGACGCCGATGCAGTGAGCGTCGAAAAGAACGGAGGGTTCTCGAAGGCGCGGCCCTCTCGCCTGCTGCAGGCCGGAGGTCGAGGGACGCCCGAGCTCGGCTGGGGAACGTGGGAGGTCGTCCGGACCAACATCCCGAGCGTGTTCGCCCACCGGTGCGATTGGGAGGGGCGGGTCGTGGTCGGGGTGCACAACCTCGGCTCCGAGCCGTGCGTGGTGCGCCTGCAGCTCGGCGACGTGCCGGAAGACGGCAAGCTCGACGACCTGCTCGACGAACGCGGATCGCTCCGTGAGATCGCAGACGGAACGCTCGAGCTCAAGATGGACGGCTACGGCTTCCGTTGGTTCCGGATCAACACGCCCGACCAGCACATCCCTCCGTAGGGCGGGCTCCTAGCGCTTCTTCCGAGCAGCCGCTTTCTTCGACTTGGCCGATGCAGACTTCTTGGCGACCAAGCGCCGACTTCCGGCTACGACCGGGCGGGGAGAGGCGGCGGGAGCGATCCGCCACTCCACCTTGCGCCCCAGCGTGGCGGCGTAGCGTTCGACTGTGGACATCTTGACGTCCGCATCCCCGGACTCGATACGCGCCACGGCCGACTGCGACGTCCCCATCTTCGCCGCGACGACAGTCTGGGACAGGCCGAGCTCGCCGCGATCTTCTGCCAACTCACGAAGCAGGCGGCGGCCCTGCGCCGGATCAGCCGGCGACCCGGTAGAGGTGCCAGCGGTCGGGAACGCCCTTCAGCTCGTGCTCGCCGGCGTCCTCGAACTCGATCCCCGATCCGGCCGTGAGGTCCCGCACGGTCTGTGAAGCGAGCACCTCCGATGCCCCTGCGAGCCCGCCGATCCTCGCGCCGATCACGACCGCCAGCCCGCCGGCCTTGCCGTCGATCGTCTCGACCTCCCCGGTATGGAGGCCGGCTCGGACCTCGATGCCGAGGGATCCGACAGACCCGACGATCGCCCGCGCGCAGCGCACCGCGCGGCCCGGGCCGTCGAAGGTCGCGAAGAATCCGTCGCCGGCCGTGTCGACCTCCTGGCCGCGGTACCGCGCGAGCAGCGCCCGGACCTTCGCGTGATGCCGCTCGACGAGCTCCTTCCACGCTCTGTCGCCCAGCTCTGCCGCCCGCTCGGACGAGCCGACGATGTCCGTGAACAGCACCGTCGCGAGCACCCGGTCGAAGGCCGCGTGCTCCTCCTCGATGGACTGGGCGAACCGCCGCACGGTCGCGGCGACCTCGACGACGTCGCCGAGGTAGGCGTCGTCCTCGTCCCCGGACAGCGTCATCAGCTGCGCTCCCGGGATCTGGTCCGCCGTCCATGTCGCCTCCTCGACGAGGATCGGATCCCATCCCTCGCGCTTCAGCACGGCCGTCGGCACCTGGATCGCTGGGAGCGCGCTCCGGGCGTCGGTCGAGAACCACACGCGGCTGAAACGGGCAAGGTCACCCGGCGCCGCGGCGAAGCGTTGGATCCGAGGCAGCCACTCGACGAAGGCCGGGTCTCGAGCGAGCCGATCGCCGATCCCCAGGAACGTCATCCGGGTCGTCTCCTCGCCCCTCGACTGGTCCCCCCAGAGCTCCATCCTGGTCGCGAGCCGCTCCTCGAACCGCTCCTCGCGCATCCCCCACGGATAGTCGGGCGCCCGGGCCATCCGGACGCCGCCGCTCCACAGCGCGAGGCCGAGGGTCCGCTCCGGGTAGGTCGCCGCGAACAGGGCCGCGAGCGCACCCCCGTCGCTGTTGCCGAGCACCAGCGCTCGCTGAGAGCCCACCGCGTCGAGCACAGCTCGAAGGTCGTCGATCCGGGCCTCCAGGGTCGGGGTCACCGAGAGGCGGTCGGAGAGACCGATGCCGCGCTTGTCGAAGACGATGACCCGAGCCCACGAGCTGAGCTCCCGGACGAAACGGGCGTATGTCGGCAGGTCCCAGAACAGCTCGACGTGCGAGACGAAGGCGTGGACGAACACGAGGTCGATCGGGCCGTCGCCGATCACCTGGTAGGCGATGTGGACGTCGTCGTCGGTGGTCGCGTACCTGGTCAGGGGCCGATCCACGTGCGCATCCTCCCCGCAGTCGACCTACTCGGCAAGGGGGAGCGCGAGCTCGTGGCATCGCTCGGGAGGACCGACCATCGCTGCATCCTCCTGACCGGCGCTGCGCGACGCAACCGGGGACTCGGTGCTCTACGATCGCGCGGGAGGTGGTCGGGATGTCCGAGCCGGTGTTCTTCATCAGCCACTTCGCGATCAAGGAGGGCGCGCTGGACGACCTGAAACGCATCTCGGCTGAAGCCATGGAGCGGCTCCGCGAAGAGAAGCCTCGCACGGTCCTTTTCCTGTCGTTCCTCGATGAAGAGGCCGGCCGGATCTCGTTCCTCCACGCCTTCCCCGACGCCGACGCGATGGACGAGCACTTCGCGGGCGCCGATGAGCGAGCCGCCGCGGCGTATCAGTTCATCGAGCCCCGGGGATGGGAGTTCTACGGGAAGCCGAGCGAGCAGGCGATGGAGGGGATGCGCGAGACGGCGGCCAGGTTCGCCGTCCCGCTCGTCGTCGAACCGGAGTTCAACGCCGGGTTCCTCCGGCTCGCGCCGGCCTGATACGACGGCAGAGGCGGCCGGGATCCTCGCCGAGCGGTGAGCGTGCCGGCGGGGACGATCCTGCGGAGCTCCGGGATCATCACGGCGGCTCCGACGACGACTCTGGCAGCGGAACGTCCCAGGGCGTAGGGTCCGGGATACGGCGAGAGAGGGGACGTGGATGCATCCGAACGAGCAGGTGATGCGCGACCTGGACGAGGCGCAGCTGCGTGGGGACGTGGAGACCTTCAAAGGGTTCTTCACGGATGACGTGATCGTTCACATCCCGGGGAAGAGCTCCCTCGCGGGCGTCTACAAGGGCAAGGAGCAGTTCCTCGAGCTGTTCGGCCGCTTCCTGGAGCGTGCTCCCGAGTACACCTTCGAGCCGCACGCGTATCTCGCGGACGACGAGCACGGGGTCTCTCTCCAGCACTCCCACTACAAGCGCGGCGACCAGACCCTGGACTCGAACGACATGTTCGTCTGCCACTTCCAGGGCGGCAAGATCTCGGAGTTCTGGCTCTTCAGCGAGGACGAGGCCGCGGTCGACGAGTTCCTCGGGTAGCCGGAACACACGAAGACGACGGCCCCTGTGACCACGCGCGCCTCACAAGCCGGTCAGGCTCCGGTAGCCTCGGAGCGGGCCCTCGTGACCGCCTCGTCGAAGCCGACCTGGTGGACGTCGGGGAAGAGGCGCCCCGCCGTGTCGTCTCGCACGATCGTCTCGTTCCGCTGTCCCTCGATGAGCGGCCTCGCGATGGAAGGAGGAACCGAGGTCACGAGGCCGCACCACAGCGACGAGAGCGATGGGCTGAGCACCGGGACGGGCAGGATCACGGGGACCCGCCCGCGCATCGCACCGA
>JBPCPX010000044.1:0-5595 GCA_050998695.1 Actinomycetota bacterium
AGGCCGCTTCCCGCGACGGACCCTCAAAGTGAATCATGGGGGAGGAGGTGCGCTCGGACGCCCAGCTTCTGCGCGCGTGTTGGGACGCCTTGTTCGTCGGCTTGGGCACATCCCTCGCCGACCACCCACGGCTCACGGTCCGCGACCCCGTGTTCGCGTCGGCGCGGCCGCCGGTCCGGGTCGTCGTCGATCCGTCCGGTCGCGTTCCCGGCGACCGACGCGCGCTGGATGTGGCCGCGCCAACGCTCATCGCGACGACGGAGCTCGCGTCCACGCCGAGGCGTCAGGAATGGGTGGACGCCGGCGCGGACGTCGCGGTGCTGGATCGGGACCGCACCGGCGGCGTGTCCTTGCCGGCGCTGATCGAGCTGCTCGGCAAGCGGGACCTGCAGGGTGTCGTGCTGGAGGGCGGTCCGACGCTTGCCTGGAGCGCGATCCGCGACGGGGTCGTCGATCAGCTCGTGCTGTATATCGCGCCGATGCTGGTCGGCGGCCGCGAGGCCACCGGGTGGCTCGCGGGAAGCGGGTTCGCCCCGGTCGGGCGAGCGGCCCCCGTGGAGATCGTGTCGATCGAGCGCCTCGGGCCGGACGTGAAGGTGGTAGCGGATGTTCACCGGGATCGTTGAGGAGCTCGGCCACGTCGTGTCGAGGGAGGGGTCGCGCATCGTCGTGCGGTGCCCGATCGCCGCGTCGGAAGCGGGGATCGGCGATTCGCTCTCGATCGATGGCGTCTGCCTCACGGTGGTCGGTCTGGACGGAGACGAGGCCTCTTTCGACATCTCCCCGGAGACCTTCGAGCGCACGAGCCTGGGCGGCCTCGCGCCCGACGATCGCGTGAACGTGGAGCGGCCGGCGACCCTCGTCTCCCGCCTAGGAGGACATCTCGTTCAGGGCCATGTGGACGGCGTCGCGCTCGCGACGGCCTTCCGGCCGGATGCCGAAGGCGGCGCTCGCCTGTCCGTCCGCCTGCCCGCCGAACTCCTGCGGTACGTGGTGAAGAAGGGATCGATCACCCTGGACGGGGTGAGCTTGACCGTCGCGGCCATCCGCGGCGACGAGATCGACGTGGCGCTGATACCGCACACGCTTGCCGCAACCACGCTCGATGCGATCCGCACGGGCGATCCGATGAACGTGGAGGTCGACGTCGTGGCGAAGTACGTGGCCCGGAACATCGAGAGCCTCATCGGCGACGGCGTTGCCGTCGAGTCCGGAAAGGAACGAACGGCATGAGCGCGGTGACGCAGGAGAAGGTCTTCGCCTCGATCCCGGAGGCGATCGAAGAGATCCAGGGTGGCCGGATGGTGATCGTGGTCGACGACGCCGACCGGGAGAACGAGGGCGATCTCATCATGGCGGCGGAGCGCGTCACGCCCGAGTCGATCGCGTTCATCGTTCGGCACACGAGTGGGGTGATCTGCATGCCGGTGATCGGCGACCGGCTCGACGAGCTGGAGATCCCGTTGATGGTCGCCTCCAACACCGACAGCAGGCGCACCGCCTTCACCGTCTCGGTCGACGCTCGCGTGGGGGTCACGACGGGCATCTCCGCCGCCGACCGAGCCCGCACGATCCGGGCGATCATCGACCCGACGACGCAGCCTCCGGACCTTTCTCGTCCCGGCCACATCTTCCCGCTGCGGTATCGCGAAGGTGGTGTCTTGAAACGGGCAGGACACACGGAAGCGGCGGTGGATCTCGCCCGCCTCGCCGGGTTGTACCCGGCCGGCGTTCTGTGCGAGACGGTCAACGAGGATGGGACGATGGCGCGGCTGCCGGAGCTCACGGTCTTCGCTCGAACCCACGGCCTGAAGCTGATCTCGATCGCGGATCTGATCGCGTACCGCCGGCAGCACGAGGTACTCGTGACGAAGGTTGCGGAGGCGAAGATCCCCACGCGACACGGAGGATTCCGCTCCATCGCCTACGAGAGTGTCGTGGACGGACGTACCCACGTCGCCTTGGTGACGGGCGAGATGGGTGAGGGCGCGCACGTCCTCACCCGCGTGCACTCCGAGTGCTTGACCGGGGACGTGTTCGGTTCCCTTCGCTGCGACTGCGGTGAGCAGCTGGATCGCGCGATGGAGCTGATCGGGCGTGAGGGACGGGGGGTGGTCCTCTACATCCGCGGCCACGAGGGTCGCGCGATCGGGATCGCACACAAGCTCCGGGCCTACGAGCTCCAAGAGCGTGGGCGTGACACGGTGGAGGCCAACCTGGAGCTCGGCTTCCCGGCGGACCAGCGCGATTACGGGATCGGCGCACAGATCCTCTACGACCTCGGGGTCCGGTCGATGCGGCTGCTCACGAACAACCCGGAGAAGCGGGCGGGGCTCGAGGGCCACGGACTGGTGATCGAGGAGCGCCTCCCGCTCCAGACCGATCCGACGCCGCAGAACGTCGGCTACCTCCGGGCCAAGCGCGAGAAGCTCGGCCACCTGCTCGACCTGCCGGAGGCCGACGGACCGGCGATCGAAGGTCCCGAGATGGACGGACCGGAGACCGAGGGGGAGATCGACGGAGTGGGGGCGCGGGCGTGAGCGTCTCGCGCGGCGAACCGCTCGGCGAGGGGCGTCATCTCGCGATCGTCGTCGCACGCTTCCACGAGCACGTGACCGCCCGGCTCCTCGAGGGAGCGCTCGCCGGCCTCCGGGCCCACGGTGTCGCCGACGAAGCGGTCGACGTGGCCTGGGTACCGGGCGCGTTCGAGATCCCCCTGGTCGCGCAACGCATGGCCGCCACCGGCGCCTACGATGCGGTGATCTGCCTCGGAGCGGTCGTCCGCGGCGAGACGGCGCATTTCGAGCTCGTCGCCGGCGAGGCGGCTCGCGGGGTTGCCGAGGTGGGCCGCGAGACGGGCATCCCGGTCATCTTCGAGATCCTGGCGACGGAGACCCTCGCCCAGGCCGAGGCCCGGGCAGGGGGCGCGCACGGCAACAAGGGGTGGGATGCCGCGGAGGCCGCGCTCGAGATGGCGGATCTGCTCGAGCGGCTCCCGAAGGAGGAGGGACTGCGATGATCGTCGAGAAGCCCTGGGGTCGGGTCGTGACCTATGCCTTGAACCAGCCCTCGTCGGTTCGCGTCATCACCGTGGAGCCCGGTCAGGAGACCAGCGTCCACTACCACCGGATGCGGGACGAAACGTGGGTCGTCCTCGACCCCGGCCTCACGGTCGAGATCGATGACCGAGCGGTGGATGCCGAGCCGGGTGAGGAGTTCGTGATCCCCGCAGAGCAAGCACATAGGATCCGCTGCACCGGTTCCGGCCCGGGCCGCATCCTGGAGGTGGCATACGGCTACACGACCGAGGACGACACACAGCGCCTTCACGACGCCTACGGTCGTCCCCTCGAGCCTGACTGGTGAGAGCCCGTCGACAGGCATCGGCATCGCCCTATACTCTGCGCACGTGTTCCGCCGTGATACGCGACAAGCACCGGCCGGTCCGGTGCTTCCTTTTCGAAGGGAGTGATGCGGGGTCTCGACCGAACCACGCTTGAACGACAGGATCCGATCTCCCCAGGTGCGCCTGGTCGGTGCTGACGGTGAACAGATCGGGCTGGTCGCGTCCACAGAAGCGCTGCGGATGGCACGCGAGCTCGATCTGGATCTTGTCGAGGTTGCCCCGCAGGCGAACCCGCCGGTGTGTCGGATCATGGACTACGGCAAGTTCAAGTACGAGCGAGACATCCGTCAGAAGGAAGCTCGGAAGAAGCAGTCGCGGACCGAGCTGAAGGAGATCAAGTTCCGCCCCAAGATCGACGCGCACGACTACGGCACGAAGAAGGGCCACGTCGAGCGGTTCCTGCGGGGCGGGCACAAGGTCAAGGTGACCATCATGTTCCGGGGACGCGAGATGACCCACACGGACCTCGGGCGCAAGATCTTGGACCGGCTGGTCGGAGACCTCGGCGAGATGGTGACGGTGGAGTCGATGCCCAAGCAAGAGGGCCGGAACATGATCATGGTGATCTCGCCCAACAAGCGGCACATGGAGCAGCTCGCTCGGGCGAAGGCGCTCGAGCCACAGGTAGAGTCGGAGCAGGTACCAGAGCCGGAGCCAGTGCCGCAGCCGGAAGCGGCAGCGGAGCCAGAGCCGGAGCCGGTCGCCACCGCGGCGGCGGATCTGGACGAGGGATAGACAGATGCCGAAGAACAAGACCCACCGAGCGACCGCCAAGCGGTTCCGCATCACGCGGAACGGCAAGGTGATGCATCGCAAGGCGACGGGCAATCACATGCTCACCAAGAAGTCGGGGTCGCGCCGCCGCCGCGTCGAGGGCATGGCCGAGGTCGGCTCGAACGCGGACGCCAAGACCATCAAGCGACTGTTGGGGGAGTAAGGATGGCCCGCATCAAGCGCTCCGTACACGCGAAGAAGAAGCGCCGCGAGATCCTCGAAGCCGCCAAGGGCTACACGGGCAGCCGCCGGAAGCGGCTCCGGGTCGCCAAGGAACAGGTCATGCACTCCGGCATGTACGCCTACCGCGATCGCCGGGACCGCAAGGCCCAGTTCCGTCGCCTGTGGATCACGAGGATCAACGCGGCGGTCCGCCCGCATGGGATGTCGTACTCGCGCTTCGTGAGCGGTCTGCACGCCGCGGATGTCGAGGTCGACCGCAAGATCCTCGCGGACCTCGCGGTGCACGATCCGGGTGCGTTCGCCCAGCTCGTCGAGCAGGCCAAGGCCTCGTCTCCCAGCGACTCGTAGGCGCAGGGCCGACCGGGCCCGGCGTACACTCCGCCACGTGCAAGAGGCACCGTGCTGACGTCCGTTCAGAATCCGAAGGTCGTCGCGGCGGTCCGGCTCAAGAAGCGAACGCTCCGGGAAGAGGAACGCCGGTTCTTGGTCGAGGGGGCGCAGGCGGTCGCAGAGGCGCTCGCGGAAGAGGGGCGCCTCCTCTCCCTCTTCGTGCACGATGATCTCGATCCGCTCGCCGTGCGAGCGAGACAGGCTGGTGTGCCCGTCGACGAGGTCAGCGACCGCGTGATGGAACGGCTCACCTCGACCGTCACGCCGCAGGGCGTCGTGGGGATCGCTCCCTTCGTGGACGTCGGGATCGATGACCTGGCGCCGCCGGGCGCGTTGACGATCTTGCACGAGGTACGCGATCCGGGCAACGCCGGCACGATCCTACGGTCCGCGGATGCCGCGGGTGCCGCGGGGGTCGTGTTCGCCGGGAGCTCCGTCGACGCCTACAACCCGAAGAGTGTCCGCGCCTCGGCCGGATCGATCTTCCATGTCCCCGTCGTGCGAGGCGTGGACACGGAAGACGCGCTCGCGTCACTTCGCGCGATGGGCTTCGCGGTCGTCGCGATGGACATGCACGGCGAGGAGGATCTGTTCGAGGCAGAGCTCCCGAGGTCGACCGCGTTCGTGTTCGGCAACGAGGCTCATGGTCTGCCTCCCGAGATCCTCGAGTCGGCGGACCACCGCGTCCGCGTCCCCCAGGCCGGCCGGGCAGAGAGCCTGAACCTCGCCGCCGCGGCCACGGTGTGCCTGTTCGAGTGGGTGCGGCGGGGACGCCCCCCCCCCCGGGAACCCCCAGAGGCCCCTCCCGTCCCAAAACCACACACCCCACCCCCCCCCCCCCC
>JBPCPX010000019.1:0-4738 GCA_050998695.1 Actinomycetota bacterium
CACGAAGATGGAAGCCATCCGCGCGCTCAAGCGCAAACTATCCGACGTCGTCTTCCGGGCTCTCCTGGTCGACGCTGACACGGCTGCTGAAGCTTGCTTCAGCGACGCCGCTTGACATAGGAGAGAGGTATGACGTTCCGCGGCTGGCCGGTGGAAGCGATCGAGTTCTTCGAGGGTCTCGAGGCCGACAACTCCAAGACCTACTGGCAGCGGAACAAGGCGGTCTACGACTCGATGGTTCGCGCCCCGATGGAGGAGCTTCTGGCGGAGCTCGAGCCGGAGTTCGGCGGGAGCCGGATCTTCCGACCGTATCGGGACGTCCGGTTCAGCGCCGACAAGTCTCCCTACAAGACGAACATCGGGGCGACGGTGGGCGACGGCTACGTGCAGCTCACGGCCGACGGTCTGGGCGCCGGGTCGGGGATGTGGGAGATGGCGCCGGATCAGCTCGATCGCTACCGGGAGGCCGTGAGCGCCGCCCGGACCGGGGGAAAGCTCGTCAGCCTCGTGGGGAAGATCCGGGAGGCGGGGATCGACGTCTCGGGGCGCGACGTCCTGAAGACGGCCCCGAAGGGCTACCCCAAGGATCATCCTCGGATCGAGCTCCTGCGATACAAGGGCATCATCTCGTGGCGGGAGTGGCCGGCGGGCGCGTGGTTGGGGAACCGCAAGGCGAAGGACCGGGTCGTGGAGTTCCTCCGGGCCTCGAAGCCCCTCGACGAGTGGCTCGGAGCACACGTCGGTCCCTCGACCTTGCCCGAGCGACGGCGGTAGGTTGGGAGCTCACCGGCACCATCGAGGAAAGGAGAAAGCATGGACATGAACAGCGTGCTCATCGGGTCGGAGGACCCCAAGAGCCTGGCGGACTACTACACCAAGCTCTTCGGGGAGCCGGGCTGGAACGAGGGCGGGTTCACCGGCTGGCAGATCGGGACCGGTTGGGTGACCGTGGGGCCGCACGACCAGGTCAAGGGCAAGAACGCTCAGCCGGGCAGGATCCTCTGGAACATCGAGACCGCCGACGTGCAAGGTGACTTCGAGAAGTTCAAGACCGCCGGCGCCACGGTGGTGCAGGAGCCGTACAGCCCCGGCGAGGCGCCGGAGGGCTCGATCGCCACGTTCTCGGACCCGGACGACAACTACTTCCAGTTGATGAGCCCGATGGGGCCGCCCGAGGGCTCCTAGGGAACGGATGCTCCTGGAGGAGGTCGAGCGACTCTCGTCGGTCTTGTCGGGACTTCGTTCCGACGAGGTCCCGATCGCGGTGGCCTACCTGTCCGGCGCGCTCCCGCACGGTTCGATCGGGGTGGGGTGGGCATCGCTTCGAGACGTGCCCTCGCCGGCGACGGACGCAACGCTCGAGCTGGTCGAGGTCGACCGGACCCTCCGCAAGATCGGCGGTCTCGCCGGCGCCGGGTCGCAGGCGGCTCGCCGAGAGGCGCTCCACGACCTGTTCGGCAGAGCGACGGAGCGGGAGCACGACTTCCTGCGCGGTCTCCTGATGGGTGACATCCGCCAGGGTGCCCTCGAAGGAGTGATGGTCGACGCCGTCGCACGAGCCGCGGAAATGCCCGCCACCGAGGTTCGCCGTGCAGCGATGCTGGCCGGCGACCTCGGCGCCGTCGCCGCCGCGGCGATCGAGGGAGGCAGCGCCGCTCTCGGCCGATTCCGCCTCTCGGTCCTGACCCCGCTGAAGCCGATGCTCGCCCAGTCGGCCGAGGACGTGCGAGGCGCCTTCGAACGGATCCGACCGGCCGCCGTCGAGTGGAAGCTCGACGGCGCCCGGATCCAGATCCATCGGCTCGGTGACGAGGTCCGCGTGTTCACGCGGAACCTCGCCGACGTGACCGATCGCGTGCCGGAGATCGTGGAGACCATCCGGCGTCTCCCGCTGGGAGCCGCCGTCTTCGACGCCGAGGCGATCGCCCTTCGGCCCGACGGACGTCCGCATCCCTTCGGCCTGACGATGAGCCGGTTCGGCAGCCGCAGCCGGCGTGACCTCGAGGAGCTCCGCGCGGACTACCCACTCTCCGCGTTCGTCTTCGACGTCCTGCACCTCGACGGCGAGGACCTGATCGATCATCCCGCCGCCGAGCGGTTCGCCATGCTCGAAGGGCGGCTCCCCGAGGAGTTGCGTGTGACGAGGATCGTGACCGACGACGTCGATGAGGCCGAGGACTTCCTCGAGGACGCCCTCGCGCACGGACACGAGGGCGTGATGGCGAAGGCGCTCGACGCGCCGTACGAAGCGGGACGTCGAGGGGCGAGCTGGATCAAGGTGAAGCGTGCGAACACCCTCGACCTCGTGATCCTCGCGGCCGAGTGGGGGCACGGCCGCCGGCAGGGCTGGCTCAGCAACCTGCACCTCGGCGCGCGCAACCCGGCGACCGGCGGCTTCGTCATGCTCGGCAAGACCTTCAAGGGCATGACCGACGAGATGCTCGCCTGGCAGACGGAGCGCCTGCAGCAGATCGAGACGAGCCGCGAGGGCATCACCGTGCACGTGCGCCCGGAGCTCGTCGTCGAGGTGGCGTTCGACGGTCTGCAGACGAGTACGCGCTATCCGGGCAGGGTGGCCCTTCGTTTCGCGCGCGTCAAGGGCTACCGGCCCGACAAGGGTGTCGAAGAGGCCGACACCATCGACACGGTCCGTGACATCCACGCGCGATCGGTGGGTTGACGATGCCGAAGCTGAGCGCCGGACTGCTCGTGTATCGGTTGGTCGACGGCGAGCCGGAGGTGCTGCTCGTGCATCCGGGAGGTCCGTACTGGGCCAAGAAGGACGACGGCGCGTGGTCGATCCCAAAAGGCGAGTACGAGCCGGACGAGGATCCGCTCGAGGTGGCCCTCCGGGAGTTCGAGGAAGAGATCGGGGAGACGCCGCCCGACCCTGCGGGTGCCGTTTGGCTGGGCGAGCTGCGGCAGCCGAGCGGCAAGATCGTGAGCGCGTGGGCGGTGGACGGAGACGTCGACGTCAGCGACGTGCACAGCAACACGTTCGAGATGGAATGGCCGCCCCGATCGGGTCGGACCAAGGAGTTCCCAGAGGTCGATCGAGCCGCGTGGTTCGAGGTCGAGGAGGCTCGGTCCAAGCTCCACCGAGGCCAACTCGGATTCATCGACCGGTTGCTCGAGCTGGTGGAGGGCGTGCAGGTCGAATGAGCGCTACGGAAGAGTCTCCCAAAGACCCATGACGTTCCCTTCGGAGTCCTTGAAGTAAGCGAACGCGCCCATGCCGGGCATCTCGGTCCTCGCTTGTACGGTGCTTCCGCCTCCCGCCTCGATCTTCTTGAGCGCGTCGTGGATCCCGTCGACCTCGATCGTGATCACCGGCGATGGGGTGTCCGCAGCGCGCTTCATCAGTCCGCCGTTGATCGCGCCGGGCTCCGTCGGCGCCTGCGTCTTCTCGTCGACGGGCGTCGTCATCGCGAGCGTGTAGAGACCCATCGCCTCGCCCTGCATGTCCTGCAGCTGCCATCCGAAGATCGAGCCATAGAACTCTTTCGCCCTCGGGATGTCATCTGTCGGGATCTCGAAGTGCACGACCTTTCCCATGTCCGGCTCCTTCCCATCTGGGCTCTCGATCCGAACACCCTAGACCGGGGCGCCGACGGCCGTCGAGGCCGTCCATCCCGCTAGTTCCTCGACAGGATCCGTAAGGGACCGAGCTTCACGAAGAGCATCACGCCGACCAGCCGCTCGAGCTCACGGGTGGCCTTCAGCGGCCCGACGTCGACGGGATGGAAACCCATATCGCGGGCGAGCTCGGAGACAGCGTCCTTCGCTCCCTGATCGTCCCCCGCGATCAGGACCGACGCGGCGATCCCGTCCACCTCCGGGTCGGTCAGGTGCCAGGCGTGCACGTGGTTCCAGCCTTTCAGCACCCTCGCGTTCGGCAGCCGCTTCTGGATCTCTTCGGCCGTCGAACTGCCCTTCATCGCCTCGCGCTCGGCCTTCTTGTAGGGATAGGAGACGTCCACCACGACCGTCCCTTTCAGATCTCCGAGCTGGGGGAGCGTCTCGTCCATCGCCTCCCATGGGACGGTGAGGATCACCACGTCGGCATCGCCCACCGCATCCGCGTAGGTCGCACCGCGAGCCGCACCGACCTTGGACGTCGTCTCTCGGGCTCGCTCGAGATCTCGAGAACCCACGACCACCTCGTGCTTCGGTGACAGAGCCCGCGCGAATCCCTTGCCCATCTTTCCCGTACCGATGATCGCGACCTTCATCGTCGCCTCGCCTCGCGCCGGAGATCAGAGGCTACCCGCGGCGTGGCCGTCGGTGCTCGACGTGGCAGGCTGTCGAGGTGATGCCTTGGCACATCCGTGCGGTGCGGCTCCCCGACGGTGAAGCGGTCGATAGGTCTTGGCTCACCGCCGAGGGATGGAGTGATCAGCCGGTGCCAGATGCCGAGGACCTCCCGGGGCGGTTCGCCCTGCCGGGCTTCGTCGATGCCCACAGCCACGTGAGCTTCGGCGACGGCGGCGACGGACCGTTGCCGCTGGATCGCGAGGGAGCGGAGGCGAACCTCCAGCGGTGGGCACGCGCCGGCGTCGCGGTGATCCGCGACGCCGGCGGGGATCCGGACGTCGTGTTGCGACTGCCGACCGACGCCGGCCGCCCCCACGTGGTGGGGGTGGGCGGCCGCCTGGCCCCCCCCGGGTAGCACTTCTCCGTGGTGCGCGCTCCATTCGCGGGGCCCGAACTCGTGGCGGTCGGGAGAGGAGGGGTCGGT
>JBPCPX010000033.1:0-8206 GCA_050998695.1 Actinomycetota bacterium
TGGGCGAGGATCACGTCGCCTATTCGATGGTCTGCGAGACGATCGCTCGCTATGGATGCGCCTCCACCGCGATGTGCTACGTGATGCACATGGGTGCCGTGAACGCGATCATGCTCCGCGCCACCCCGGAGTTGATCGACAAGTACATCCGGCCGCTCAACTCGGGCAAGATCGGCACCCTCTCATACTCCGACCCCGAGACGGGCTCGCACTTCTGGTACCCCATCTCCTCGGGGGCGGAGCGTTCCAACGGCGGGTTCAAGGTCCGCAAGAAGGCCTCGTGGACAACATCGGGCGGGTTCGCCGACTTCTACGTCGTGCAGACCACGAGCCCCGACTTCACCGGCTACGACGACCTGTCCGTCTTCGTGGTCGACGGCGAGCACATCCAAGCCCACCCGTCGCTTTGGGATGCCCTCGGGCTGCGCGGGAACCAGTCGGGCCCGATCGAGATCGACAACGTCGAGATCCCGGCGGAACAGCTCGTCGGACCGACCGGCGACGGCGCCAACTCCAACGACGAATCGGTCGACCCCTGGTTCTTGATCGGTTCCTCGTCCGTCTGGAACGGCCTGGCCCTCGGCGCGATCGACATCGCCAAGCGCCACACGACCCGCAAGAAGCACGTGGACGTGGGCATGCGGGTCGCCGACTATCCGACGATCCAGGACTACGTCGGCGAGGCCGTGATGGATACGAACGCCTCGCGGTTGTTCACGCTCTCCGTCGCCCAGGCGATGGACGGCGCGACACAGCACAACACCGAGAACCCCGGTCCGGGTGAGCTCGCTCGAGGGAACTTCCTCCACTGGGCCTGGCAGATCAAGTTCGGGGCGGCGAAGAACGCCGCCCACGTCGTCGACAAGATGCTCCATGCATGCGGCGGTTCGGGTTACAAGCGCGACATGGAGCTCGAGCGCTACCTGCGTGACGCCAAGGCGGGCTGGGTGGTGGGACCGACCAACGAGGTGCTCCGGCAGTTCGTCGGGAAGGCGGTGCTCCTCGGCTTCGAGTCGCTCGACTACTGGAACCAGTCGTACAACCGACGGGCCGTGGAGAACGAGGTCAAGAAGCTCGACGCCGTCGGCAAGCGCGAGCTCGCCGAGCAGCTCTTCAAGGAGGCGGACGAGCAGGTGTCCAAGGAACCCGCGGCCAAAGGCTGACCTCGATGGCGATCTCGACCGGACGCCGGAGCCTCACCGTCCCGGGGCTGATCGCCGCGGACCCGTTCCTCGAGCGGTACTGGGTCCGACCAGGTGGTGCCACCGTGATCACCCTCGAAGGCGACGACCAGCTCACGGTGCACGACCCGGACGGCGGTCAGGTCGCGGAGGTCACGGCTCTGGCGCCCGACGGATCCGATGACGCCGGTGCGCTGGGCGCTCGGGCCGATGTCCCCGCGTCGGTGCTGCGCTCTCTGATCGGATCCGACGCGGTCGGCGCCGAGGACGTGATCGGGTCGCTGGCCGGCCGGGGCCTGAACCCCAAGGAGGCGATGGCGATCCGACTCTTCGGGGAGTGGTCCCCGCCCGGCTCGTCCCAGACCCTTGTCGCGGCGCGTCCGGTCGTGGTCGTGATCGCGGCGCCCGAGGGCGCGTCGGTGTTGGAGGGCGGCGTCCCCGCATCGGATCTCGACGTGGAGGTGCGCCGGACGCGCCCTCGGACCCACGACGGGTTCGAGCTCCCTCCGCCGCTCGCCGAGCCGCGCCTCGACTTCCGCGTCGACCGCGCGACGGCCCTGTCCTACGAGGTCGAGGCCGGCGAGTACATCCAGATCATCGACGTCGAGGGCAAGCAGTGCTCGGACTTCCTCGCGTTCCACCGCCGGAAGCTCGAGGACGGCGTCGAGCGGGGTTTCGACCCCACGATCACCCGCACGCTGATGGGCAACGCGTTCCCACAGCCGGGCCTGTACTCGAAGTTCTTCGACCTCGACATGGACGCCCTGGTCGAGGTGATCCGGGACACGGTCGGGCGCCACGACTCGTTCCTGCTCGCGTGCACCTCCCGTTATTACGAGAACCTCGGGTACTTCGGCCATACGAACTGCACCGACAACTTCAACCGCCAGCTCGAGACGTACGCGATCGCGCCGAGGAAAGGCTGGCAGGCGCTGAACTTCTTCTACAACACGATGTTCGCGACGGATAACCTGCTCGTCTTCGACGAGCCCTGGTCCCGTCCGGGCGACTACGTGCTCCTCCGTGCGGCCACCGACCTCGTCTGCGCCTCGAGCGCCTGTCCCGACGACGTCGACCCTGCCAACGGATGGGATCCGACCGAGGTGCACGTGCGCGTCTACTCCCCCGAGCACACGTTCTCGGCGGCGATCGCCCACCGCGTGACCCCCGATGCGGAACCCACCCTCACCGCAGAGACCGGCTTCCACCCGCGGATCTCCGAGCTGACGAGCCGGACCACGGAGTACAACGGCTACTGGCTGCCGACCAGCTTCGACAACCACGGTGCGACCGACGAGTACTGGGCATGTCGGGAGCGGGCCGCGATCATGGATCTGTCGCCGCTGCGCAAGTTCGAGGTGCTCGGGCCGGACGCGGAGGCGCTGATGCAGGCCACCGTGACGCGCGACATCCGCCGACTCGCCGACGGGCAGGTCGTCTACACGGCGATGTGCAACGAGGCCGGAGGGATGATCGACGACGCCACGATCTTCCGGATCGCGGACACCAACTTCCGCTTCGTGGGAGGCAGCGAGTACGACGGCGTGTGGCTCCGAGAGCAGGCCTCTCGCCTCGGCCTGAACGCCTTCGTGAAGGAATCGACCGACCACCTCCACAACGTGGCCGTCCAGGGTCCGGCGAGCCGCGATCTCTTGCAACCGGTCGTGTGGATCCCGCCGGCCCAGACGCCCTTCGAGGCGCTCGAGTGGTTCCGGTTCTCGGTGGGCCGGATCGGCGGGCCCACGGGCATCCCGGCGGTGATCTCACGGACGGGCTACACCGGCGAGCTCGGGTACGAGCTCTTCTGCCATCCGAAGGACGCTCCCGCCCTGTGGGACTCGGTGTGGGAGGCGGGCGAGAAGCATGGCCTCGCCCCCCTCGGGCTCGACGCGCTCGACATCTTGCGCATCGAGGCCGGCCTGATCTTCGCGGGCTACGAGTTCGACGACCAGGTCGACCCCTTCGAGGCGGGGATCGGCTTCACGGTGACCAAGGACAAGGACGAGGACCACGTCGGCCGCGAGGCGCTGCGCGAGCGCCGGGACCATCCGCAAAGGACCCTGGTCGGACTCGAGCTCGAAGGGAACGAGGCGGCGGGCCACGGCGACGGCGTGTACGCGGGTCGTCAACAGGTGGGGGTCGTGACGAGCGGCACCCGCTCCCCGATCCTGAAGAAGAACGTCGCCCTCGCCCGGGTCGCGGTCCAGCACCGCGACCCGGGTACGGGGCTGGAAGTCGGCAAGCTCGACGGGCACCAGAAGCGCATCGGCGCGACGGTCGTCCGTGTTCCCTTCTACGACCCGGAAAAGACACGACCCCGCTCGTAGCGATGGGCGGCCTCGTCGGATCCTTCGCGCCCGAGCAGGTCGAGGCCTTCCACCGCGACGGCTTCCTCGTCGTGGAGGAGGGCCTGATCTCCGACAAGGCGCGGGAGCTCCTCGAGGACCGTTACCTCCGGTTGTTCGACGGCGAGTACGAGACCGGGATCAAGCCGGACGAGGTCAACTGGGTCAAGGGGCGAGATCCCGAGGACCGGACGCGACAGCTCTGCAACGCCTGGCGCGCCGACACGGTGATCGCGGCGCAGGTCCTGTCGGCGAGGATCGGCCGCCTCGCGGCCCAGCTCATGAGCTATCCGGGGGTGCGGATCCTCCAGGACAACGTGCTGTGGAAGCCTCCCGGCACCAAGGCCATCGGCTTCCACCAGGACGGCTCGTATGCGGACTACCTGGTGCCTCCCGAGATGGTGACGTGCTGGATGTCGCTGCACGAGACGCAGGCCGACGCCGGTCCGATCGCGTACGTGCGCGGCTCCAACCACTGGCCGCGGACGCCACCGGAGCGCTCGCAGTTCCACGCGCCCGATGACTGGCTCGAGGGCGTCAGGGCCGCGAAGCCGGCCGACGCCGAGATGGAGGTCGTGCCGGTCGTCGTGAAGCCCGGCGGAGGAGCCTTCCACCACAACCTGACGTGGCACGGGTCGGAGCCGAACAGGAGCGGCACGGTGGCACGGATGGCCCTGGTGTCCCACATGCTCCCCTCGCACGCGCGCTTCCATCACCGGAACGTGGATCTGATCTACTCGCGATACCGGCGCCACGGCGACACCGCGATGGACGAGTCTTTTTTCCCGGTGCTCTGGGACGAGACAGGGCACCGCACGTCCTGGCTCTCCGAGCTCCCCGACATCGACTGACTCAGTCGTCGCGGAAGCGGGCGGCGAGCGCCTCGAGCATGCCCCATGCGGCTCGGGGCTCACGGATGAGCGCCTCGCGGATGAGGTCGCGCGAGATCGCCAGGACCCGCAGGGGCGTCGCGGCCACGACGTCGGCGCTCCGGGGACGGTCGTCGAACACCGCGAGCTCCCCGAAGAACTCGCCCGCCCGGAACGTCGCGAGCGCGTTGCCCTTCCGTTCCACGCGGGCCTCGCCGTCCAGGATCACGAAGAGGTCGTCTCCGGGGTCACCTTCACGAACGACGAACTCCCCTTCCTCGAAGGTCCGCTCATCTCCCTGCGCGGTGATCGCATCGAGGATCTCCTGCGGGAGCGAGGAGAACACCGGAGCGCGCTCGAGGAGATGCTGGTACCTCCCACCCTGGAACAGGAGCGGTCGCCCTTCGCCGTAGCGCGCGTACTCGACCTGTCCGACGAAGAGCGAGTGGTCCCCTCCCCAGTTGGAGCGCACCACCCTAGCCACCAGGTGGGCGAGCGCCCCCCGCACGAGCGGCGTCTCGTGGACGATGTCGAACTCGACCTCGTCCGTGCCCTCGCCGGTGCGGCCCGCGAAGCGGTCGGAGAGCGCCCGCTGCTCGTCGGCGAGCACGCTGATCCCGTACCGCCGTCCCTCGTGGAGAAGGGCGTGCATCTTGGCTCGTCGGTCGACCGAGATCACGACGAGCGGGGGTCGAAGCGACACCGACATGAACGCGTTGGCGGTCATGCCGTGCACCTGGTCGTCCGACCGGGTCGTGACCACGGTGACTCCCGTCGCGAACATCCCGAGGGTCCGTCGGAAGGCCGCCGCGGGATCCTGCCCCGCCTCCCCCGCGATCTCCAGCTCGTCCGCGTCCGGCGCGTCCTCGGGGAACGTCTCGCCGAATCCCACGGGCGCGAAGCCTCCGTGCACCGGGAGATCGAACTCCATCGGAGGCGCCGGCGCGTCGGGCCGCTCGGCCACCGGCTAGCTCCAGGGATACGGCGAATGGCTGACGGGATGGAGCATGCCCTCGGCGAACCGGGAGAACCGGAAGGGCTCGAGCAGCGGCTGATCCTCTCCGAGGAGCTCTTTCGCCACGAGCGCGCCCACCCCGATCATCTTGTACCCATGGTTCGAGTCGGCGATGACGTAGGCGTTCTCGCGGAACCGGTCGAACACCGGGAAGCTGTCGGGCGTGAACGCGCCGATCCCCCCGGTCGGAGCCTTCCGGTAGAGCGGTCGCTTCCCCTCGAAGCGCTTCTGACAGTGCGCCAGGGCGGAGGTCCACATCCGCTCGAACTCCTCCGTCACGGTGAACTCCGTGCTCCTCTCTCCGTACGGATCGACCGCGACGTCGTCCATCGGCTGCTCGACCACCCACGGCATCGCCCCGCCCTGGACGCCGCCGAAGTTGAAGTCGGGCTTGTAGTAGATGCCCCAGAGATCCTCGCTCACCGTGGAGCCGTCCATGTCGTCGAGCAAGGGTGCGTCGGTGTCCAGGTGGACGACGGGCGGCATGTTCCCCGCGTTGTCCACGAGAAAGGTGGGGTCGACGCCGAGGGTCCCCTCCTGGAGGCACCAGTACGTCCACATCGGGCGCTCGTACACCTTGCCGTCGCGCCCGAGCACGTCGATATCACCGGGGAGCTCGAGCATGTGCCAGAAGTCGCGCACCCACGGGCCGGCGGCGATCACGACCTGATCGCACGAGATCGACCCCCGATCGGTCTCCACCGCCGTGACCGCTCCTCCGTCGACGCCGAAGCCGGTCACCTGGACCGGAGTATGGAGCTCGACACCGAGCGCCTCGCTCTTCCCGCGGAGGCCATGCATCGAGGACATGTTCTCGGCGTAACCGCCCTTCTTCTCGTGCAGGACCACCGAGATGTTCTTGGCCTGCCAGTCGGAGAAGATCGATTCCATATAGGTCCGGCAGTCGTCCTCGCCCTCGATCAGCTCCGAGGGGTACCCGATCGCCTTCTGCTCCCGGTGGATCTGTGCGACGTCGGCGCGCATCACCTCGGGGCCGATCTGGAGGTATCCGATGGGGTGGTAGTGGAACGCCTCGGGGTCCGACTCCCAGACCTCGACCGAATGCGCCATCAGCTCGCGCATCGCAGGCTGGAAGTAGTTGTTGCGGATCACGCCGCAGGCGA
The DNA here is from genome assembly GCA_050998695.1 of Actinomycetota bacterium. GTDB lineage: Bacteria > Actinomycetota > UBA4738 > UBA4738 > HRBIN12 > JAJNBA01. The sequence continues at coordinate 6,535 of JBPCPX010000033.1, forward strand.
TGCCGGAGGGTCCCGCGCCCACCCCGGTCTTGTCGAGGATGACGATGTCCGTTCCGTCTCCGGCCCCCCGGGCTTCGAACTCTCTCGCCAGATGCCATGCCGTGGAGAGGCCGTGGATCCCTGCGCCGATCACGACGACCCGCGCATGCTCCGGAAGCGTCATCTGCCGACCACCTTTCGAGCTCGGTCCGAGAGGATTCTAGGGTCTTCCTCGCACGAACCCGGTCAGGGAACCCCGACCTCCTCGCGTGCCTCCATCCGGTGCCGCGCGTCGTCGACGAACGTGCGCCAGATGTCCAAGGATCGCTCGTCATCCTGCCACTCCTCGTGGAGCTCCCACTGCACGCCCAGGACGAACGACGCCGAACCGGGCATCTCGACAGCCTCGATGGTTCCGTGCGGCGCCCAGGCGACCGCTTCGAGGCCGGTCCCCAGGTCCTTCACCGCCTGGTGGTGGTAGCTGTCGACCTCGTAGCGCTCACCGAGGTGGGAGGCGAGGAGCGACCCCGGCTTCACGTCGACCGGATGGGTGGGATGCGGAGGACGCTCGGTCCCCTCGAGGGTCGCCGCGACCAAGGCGCGCCACTCGTCCCACTTGGCGCCCGGATGATCGGCACCACCCTCCGGGAATTCCTCGAGATCACCGTAGAGCGTCCCGCCGAGGGCGACGTTCAGCACCTGACACCCTCGGCACACGCCCAGGACGGGCACCTCCTCCTCGACCGCGAGCAGCGCATAAGAGATGTCGATCTCATCGAGGTGCGGCTGCCCGGGAAGGTGCTTCGGATGGGGTTCCTCACGGCCGTAGCGCCACGCCTCGATGTCGCGCCCACCGGCCAGAACCAGACCGTCGATCCGGTCGATCAGGTCGACCCGATCCTCCTCCCGTTCGTAGTACGGGAGGAGGACGGGGAGGGCGCCCGCTTCGAGCAGCGGGCGCCCGTACCCGTAGCCGTAGTAGTCGCCGTAGTCGGCGAAACCCTCCGAGATCGCGACCAGCGGGCGTCGGTCCGTCATGGATCAGAGCCTGGCACCGGGATCAGTGGCCGGCGGGCCGCTCCCAGCCCTCCATCACGGCCGGCTTCCAGTCCGCGCCGACGATCTCGGAGCCTTCCACCCACGGGCCGAGCATCGGTTGCGGGAACTTCGCATGCTTGGTCTTCAGCTGGATCCCGTACGAATCACCCTCGATCAGGTGCTTCATCAGCACCTTGCGAGCGAACTCGTCCTCTCGACCGGCGGGGATCTCGAAGTAGATCTTCAGGAAGGAGTTCGAATAGCGGTCGAACACCGCGGCGACGCCATCTTCCTGCAGGAGCGTGACGTCCTCGAGCCAGTTCAGGTCCTCCCCCGGGGTCAGCGCGTCGAGGTCGACGTCCTCCACGAGCGACATGTCCTCTTGGTACGGGAAGCGCCGGCCCGCGAGCTCCTCTGCGTCGATCCCGATCTTCGTCGACAGATGTCGTTCGTCCATCGTTCTCCTCTACGACGGGAACTGCCCGGTGTCGGCCATGTACTTCTGCATCAGGGTCTTGATCTCGTCCAACGTCCCCTGCTCGGTGACACCGGGGACGTAGTTCGTGCCCGCGAGCGGCACCTTGGCCATCGCGGCAGCCTCGACCGTGAGCGCACAGAGGTCTTCGGGCTCAAGCGAGTGCACGTCGGTCTTCCC
>JBPCPX010000052.1:0-6223 GCA_050998695.1 Actinomycetota bacterium
GGAGGGGGAAGAGGGGGGGGGGGGGGGGGGGGAGAAGGAGGGGGTGTAGTTGGGTGGGGGGGGGGGGGGGGGGGGGGGGTGGGGGGGGCTTCCGCCTTCACGCGTGCCGATCGCGTGGCCGATAGCATCTGCTCGCGATGACCGATGATCCGAACGCCGGGCGACCGCAGGACGGGCGCTCCCCGATCGGCCCGGTCGATCCGCTCGTTGTCCCCCGCTTCGCGGGGCCGGCGACCTTCGCCCGCCTCCCGCGGCGAGAGGACGTCGCCGTCTGCGACGTCGCCGTCCTCGGGATCCCGTTCGACAGCGGCGTGACGTACCGGCCCGGTGCGCGCTTCGGACCCGCCGCGATCCGCAACGCCACGCGGCTGCTCCGCGCCTACCATCCGGGCCTCGACATCCATCCGTTCGCCGCGCAGCAGGTGGCCGATGCCGGCGACGTCGCGTGCAACCCGTTCGACATCGCCGAGGCGATCTCGCAGATCGAAGCCGCCGCCGACACGACCCTCGAGGGCGCCACTCATCTGCTGTCGATCGGGGGCGACCACACGATCGCGCTGCCGTTGCTGCGGGCCATGCACCGGCGTCACGGACCCATCGCGCTTGTCCACTTCGATGCGCACCTGGATACGTGGGACACGTACTTCGGCGCCGCCTACACGCACGGAACGCCGTTCCGACGTGCGTGGGAGGAAGGTCTGCTGCTCGAGGACAAGGCCACGCACGTCGGGATCCGCGGCCCGCTGTTCTCCCCGGAGGACCTCGTGGATGACGCTCGGTTCGGGTTCGAGATCGTGTCGGCCATGGACGTCCTCGACGAAGGCCGGCAGGCGATCGCGGACAAGATCCGCAACCGGCTCGGCGATACCCCGGTCTACGTGTCGATCGACATCGACGTGCTGGATCCCGCCTTCGCTCCCGGGACGGGGACGCCGGAGGCCGGTGGACTCACGAGCCGCGAGATCCTCGGGATCCTCCGCGGCCTCGCGGGGGTCCACCTCGTAGGCGCAGACATCGTCGAGGTCGCGCCGCCGTTCGACCATGCGGAGGTGACCGCCGTGGCCGCGTCGCACGTGGCGTATGAGTTGCTCGCCCTGTTTGCCCGGCAGGCCGACCAACCTGATGGTGCCTAGGCGGCCTTGTTCTTCTCGAGGATCGCCGGGTCGGCGCCCAGGAACTTCATCAGGTTCCCGAAGATCGCGAACAGCGTCAGCGTGGTCGCCGCGATCAGGACGAACACGACCGCGATCGCCGCGATCGTCGGCGTGAATCCGTAGCGGAGCCCGTTCACGATCTTCACCGGCAACGTCTCGACCGTGAACCCGGCGACGAGGAAGGAGATGATGTACTCGTTCAGGCTGAGCACGAACGCCGCCGCGTACCCGGCGATCATCGACGGGATCAGCAGCGGCAGGGTGATCGTGCGGAACGTCGTGCGTTGGTCCGCGCCCAGCGTCTTCGCCGCCTCGGGCAGGGCCTGGTCCATCGTCTCCATCGCGAGGGAGATCGTCACGAGCGGCAGGGTCGCGAAGAAGATCGCGTGGGCGATGACGACGTTCTCGATCCGGCCGACGTGGCCGGTCGAGAGCCAGAAGACCTGCATCCCGAGCGCGCTGATGATCGGCGGCAGCATGAAGGGGAGTACGCCCAGGGCGTACAGGATCGGCGCGAGCCGGATCCGATAGGTGCGGAGCACGTAGGCGAGCGGCGTCGCGATCAGGACGGCGAGCGCCGCGCTCGCGGCGGCGATCTCCAGGCTCAATCGGATGGAGTTCCGCCAGCCCGGATCGGTGAAGAGCTGGCCGTACCACGAGAGCGAGAAGCCCTCGGGTGGGAAGTTCAGGTAGCGGTTCTCGTTCACCGAGCCCACGGCGACCACGACCAGGGGCGCCAGCAGGAACACGACGACGAACGCGGTGAGCGACCAGCGCCATACGCGCACCTACGTCAGCCTCCTCGTCCGGGACTCGACCAGAACCACCACCGCCACCACGAGCAAGGACAGCACCGTCAGGAAGATCGCCATCGCCGCCGCGAACGGGACGTTCGCGTTCGCCGACGCCTGATCCGCGATGAAGACCGACAGCGTCCAATGCTCGGGACGCCCGAGGAAGAAAGCGATGATGTAGCTGCCGAGCGTGAACACGAACACGAGCAGGGACCCGGCAACGATGAGCGGCCGCGCGATCGGGACGACGACGGTCCAGAACGTGCGCCACGGCGAAGCTCCCAGGGTCTGTGCCGCCTCCGTGATCTCGGGATCAAGGCGAGTCAGCTGTGGGTACAGCGTGAGTACGCAGTAGGGGAAGGCGATGTAGCAGAGGCCGAGCAGCACCGCGGCGAAGCTCGGCTGGTACGCGGCCGCCTCGTTCATCACACCGAGCCAGACGAGGATGTTCGACACGCCCGACGCCCGTCCGAGCAGGATGTACCACGAGAACGCGACGATCACCTCGGAGAGGCTGAGCGCAGAGAGCACGACGATCAGGAGCGCGACCTGCGGGCGGCGCCGCATCCGCGTCAGGAAGTACGTGAAGGGGAACGCCACGACGATGCACACGAAGCCGGCGAGGAGGCAGATCCCGATCGAGAAGAGCGCTCTCTCGAGGAACACGGGCTGGAAGAGGCGCTGCCAATTCGCGAGCTCGAACGCCGGCTCGTAGAAGGCGCCTTCGATCCGGTGGTAGAAGCTCGTCGCGACCATGATCCCGAACGGGATGAGGAAGAAGATCACGAGCATCCCCACTGGGAACGCGAGAACCCCGTAGGTCCTCGGCGACGGTCGCTCCTGCTGGCTCATGGCACCACGACCACGCACGCATCGGCCGGGAAGTGCACCGAGACCTGGGCGCCTTGCTGCACCGGCACCCAGTCTCGGGGCGAGCCCGCGACGATCACGTGCTCCTCCATCCCGCAGTCCACGAAGCACTCGAAGAGCTCGCCCAGGTCGCGTACGAACACGACGGTGCCGGGCAGCACGTTCCGTTCAGGCGCTCCCTCCACGACCAGCAGCGCGGCCTCGGGTCGCACCGAGAGCGTCACCTCGCCGGTGCGATCGGCCTCGCCCGCGATGTCGAAGGGGTGGCCGGCGACATCGACGGAGCCGTCGCCGGCCGCCTCGCCCCGCAGCAGGTTCGTACGGCCGATGAACCCGGCGACGAAGGGGGAGCTCGGCAGCCGGTACACGTCCAGCGGCGGGCCGACCTGCTCGATGCGGCCCTCCTTCATCACGACGACGAGATCCGACATCGTCATCGCCTCTCGCTGGTCGTGGGTCACGATGATCGTGGTGATCCCCAGCTGCTGCTGCAGCAGCCGGAGCTCCACCTGGAGCTGCTCGCGCAGGTTCGCGTCGAGCGCGGAGAGCGGCTCGTCCAGGAGGAACAGTCGCGGCTCCAACGCCAGCGCGCGAGCGGTCGCCACGCGCTGGCGCTGCCCCCCGGAGAGCTGCTGGATGCGCCGGTCGGCCAGCCCTTCGAGTGAGACGAGCGTCAGCAGCTCGTCCACGCGCGAGGAGATCCGGTCCTTCTCCGCTCCCCGGATCCGGAGGCCGTAGCCCACGTTGCCGGCCACGTTCAGGTGCGGGAACAGGGCCAGGCTCTGGAAAACCATCCCGATATCCCGCGTGTAGGCGGGGCGGTCCGTGATGTCGTCGTCGTCGAGGAAGATCCGACCCTCGGTCGGACGCTCGAGACCCGCGATCATCCGCAGCAGCGTGGTCTTGCCGCACCCCGACGGTCCGAGGAACGAGATCAGCTTCCCGGGCGGCAGCTCGAGGTCGATGCCCGCCACCGCGGTGACGTCGTCGAACCGCTTGACCAGGCCTTCGAGCTTCAGCCCACCTCGTACGTCGGAGCGCCGGCTCATGGGGTCACCCTCGCTCCTCGGGAGCTACGAGAGGATCAGCTCGGTCCAGTTCTGGTCGATCCAGTCCTCCCACTTGTCGTAGATCTCGTACTTGGGTCGCAACGCCGTCTCGGGTCCCGGACCGGCGACGCCCTCGTACTCCTCGTCGGTCAACGTCATCGTGTCCCGTTTCGTCGACGGGATCGTGCCGAGCGTGAGGGCGAGCTCCTGCTGGATCTCCGGGCGGCACATGTAGTCGATGAACACGGCGCACGCGCCGAGGTTCTCCGTCGTCTTCGAGATCGACCAGAAGCCCGAGTCGAGGATCGCTCCCTCGGTGGGGAACACGCTCCGCAGGGGGGCGCCGCCGCCCGCCTCCGACGCCGCGAACAGCGTGATGTCGTGATAGAACTGCCCGAGCGACACCTCGCCCTCGTTGTACGCGGGCTGTGCCTGTGCCTCGTCGCGGAACCAGAGCTTGACGTTCGGCTTGACCTCCTGGAGCTTGCGCATCACCTCGAGGACCCCATCCTGCGTCTCCAGGATGTCGTAGCCGTCGAAGTGCGTCGCGGCCGTGATCTCGAGCAGGAACGAGTTGGCGGCGTTCCGGAGCAACGCCAGCTCGTTCTCCCATTCCGAGTCCCAGAAGGCCGTCCAGGAGTCCGGGCTCTCCTTCACGCGGTCGGTGTTGGAGACGAGGGTGATGTACCAGGAGAGCCCGCCCACCCCGGTGACGTTGCCGTCGTCGTCGGTACGGACGTAGCCCTCCTCGAGGTTCTCCGACGTCGGGATGTCCGAGGTCTGATACCTCGCCAGGATGTCGCCGTTGATCGCGCGCTGGAGACCGACTCCCGAGAGCATCGAGACGTCGGCCGGTGGCGCGCCGCCGGCCGAGATCGCCTGCTGGAGCTGCACGACCCACACTTCCGAGGTGGGCTGGGAGACCGATTCGACCTCGACGTCGAACTCCTCGGTGAAGGCTGGGTACATCTTCCGGAAGTTCTCCTCGAAGAATCCGCCGTACGTGCCGACCTTGATCGTCGACCCGGCGATGTTCGACGTGTCGATCGCTGTGGGCTCCGGATCGCCGGCGGGCGGTGTGGGCGCGTCGGGGGCGCATGCGGCAAGGATCGCCGGCATGCCGATCGCCGCTCCCGCGAGGACCCCACCCCGCTTCAGGAGGTCGCGTCTGCTGAGTCTTCCATCCTTGAGCACCTGATCGATGTCCACGAACCGCCCCTCTCCTCGCCGATGGCTCCTCCGCAGGCTACCCGTCGCCCTCGACGCCGTGCAAGTCAGTGAGCGCGCTCCGGCGTTGCGCCGCAACGACCCGCGTCAGCGCTGCAGGCTGTCGACGAACCCGAGCACCCGAGCCCACGCGCCGCGGCACGCCTCGGCGTGCTCGGACATCTTCCGGTCGAAGAAGGAGTGCGGTGCGTCCGGGTACACGACGATCCGATGCTCGATCCCGGCCTCGTCGAGCGCGCGATCGTACGCCTCGACATCGCTCGAAGGGATCCCGCGGTCCGCTCCGCCGTAGAGCCCGAGGACCGGCGCGCGAACCAGGCCCGCCTGCGCCTCGGCGATGGGGGAGAGCTCGCCCCCTTCCGCCCGCATCGGAGGCCCGTAGAACGCGATGGCCCCGTCCACACCCTCCTGGGAGGCCTGCATCAGCGAGGCCCGCCCGCCGACGCAGAAGCCCATCGAGACCACCCGGGTGGCGCCGCCGGCCCGGAGCCGCTCGGCCGCGGCGCGAACGTCCGCTCGGAGCCCCTCGTCGGTCACAGCGGCGCGGTGCGGCGCGTAGTCGAAGCCCTCTTCACGGTGTTCCGCGCCCGCGGTACGTCCGAACGGATCGATCGCGACCGCGTGGATCCCTGCGTCCGCGAGGTGCTCGGCGAGTCGCTCGTAGTAGCGGTGGAGGCCCCTTACGTCCGGGATGACCACGACGCCCGCCGAGGCGGGTTCGCGTGTCCTGGCGACAGTGGCGGAGAAGCGGTTGCCGTCGCCGGCGACCAGGACCGTTCGCTCCGAGCCGGAACCCATGCCGGTTCGGGCAGGATCCGGAGGGAGTGCGTCCGTGTCGAAGCACACCGTCAGGCCCCGTACTTGGCGAGATGGCCGGCGTTCGCCATCAGGATCGGCAGCAGCTGCATCGAGGGGCGGACGCCGATGCCGCCCGCCCGGCACCAGTGCTCGCCGAAGCGGTCGGTGTCGTCGCGCCCGGACCGAGGTCCGTGCACGACGACCGGCACCGGGTGCCAGGAGTGCGCGGCCATCTGCGAGGGGGTGGGGGGGGGGGGGGGGGGGGGGGGGGGCGGGGAGGGCGGGGCGGGCGGGGAATGGGGGGTGGTAGCACGCCTATAAGACCGCACGA
>JBPCPX010000053.1:0-6110 GCA_050998695.1 Actinomycetota bacterium
TTTTTGTTCCTCTCTTCCTCTCTTTTGCGCTGGGCCGGGTTGCGTCCTTCCCTCCCTCCCCCCCCCCCCCCCCCTCCCCCCCCCCCCCCCCCCCCCCCCCCCAGGCCCGCATCCACCAGCCGCCGCAGGTGCGGACGGATCGTGTTGGCGTGGAGGCGGAGCCGCGTGGCGAGCTCGCGGACGGGGACGGGGCGCCCGGAAAGGCGCAGGTAGCGGTAAAGCCGGTAGCGGGTGTCGTCCGCGAGGGCCTTGTGGATCTCGATCGGGGCGGGTTCGTTCATCGACGCATCTCGTACGATGGGCTTTGCACGGTTCGCACCGTGTCAACCAGAGCTTAGACCCCAAGAGCCAGCAGAAGCTGGGAGGGAGCCCGTGGCCACGGAGCAACAGGTCCGCGAGGCGCTGAAGGGCGTCAAGGATCCGGAGATCGGCCGGCCGATCGACGAGATCGGCATGCTGAAGTCCGTCGACGTGGACGGTGGCATCGTTCGCGTCCACGTCCTCCTCACCATCGAGGGATGTCCGCTCAAGGACCGGATCACGAGCGACGTCACGGCCGCCGTCCAGCCGCTCGATGGTGTGGAGCGGGTCGAGGTCGAGCTCACGCCGATGAGCACCGAGGAGCGGGAGAAGCTGGTTTCGGGCCTTCGCGGCGGCGCCCCCGCCGCGCCGGAGACCACGATCTCTTTCCCTCCGCAGACGTCGATCATCGCGATCGCCTCGGGGAAAGGCGGTGTCGGCAAGTCCAGCGTCACGGTGAACCTCGCGGCCGCCCTCGCGAAGTCCGGTCGCTCCGTCGGCGTGCTGGATGCGGACGTGTGGGGGTTCAGCGTCCCGCGGATGCTCGGCGCGCTCGGCAAGCCGGTGGGCTTCAACGACATGATCCTGCCGCTCGAGGCGCACGGCGTGAAGGTGATCTCGATGGGGCACTTCGTCCCCGAGGAGACCCCCGTCATCTGGCGTGGTCCGATGCTGCACAAGGCGATCCAGCAGTTCCTCGGCGACGTCTGGTGGGGAGACCTGGACTTCCTGCTCTGCGACCTGCCGCCGGGCACGGGCGATGTGTCGATCTCCCTGGCCTCCTTCATCCCCGGGGCGTCGATGCTCGTGGTGACGACACCGCAGGACGCGGCCCGCAAGGTCGCGGAGCGCGCCGGGAAGATGGCGGAGCGAACGAACCTGCGACCGCTGGGTGTCATCGAGAACATGTCTTGGTTCGTGTGCCCGCATTGCGGCGAGCGCGAGACGATCTTCGGCGAGGGTGGCGGCCGCGAGGCGGCCGAGACACTGGGCGTCCCGCTGATGGCACAGGTCCCGCTGGTGCCGGCGCTGCGCGCCGGAGGCGACGAGGGCGTGCCGATCGTGGTCTCCGACCCCGACTCCCCTGCCGGTGTCGCCCTGAGCGAGGCGGCCGAGGCGGTCGTACGCGCCACGAAGTCGAAGGTGGGAAAACCGCTGCAGCTCATGGCTCGGTGACACCGGCATCCGCCTGATGGGTGTGCTCACCTACCGGCCCGAGCCCTCCGAGTTCGCGTGGACGTTCGGCGGCGTCGCACCCGTTCGGACCGTGGAGCCCGGCGACATCCTCGAGCTCTGGACCGAGGACGCGTTCGGAGGCAAGGTGCGAGGGCCGGACGACTGGGTCTCGCGGGTGATCGAATTCCCGTTCGTGAATCCGCAGACAGGCCCGTTCTTCGTGGACGGCGCCGAGCCTGGAGACACGCTCGCGATCCACTTCGTTTCCATCGAACCGTCGAGGGATTGGGCGTCCTCGTGCACGGTCCCGCTCTTCGGAGCGCTCACATCGACCCATCAGACCCCGACGCTGCAGGAACCGCTCGCGGAGCGCGTCTGGATCTACGAGGTCGATCGGGCAGGCCGCACCGTCACGTACCGAGCGACCGAAGGCGATCACGTCGCGACGCTTCCTCTGGATCCGATGCACGGAACGGTCGGTGTCGCTCCGGCGGCGTTCGAGGCACGATCGTCCCTCGTGCCGGATGCCCATGGAGGCAACATGGACACACCCGAGATGCGCGCCGGCGTCACGTGCTATCTGGGTGTCAACGTGGAGGGCGCCCTGTTCTCGATCGGCGACGGGCACTGCCGGCAAGGCGAGGGAGAGACCTGTGGGGTCGCCGTCGAGGCGGCGATGGACACCGTGATCGCGATCGACCTCGTGAAGGGTCGATCGACTCCGTGGCCGCGCATCGAGAGCGACACGCACATCATGTCGACCGGGTCGGCCCGACCGCTGGAGGACGCGTTCCGGATCGCGCACGCGGACCTCATCGCGTGGATGGGCGAGGAGTACGGCCTCGAGGCCCTCGACGCGTACCAGCTGCTCACCCAGGTGAGCGAGTCCCCGGTGGCGAACGTCGTGGATCCGAACTACACGTTCCTGGCGAAAGTCGCCAAGATGTATCTCCCCCGCGCCGACGCCTACCGCGGCACGCACGCGAAGATGCGAGAGATCGGACGGTCATACCGGGCCGGTCGCTGAACGTTGGACCGCCCATCGGCGACCAACCGTTGTGCCAGCGCGTGCCACCCCGTTTGACTAGTCAGCGACCGGGAAGGTAGGGTCGCGGGCGGCGTCGAATGCGAGTCATCGCACATCGGGGGGTGGGCGGCGAGGCTCGGGGATCCGGGTACGCACGCGCCGACTGGTCATGTCGTCGGCACGAAAGGGGACTCGGACCAAGCGAATACCGTCTGGATCGTCATCCTGACCTCGGACAGGACCGGTCCCTTCGACTGCTATAGCCATGTTCGATGGAAGTGAGGAGGGAGTATGCAACGCCGCACATCGATCCTTACCGCGGTCTCTTGCGCCCTGGCGCTCGCAGTCTTCGGACCAGCCTTGGGCGCGGCCGCGGATCCAGATGGCCAGCACGGCGTCGATGAGGGCCATCTCCTGGGAACCGGCGAGTACGGAAAGATCCAACTCGTGGACGTCGTGGACGTAACCGACACGCCGGATCTGATCGCAGACGTCACCGTCTCACCCGACGGCAACACCGCGTTCCTCGCCAACTGGGGGGAGCCCGACTGCGCCGGGCCCGAGACGGGCGGTCGAACCAGCCCGGATGCCGGCGCCTACGTCATCGACATCTCCAACGTGGATAACCCCGCGAACTTCGTGGAAGGGGAGTTGATCGGCTTCATCCCCTCGCACCAGGACACCCGCCCCGGCGAGGGCATGCAGGTCGTCGAGATCACCACCGCAAGGTTCAGCGGCGACGTTCTCGTCATGAACAACGAGCAGTGCGGCCCGCAGGGCAAGGGCGGCGTGTCACTGTGGGACGTCAGTGATCCCTCGAAGCCGCGGAGGCTCTCGGCGAACTTCGGCGACCGGGACCCGGGCGACCGGGACGCTAACGAGATCCACAGCGCGTTCGCCTGGGACGCTGGAGACAAAGCCTATGTCGTGGTGACGGACAACGAGGAGTTCCCCGACGTAGACATCTTCGACATCACCAACCCGCGCCGTCCGCGCCTGGTAGCGGAATACGACCTCAACGAGTTCGGCGTGAGTCAGCCAGACCTCGGCCTCAACGACTCCTTCCTTCACGACGTGGTGGTGAAGGAGATCGACGGCCGCTTCATCATGCTTCTGTCTTACTGGGACGGCGGCTACGTGTTGCTCGACGTCACCGACCCTGCGAATGCCGAATTCATCGGGGACTCAGAGTTCGCCGAGGTCGACCCCGAACTGCTGGAGTCGCTGGGCGTCTCGCTCACCCCCGAGGGGAACGCACATCAGGCGGAGTTCACGATCGACAACGAGTTCATCATCGGCACCGACGAGGACTTCGCGCCTTACCGAACCGATGACTTCGAGATCACCAGCGGTCCGAATGCGGGCGTGTACCCGTCGGTGATCGTGCCGGGCGGACAGCCTCCGGCGATCCTGGACGATCTCACGCTCAGTGGACCGGTCGTCTACGGCGGCTACGGATGCCCCGATTCGGCTCCCCTGCCGAGCCCCGAGGACATCCCCGGATATCTCGACATGCTGGAGCCCGGCGACGAGACGATCATCGTTCTTCAGCGGGGCCCATCCGGCGACCCGAATGCGCCCGAGGAGGCGTGCTTCCCCGGCGAGAAGGCCCACGAAGCGGAGCTGGCGGGATGGGATGCGGTGGTGTTCGTTCAGCGGCACGTTGATCAGGATGAAGCGTTCTGTGGTTCGGGCGCCTTCGTCGACGAGATCGTAGCCGTCTGCACGACGCACGAGGCGTTCCACGCGCTGTTCAACCTGGAGCCACTCGATGGGCCGTGGACCTACCCCGAGGACCTTGATATCGGAACCATCGGCGAGAGGGTCGAGGTCGGGTCGATATTCGACGGGTGGGGCTACGTTCACCTGTTCGATGCGGATACCCTCGAGGAGCTGGACACCTTCGCGATCCCCGAGGCGCATGATCCCGCCTTTGCCTTCGGCTTCGGCGACCTCAGCGTCCATGAGGTGGCGGTAGACCCGCAGGACCCATCGCTCGCCTACCTGTCGTACTACTCGGGCGGACTGCTAGCGATCCAGATCCAGTGCTCAGACCCGAACGACAAGAGCACCTGTGAGCTGGTGGAAGTGGGCGGCTACCTCGACCCAGATGGGAACGACTTCTGGGGCGTCGAGACGTTCGTTGGAGAGGACGGGTTCACCTACATCCTTGCCAGCGACCGTGACAGCGGTCTGTGGATCTTCAGAGATCCTTGACTCAGGATGCAGATCCGAAGGTGACGAGAGGGGGGCGGGAGACCGCCCCCCTCTTCTCACAGGCGTGGTGAGCCGATCAACGTTCGGGTGCCGTCCGATCAGCCGTCCGTCGCCGGTTCGGGTTCACGCGTCTCGGCCGACTCGCCGCGGCCGGGCGTGGTGGGGCCGGCACGCTTGGAGACGGCCCAGTAGATGAGGAGCCCGCTCGCCACGATCGCGACGGTGAGGGCCGTCCACTGCGAGCCCGTGAACGGTCCGAACCGCTTGTCGATCCGGACGGAATCCTCGAGCAGCCGTATGCACCCGTACGCCAGCCCGAACGTGAGGGTGGCCACGCCTTCCCGGCGTGGTGAGCGGATGAACCACCACAGGAAGGTGAACAGCAGGGCGGCCAGCAACATGTCGTAGAGCGCCGTCTGATGGACGCCGACGCCGCGTTCGAGGACCTTGCCGGCCGCATCGGTCAGGGTCGCCCCCGCTCGATCGATCGTCTCCACGAATCCGCCGCGAAGCGTGGCCGTGCAGGTCTCATCCACACACGAGAACGGCGGCGCGAGCTTCCCGCCCTCGTAGGTCCAGGCCAGCAGCCACGACGTCGGCTTCCCGAGGTGGTCCCCGATGATCAGGTCCCCGATCCGGCCGATCGAGATGCCCAGCGCCAGGCATGGGGCGATCGTGTCCGCGACCTGGAAGAAGCGGAAGCGGTACTCCTGTCGCTTGATGTTGATCGCGTTCGCGATCGTCGCTCCGGCGATGCCTCCGAGGAGTGAGATCCCGCCCTCCCAGATCTTGAACCAGTCGAGCGGGCTCGCGAACTCGGAGACGTGAGCGATCACGTAGGCGACCCGGGCGCCGATGAGCGAGCCGACCACCGACCAGAACACGATGGAGCTCGCGAGACCTTCGGGGATGCCACGCCGGACGGAGAGCTTCGTGAACAACCAGGCCCCCGCCATGAACCCGATCGCGATACCGAGGCCGTGCGGGGAGATCGCGATCGAGTCCCCGAACCGGAAGCGGTCGAGGACGGGCCAGCCGACGGACGCGATCGTCTCGAACATCGCGGGCGAGTCTATCGGTGGGCGGAGCGTGGCCAGAGCCGCGCGACCGCGCGACCGAACAGGAGGCCGCTCGCTACGTCGCTCGGATAGTGGACGCCGAGGGCGACGCGGGACGCGGCGACCGAGGCGTCCAGGGCGGTGAGGGCGGCCCGGCCGAAGGCACCGATGCCCAGCTCGCGCGCGGCCACGCGCGTGAACGTGGTGAGGACCGCCGGGTGGCTGGAGGGCCACGACGTGCCGTGTGGCTCCGCGATCATCCGGCGGGCGGTCTCCGGCGACGCCAGGAACGGCCGAGGGCGATCGACGAGGCGCTTCGCTCCCTGCAGGAG
>JBPCPX010000080.1:0-24846 GCA_050998695.1 Actinomycetota bacterium
CCGCCAGGGCGAGCTTCCCCGTGTACGCGAGCGCCGCGGCCGAGATGTGGCTGGCGCTGGGCTCGGCTTCGCCGGCGCAGACGGCGCCGCCGAGCCCGGCGGAGAACAGCTGGACGTCGGTGCTGCCGCAGACGGCGCACGCCGTGAGGCTCGGATGGAACCCGGAGACGGACAGGAGCTTCAGCATGAAGGACTCGGCGACCGCGGCGGGATCGGCGGGCCGCGTCTCCAGCGCCCGGAGGCCGGAGAGCAGGAGCAGGACGAGACGCACGTTGCGCTCGTGCTCCTCGGCGACCCGGTCGACGGCCTCGAGCATCGTCTCGCCCGCGGCGAACAGGGCGAGGTCGTCTCGGATCGCCCGGTGCGGGGCGATGATCTCGGCCTGCGTGATCGTGTCGAGCGATCCGCGGCCACGGTAGAGCATCAGGTTGGCGTGGGTGAACGGCTCCAGCCGGGCACCGAAGCGGCTGGTGGTCTTGCGGATGCCCTTGGCCACACCTCGGACCTTGCCGGAGCCCTGGGTCATGATGGTGACGATCTTGTCGGCCTCACCGAGCTTCATCGACCGCAGGACGACACCCTGCTCCTTGTAGGGGGGCATCTCCGAATCGTAGCCCCACGGTCGACCCCCTCACCTGAGAAGCCGTGTGACGTTTCCGTTGCGGGACGTGATGGCGCCGGCCCCAAGGGCCGGCGCCCCCCCCCCACACCCCCACGTTCTTCGTTGCGACCCCCACCGTCTCCTTTAGCCTTGCTGTGGGGCCTAAACCGACGACCTCCGTCGTCTCGTTGAGCTTCGCTGTGGGGCTGAACTCGACGATCTCGGTGTCGGGGAAGATCTCGGGCGTATGTCCCGGGCCCACGTAGTAGGCCTCGCCGTCGGTGACCTCGATGTCACCCTCGGCCGTGTGATACACGAGCTTGCCCTTGAACACGTAGCCCCAGTGGGGGGACTGGCACTGATCGTTCGGAAGACCCACGAACAGCGGGGTCATGTCCGAGTGCTCCGTGTACCGCTCGAAACCGATCGTGTAGCCCTCGGTCTCCCCGTACCGACCCTCGAAACCCGGTCCCTCGAACAGCTCAGTCGTCGAGTCCTTCGACACCTTGCCCATCACGACTCCCTTCCATCGCACTCCGGGTCCTGGCTGGAACGTCTTTCTACTCTTCCGCGCGCTCCTCCGCCACATGGGCGAGATTCCGGACGGATCGCCGGCTGACCTTCGCCGACATCGCCAGCCCGAAGGCGCGGAGCCCCGGGATGTTGAAGGCTCCGAGCATGCCGGGCATCTCGCTGATCCGCGTCACGCGAGACGTGGAGACGATCCGGCTTCCGCCCACCGTGGGCTCGAGCTCATACCGCTCGACGTTCGTCCAGTCGGACGCGACGCCCTTCTTCGTCGTGAGCCGCGCCTCCGTGACGAACTCGAACGTCCTCCCCGGCGTCGCCTCTGTGACGACCGAGCGGTCCGTGAACGTGCCCATCGGGTCCGACCCCGTGGAGTGGAACTCGGTGCCGACGACGGCCGGCCCGGCGGGCGCGTCGATCGTCAACAGCCGAGTCTTCTTCCCCTGCCGCTCCCCAGCCCACACGGTGTGGCTGGAGAGGTCGGCGAGCACCGCATACACGGCCTCCGTCGTGGCCCGCGAGGTCGCCTCGACCCGCACGACCAAGTCCTGCTTCAGGGCGTTGGCGCCCCGATCCCCCGTCTTCTGCATCTGCATCACCTCCGAGTTGGAGGGTGCTCCTCGGCGAAGCGTGAAGGATGGGGAACGTTCCCTATCTATGGGGCGGAAGATCAGGCGGGCCGGCGGGCCGCGTATCGCACGGCGTAGGCGGCTGCCTCCTGGCGACTGCGGAGATGCAGTTTGGCGAGCAGGTTGCTGACGTGATTCCCGGCGGTCTTCGTGCTGATGTACAGGCGGGCCGCGATCTCCGCGTTGGTCAGACCCTCCGCCAGCAGCAAGAGCACTTCGAGTTCCCTCGCGGTGAGGAGCCCGAGGTCCTTCGCCCCCGTCCTCCTGCGTCCACCGAGCTCGCGAACGAGCGCGGCAGCCTCATCTGCCTCCCGTCTAGCGCCCAAACGCTCGAACGACTCGAGGGCGACCTGCGCCTCGCGGCCGGCCACGTCGGGATCCTCGTCACGGAGGGCGTGGGCCAATGTCACTCTCGTGCGCGCTCCTTCGAGCGGCATCTCCAGTCGCCCGAACCCCTCGAGCGCCCGTTCGAGATGGCCGCGCGCCTCCGCTTCGCCCGCCACGAAGGCGATGCGTCCTTCGGCGAGCGCCGCGATCGCCGCCAAGCGGGGATGCCCCGAGCTCTCGGCGAGTGTTCCGATCCGCCCTGCGGTGAGCCGCGCCTCATCCATGTTTCCCTGCGCGAGCTGGACCTCAACGAGCGTCGAGAGCAGCGGCACGGCCACCACGGTGTCGCCCACCTGGTTCAGCCGGCGTAAGAGGAGCGAGGCCGCCACCGCGTGCTCGCCCTTCAAGCGATGGATCGCGACGCTCGCGCCCAGCGCCTCGGGGAGATCCTTATGCCCGATCAATAGGCGCTCGGCCTCCTCGGTGCGGCCTTGGAGGATCCGAAGCTCCGCGAGCTTCGCAGCCGGATGGATGCAGCGGGACCGGTGCCCGGTTCCCTCCAGGGCCGCGAGCGCCCCCGCCACGCACCGTTCCGCCATCTCGAAGTCGCCTTTGGCCTGGAAGAACTCCGCGCCACAGCTCCCGCAGAACGAGATCAGTGGCCCGTGGAGATGGCGAGCCATGAAGGTCTCGATCACCTCGTTCCACTTGAAGAGACGCTCCAGCTCTCCTGATTCTTCGCATGCGAGGGTCACCACGCAGCAGACGTCGCCGAAGATGACGGGATCGGCGACCTCGCCGCCGGTGACCGTGACCATCGCCTCGTCGAGCGCGGCGATCCCGGCCTCGAACTCTCCCGCCATGAGCATCGCCCGACCGAGGAGCGCCAGTGCAGAAGCCTCGAGGTCGATGTCATCGCCGGCTCGCCCGATCTCGAGCGCGGCCTCCGCGTGTGTCCGCATCCCTTCCGGGTCGAAGGAGAAGCCGCCCCGGGTGAGGGAGAGCCAGCCGTGCACGGGGCCCGGCTCGGCGTCACGCAGCAAACCCTCGGCCCGAGCGATCCACCCGTTGCTCGCGGGTTGATTCCCGACCGCTTCGAGGTATTCCCGTGCGAGCCACAGTGCGATCCTGGCCGCGGCGGCGGGCTCGCCAGCCTTTCGGAGCGTCGCGTACGCCCGCTCCCGCTGCTCGATCGCGCCGTCGACGTCGCCGAGCCACCAGAGCGTGCGCCCGAGGCCGTCGAGCGCTTGTGAGGTCGGCTCCTCTTCGACCGCAGCGGCGAAGGCCTCGCGGGCTCCCTCCCAGTCGCCGGCTGTCAGTGCCTCCTCACCAGCTGTAACAAGGTCGATCGTCGGATCAGCCCCCACATGGGGATGATGACTCAGGCGCCCACCGGGTGCCACACCGTCTTGAACTCGACGAAGGCCGTAACCTCGTAGGGGCTCTGAGCCTCCTCGTCGAACGGGTCTGCCTCCGGTGCGTAGTGCACGCGTTTCACGTTCTCGGCGGAGAGTTCCTCGACCTCCGTGCGGAGCTCGTCAGGCACCCCCGTGGCATCGATCGCGTTCACGTCCATGTGCCCGGCGAGCCACGGCACGAGCTCCTCCGTGATGCCGGTGAGGACGTTCACGACGCCCCCGGGAACGTCCGAGGTCGCGAGGACCTCCCCGAGGGAAACCGCCGGCAACGGAGTCTGCTGGCTGGCCAGCACGACCGCGGTGTTCCCGCTGACGATCGCCGGCGCCAGACGAGAGACCAATCCGAGGAGCGACTGGTCCTGGGGCGCGACGACACCCACCACGCCGGTGGGCTCGGGGATCGTGAAGTTGAAGTACGGTCCGGCGACCGGGTTAGTCGCGCCCTGGATCTGATGGATCTTGTCGGCCCATCCGGCGTACCAGACCCAACGATCGATCGCAGCACTTACGCCCTTCACGGGATCCTTCGCGCCGGCATCCTTCAGCTCCGATTCGAACTGCGACCGCCGACCTTCCATCAATTCGGCCACGCGGTACAGGATCTGGGCCCGGTTGAACGCCGTCTTCGCCGCCCACCCGGGTTGGGCGGCGCGCGCTGCCCGCACGGCGTCCCGGAGGTCCTTGCGCGACGCGCGCGCCGCCCACGCCAGCAGCTCGCCGTCCTGCCCGAGCACCTCGTAGGACCGCCCGGACTCGCTCCGCGGGAACTCCCCGCCGATGAAGAGCTTCGCGGTCCGCTTGACGGGGAGGCGCTTCGCGCTCATGGCGAGCCGTCCCCGGCGGTCAACCCCACGTAGGGCTCGAGCCCGTGGAGACCGCCCTCGCGACCGAAGCCCGACTCCTTGTAGCCGCCGAACGGCGAGGACGGATCGAACCGGTTGAACGTGTTCGCCCACACGACCCCGGCCCTCAGGCGTTCGGCCATCCACAAGATCCGCGAGCCCTTCTCGGTCCACACGCCGGCGGAGAGACCGTACGGGGTGTTGTTCCCCTTCTCGACGGCTTCCTCCGGGGTGCGGAACGTGAGGATCGAAAGGACCGGGCCGAAGATCTCCTCGCGCGCGATCCGATGCGACTGGCTCACGCCCGTGAACAGCGTGGGGCGGAACCAGAAGCCGCGCTCGGGCAGGTCGCACGCGGGCTGGTACATCTCTGCGCCCTCCTCGACCCCCGCGGCCACCAGCTCCTCGATCTTCGAGAGCTGCGCCCGCGAGTTGATCGCCCCGATGTCGGTGTTCTTGTCGAGCGGATCGCCGACCCGGAGCGTCTGGAGCCGTGCCTTCAGCTTCTCGAGGAGCGGCTCGAACACCGGCTCTTGCACCAGCAGACGCGAGCCCGCGCAGCAGACGTGGCCCTGGTTGAAGAAGATGCCGTTCACGACGCCCTCAACGGCCTGGTCGAGCGGTGCGTCCTCGAACACGATGTTGGCCGCCTTGCCCCCGAGCTCGAGCGTGAGCCGCTTGCCCGAGCCGGCGATCGTCCGGCGGATCTGCTTGCCGACCTCGGTGGAGCCGGTGAACGCCACCTTGTCCACGTCGGCGGCGACGAGCGCGGCGCCCGTCTCCCCCGCCCCCGTGATCACGTTAACCGCGCCGGGAGGGAGCTCGGCTTGCTGGATCACCTCGGCGAGCAACAGCGCGGTGAGGGGCGTCGTCTCGGCGGGCTTCAGCACCGACGTGTTCCCGGTGGCGAGGGCCGGCGCGAGCTTCCACGCCGCCATCAGCATCGGGAAGTTCCACGGGATCACCTGTCCCGCCACGCCGATCGGCTTCGCGTCCCGACCGGGGAACGCGTAGCCGAGCTTGTCCGCCCAGCCCGCGTAGTAGAAGAAGTGCGCCGCGGCGAGTGGCAGGTCGATGTCGCGCGACTCCTTGATCGGCTTGCCGCCGTTCATGGATTCCAGGACCGCGAACTCGCGCGCGCGCTCCTGGAGCCCCCGCGCGATCCGGTACAGGTACTTGGCTCGCTCCTTGCCGGGCAGGTCACGCCATCGGGACTCGAACGCGTCGCGCGCGGCCGCGACCGCGAGGTCGACGTCCTCGGGACCGGCCTCGGGGACCTCGGCCAGAACCTCTTCGGTCGACGGGTCGATCGTCGCCATGTACTTGCCGCTCTTCGGCTCGACGAACTCACCGCCGATGAACAGCCCATAGCGGTCCTCAAGCCGGACGACGTCCTTGGACTCCGGCGCGTCCGCGTACTCCCACGCGGGGACCGCGGGCGTGCGCTCCTGAGTCGTGTCGAGCTCGGTCATCTGCCGTTCCTCACAGTGGAACGGTAGCCCACTTGCGGCCGGATGATCAGACCTCGGCGGTCTCGCGGCGGGACGTCAGGTAGGCGCCCACGATGACCAGCGCCACGCCCGCGATCGCGATGGGACCGACCTCGTCGTTGCGCAGGAGCACCCCCAACAGCAGCGCCACGACCGGGATCAGGTAGCCGACTATCGAGGCCCGCGTCGGCCCGACGCGCCCGACGAGTCGCCCCATCAACACGAAGGCCAACCCCGTCCCGAGGACGCCGACCGCGGCGATCGCGAGCACCGCCGGCCACGTGAAGCTCGACCCCGGGATCGAGGCGACGCCGAGCGGGGCAGTGAAGACCGCACCGATCGTCAGGATGCGAGCCATCACCGGCAGCGACCCGTATCGCTGCTGGAGCGGCGTCGCGACGTTGAACGCGATCCCGTAACAGATCGTCGCCACGATGATGAGGACCACGCCGACGACCTGGCTGGACCCCTCACCCGCGGCTGCGAGGGCGATCGCCGCGACCCCCACGAAGCCGAGCGGGATCCCCACGAGCTGACGTGAGCCGGGAGGGCGGCGGAGCAGGATGGTCGCGACCACGGCGGTGAAGATCGGCGCCGCGCCGTTGAGCATGCCGGCGATCGCCGAGTTCACCGACCCCTGCGCCAGTGGGAAGAGCGTGAACGGGATCACCACCCACGTGATCGAGAGCAGGAGCAGGCGACCTCGGTCGGCTCGCTCGATCGGCGCTCGAGAGCCGGGGACGAGCCAGAGCGCCGACGCTCCGAACAGGATCCGGAGCCACGTGACGAGGCCCGGGCGGAACGCCTCCAGGCCGATCGCCATGAACAGGAACGACGAGCCCCAGATCGTGCCGACGACGAGGAAGAGCACCCAGTCCACGCCCGCGAACGCGCCACGGTGGGTCCCCTGGTTGGTGGACAGCGCTCGAGCACCCATCGTCTTGAAAACGAGCAACGTCAGTCGATCGTGAAATAGTCCGGGCCCGCGTAGCGGCCGGTGCGCTCCTTCTCGATCTGCATCAGCACGTCGTTCAGCAACGACGACGCTCCGATCCGGAACAGGTCGGGCGTCATCCACACCGACCCCAGCGTCTCGTGCAGCAGGACGAGGTTCTGGACCGCCTGCTTCGCGGTGCGGACCCCGCCCGCCACCTTGATGCCGACGGTGCGGCCGGTGTCATGGTGGAAGTCCCGCGCCGCCTCCATCATGCAGAGCGCCACCGGGAGCGTGGCGTTGACGGCGATCTTGCCCGTCGAGGTCTTGATGAGATCCGCGCCCGCCGCCATGGCGAGCATGCTCGCCTGCCGGACCCGGTCGTAGGACCCGAGCTCCCCGGTCTCCAGGATCACCTTCAGATGTGAGGGCCCGGCGGCCTCGCGCGCCGCCACCAGCTCCTCGAACGCCTGGGCGTACCGCCCGCCGAGGAACAGCGACCGGTTCAGCACGATGTCGATCTCGTCGGCGCCGGCCTCGGCCACGGCGCGGATCTCCTGCAGGCGGGCGTCGAGCGGTCCGAGGCCGCTCGGGAAGCCGCCTGCGACGCTCGCCACCTTCACGCCCGTGCCTTCGAGCTGCTCGAGGGCGACCGGCACGAGCTGTGGGTAGAGGCAGACGGCCCCCACGGACGGGATCGAGGGGTCGAGCGGGTCAGGGCGGACCGCCTTGGCGCAGATCGCGACGATCTTGCCGACCGTGTCGCTCCCCTCCAGGGTCGTGAGGTCCATCGAACGGATCGCGAGGTCGAGGGCCCAGAGCTTCGCGTCCCGCTTGATGGAGCGCTTCGCGAGCGACGCGGCACGTTCCTCGAGGCCGACCGCGTCGACCGCGGTCGTACGGACGGCCATCCGCACCGCCTCGCCGACCGTGACGGGCAGCGGCGCCAAGGGGCGACTCGGTTCGCTCTGTGCTGCGTGCGCCATACCTCGATGGTAGCCCAGCCGGTCGTTCCGGAACCCGGCCGATAGGCTCTCCCGCGCCATGCACGTCGGCCGCATCCTTGCCATCCTGCTGCTCCTCACCGCGTGCGGTGGCGACGAGGCGAACCCTCCCGAGGGCTGCACCGACCCGGTCGCCGCCACGACGGTCGAGCTCGCGGACTTCGCGTTCCGACCCGACTGCCTGTCCGCGGACGCGGGAGCGACGATCACGCTCGACAACACCGGAGACGCCCCGCACACGTTCACCGTGACCGGGACCGACGTGGACTTCGACCTGGATGCGGGGAGCTCCGTCGACGCGAGGCTGTCGGGCGTGGAGCCCGGTGCCTACGTCGTCACCTGCACGTACCACCCGCAGATGGAGGCGACCCTCACGGTCGGATGAGGCTCAGAACCCGAGCTTCTCCAGCGCCTTCGGGTCCTTCTGCCACTCCTTCACGACCTTCACCCGGAGATCCAGGAACACCTTGGTGCCGAGCACCAGCTCCATCTCTTCGCGGGCGCGCGAGCCGATCGTGCGGAGCGTCTGCCCGCCCTTGCCGATCACGATCCCCTTCTGCGAGTCACGCTCCACGACCAGCGAGGCGTAGATCTTGGTGAGGCCTTCGCCCGTCTCCATCTCGTCGAGCGTCACGGTGATGGAGTGCGGGAGCTCCTGCCGCGTGACGTGGAGCGCCTTCTCCCGGATCATCTCCGCGAGCCTGGTCTCGAACGGCTGGTCGGTGATCGTCTCCTCCGGGTAGAGCGCCGGCCCCTCGGGAAGCAGCGCGAGAACCATGTCCCGGAGCATCCCGACGCCCTTGCCGGCCTTGGCCGACACCGGCACGATCTCGTCGTAGTCGCCGATCTTGGCGGCCGCGGCGAGCTGCGGCACGACGTCGCGCTGGCCCGTGAGGTCGATCTTGTTCACCACCGCGATCTTCGAAGACCGGTGCGGCCGGACCTGGCGCTCGAAGACGAAGGCGTCTCCTCGTCCGATGCCGGACGCCGCGTCGAGCACGTGCAGGATCACATCCACGCCCTCGACGGCATCACCGACCACGTCGTTCAGCCGCACCCCGAGCTCCGTCCGAGGCTTGTGGAAGCCGGGCGTGTCGGTGAAGACGGCCTGGGCGTCCTCCGTCGTGAGGACCGCGTGCAGTCCGCGACGCGTCGTCTGCGGCTTGTCGGAGACGATGGAGACCTTCTGCCCGACGAGCGCGTTCACGAGCGTCGACTTCCCGACGTTGGGGCGCCCCACGACGGCGACGATCCCGGAGCGGGAGATCACCGGAGGTCGTCCGGCCCGAAGGCGTGGGGCAGCAGCTCCCCGAGACGCCAACGCGCGCGGACGCCGTTCGCTCCCTCCACCACCACCGGCGTGTCGGCACCGCCGAACTCCCACAGCACCTGGCGGCAGCCACCACAGGGTGGCGTGGGGGACGGCCCGTCCGTGGCCACGGCGACCGCGAGGATCTTCGCGTGTCCGGACACGACCATCGCGGACGCCGCGTTCCGCTCGGCGCAGACGGAGAGCGGGTAGCTGGCGTTCTCGACGTTCACGGCCGTCCGGATCGTGCCGTCCTCGTTCAGGATCGCGGCGCCAACGTGGAACCCACTGTAGGGAACGTACGCCCTCGGCATGATCGCGCGTGCGGCGCCCAGCATCTCGTCGAGCGTCGAGCCCTCGACCTCTATCGGGCCCTCTCCCTGTATGGGGCCACCTCCCTGTATGGGGTCCCCTTCCTCAGGCATCGATAGCTCCAGGCCCTTCGCCGTTCTGGTCGGCTCGCGTGATCAGCACGCTCGCGATCCGCCGTCCCTGCACCTTGTCTGCCTTGAGGTTCAACCCGCGGAACGAGACCTCCTCGCCCGTCTCGGGCATCCGTCCGAGGAGGTCGAGCATCAGGCCGGCGACCGTGTCCCATTCCCCGTCCGGCAGCTCCGTCCGGAGCAGCTCGTTGACGTCGTCGATCGAGGCCTTCCCCGAGACGCGATACAGACCGTCGCCGAGCTCCAGCACCTCGGGCTCCTCACGGTCGTACTCGTCGGCGATCTCGCCGACGAGCTCCTCGAGCAGATCCTCGAGCGACACGATGCCGGTCACCGAGCCGTGCTCGTCGTAGACGAGGGCCTGGTGGAACTTCTCACGTTGCATCTCCTTCAGGAGCTCAGCCACCCGCTTGGTCTCCGGGACGAAGTGCGCCGGCCGCACGATCTCCGACAGCGGCATGTCCTGCATGCCCTGATGAAGCGCCTTCAACACGTCCTTCGCGAACACGACACCCTTGACGTCGTCGAGCGATTCATGGAACACGGGGATCCGGGAGTAGCCGTGCGAGAGCACCAGCTGCTGGACGTCGCGGAGCGTCTTGTCGTCCTCGATGGCCACGATGTCCGGACGCGGCACCATCACCTCGCGTACGATCGTGTCGCCGAACTCGAAGATCGAGTGGATCAGCTCCTTCTCGCCCTCGTCGATCGAACCCTCCTCGGAGCCGACCTCGGCCATCGAACGGATCTCCTCCTCGGAGACGAACGGGCCCTGCTTCAGTCCCTTGCCGGGAAGGAGCACGTTGGCGAGGCCGATCAGGACCCGCGTCGGTGCGGCGAGGACGCGGCCGAGGAACCAGACGATCGGAGAGAGCGCCAGGGCGACGCGGTCCGCGTGCAGGACCGCGAACGTCTTCGCCATCGCCTCGACGAACACGAAGTACAGGATCGTGAACAGGAACGACCCCAGCGTCACCCAGGTGTCGCCGAACTGTTGCTCCGCGAGGAACGCCACGAGGATCGCCGAGCCGTTCTGCACGAACATCACCGTGAGGTACACGGCGTTCAGATAACGAGGTGGGTCGGATTCGATCTTGACGAGTGTCTCCGCGTTCGTCCTACCCTCCTCCTCGAGAGCCAGCGCACGGACGCGGGACGTCCTCGTGAGCGAGGCTTCGGCGGCGGCGAGCACGGAACCGAAGAGCACGAGCGCCGCGGCGAGCAACCACCACCACATCACGGCGCGCGCACCCCGCTGTACCGCTCCTGGCGCTCCCACATCCGGGTGCGCTCGCCGTCGTCCTCGTGGTCGTAGCCGAGCAGGTGCAAGATCCCGTGGACCACCAGGAGCCGCAGCTCCGACGCGGGATCGCTCGGGTTGTTCCTCGCCGCCTCCGTGGGCGCCACGACGACGTCGCCGAGGAGGCGCACGCCGTCCTCGTCGACGTCGTCGAGCGGGAAGGACAGGACGTCCGTGGGGCCCGGCTCGTCCATGAACCGTTCGTGGAGTCCCGCGATCTCGACCTGATCCACGAAGGACACGGAGAGCTCCGCGCGCTCGATGCCTTCGCCCCGCAACGTGTCACGAGCGAGCGCGCGGAGCGTCTCCTCGTCGACGGCTTCGTTCTGTCTGTTCGAGATCAGGACCCTCGGTTGCTCGCCGTCATCCATCACTGGCCATCCCGAGGCGCTGCTGACCGTAGCGGTCGTACGCCTCGACGATCTGCTGGACGATCTTGTGCCGGACGACGTCGCGCCCCCCCAGCCGGCAGAACGTGATGCCCGAGATCCCCGACAGGATCTCCTCGATGACCAGGAGACCCGACCGCTGGCCGCTGGCGAGGTCCACCTGGGTGTCGTCTCCGTTCACGACGGCCTTCGACCCGAATCCGATCCTCGTGAGGAACATCTTCATCTGCTCGGGGGTCGTGTTCTGCGCCTCGTCGAGGATGATGAACGCGTCGTTCAAGGTTCGCCCTCGCATGAACGCGAGGGGGGCGACCTCCACCGTGCCTCTTTCCATCAACCGCGAGAGGCTCTCGCCGCCGGTCATCTCGAACAGGGCGTCGTAGAGCGGGCGCATGTACGGATCGATCTTCTCGTAGAGCGTGCCGGGCAGGAACCCGAGTCGCTCCCCCGCCTCGACGGCCGGGCGCGTGAGGATCAGCCTCGAGACCTGACGATCCTGGAGGGCTCGCACCGCGGTGGCGACGGCGAGATAGGTCTTGCCGGTACCCGCGGGGCCGATCGCGAAGGTGACGGTCGAGCTCCGCATGGCGTCGACGAACCGCTTCTGCCCGACCGTCTTCGGTGCGACCGACGTGCCGCGCGCGGTGAGGAGCGTGTCGCCGAGCACCTCGCTCGGACGGAACGAACCGACGTCGCCCTCGTCCGGCATACCCTTTATCAGCTCGATCGTCTGCCCCACCGAGGAATCGGAGAGCTGGAGCCCCTTCTCGAGGAGGGCCAGCAGCTCTTCGAACAACCGCGCGAGCTGCTCGGCTTCGTGATCGGGTCCCGTGATCGTGATCTCGTTGCCACGGACCAGGATGTCGGAGGAGAACGCGGCCTCGATCAGCTTCAGGAACGCATCCTGCTGACCTAAGAGGGCCACCATCGACTGGTGACCGGGGACGAGGATCTTGACCTGCGTGGTGGCGGCTGCCACGTGTCGCGCTCTCGGGGGGTGACCCCGTTCCTCCTCTAGTCGAGAACGGGACCCCTCGGGTCCCGTGGCAGCATCCTACCGCGTTACCCGGGTGGCCACGCCATCGGCCTGCCCCCCAGCAGGTGGAAATGCAGGTGGAACACGCTCTGCCCGGCGTCGGGCCCCACGTTCGTGACCAGCCGCCATCCGGACTCCGCGATCCCTTCGGCTTGGGCGAGCTGCGCCGCCGCCTGCGCGACGTCCGCGAGCAGGTCGCCGTGGCCTTCCTCGATCTCGGCGATCGACCGCACGTGCTCCTTGGGGATGATCAGGATGTGCGTCGACGCCTGCGGGTCGGTGTCGCGGAAGGCGACCAGCCGATCGGATTCGCGCACGATGTCCGAGGGGATCTCGCGCGCCGCGATCTTGCAGAAGAGGCAGGAGCTGTCCGTCACGGTCCCCGAGCCTACCGTCCGGCGTCGATCAGGATCGGAACTGCGGCCGTCGCAGCTCGCGCGGAGCGGCGCCGTTGCCGCCCGCCGACTCACCCTGGAGCTCGGCGAGCCGCTCGAGCAACGAGCGTTCCTCCTTCGAGAGGTCGCGTGGCGTGAGGACGTGGAGGGTCACGAAGAGGTCGCCGCGTCCACGCCGCTGCAGGTGCGGCACCCCTTTGCCCTTCAGGCGAACGACCGAGCCCGACTCGGTACCGGGCTCGATCCGAAGGCGCTCCGGCCCGTCGAGCGTGTCGATCTCGAGCTCGCCGCCGAGCGTGGCCTGGGTGATCGTGACGTCCAGGACACCATAGAGATCCTGCCCCTGCCGTTCGAAGGCGCTCGACTGCTCGACGTCCACGCCGACGATCAGGTCTCCGGCCGGACCACCTGCCACGCCGGCGTTGCCCTGCCCGGACACGCGGAGGTCCATCCCGTCGAGGACACCCGCGGGCACATCGAACGTGACGGTGCCCGGCGCGCGCACGCGACCTTCCCCCGCGCAGTCCTCGCATCGATCGGGGATCTCCTCGCCTGACCCGCCGCACGTCGGGCAGGCCGACGCCGTCATCACGGTCCCGAAGATGCTCCGGCGGACGCTCTGCACCTCACCGGTCCCACCGCACCCCCGGCAGGCGATGGGTGAGGTCCCCGGCTCCGCGCCGACGCCGGCGCAGCGCGCGCATGTCGCGAGCCGTTCGACCTCGATCTCCTTCTGCTCGCCGAACACGGATCCCGCGAACGAGAGAGGAACGTGCGTACGGAGGTCTTCTCCGCGCCGAGCCCTGGTCCGGGGTCCCCGGGACCGCACGCCGAATCCGCCCCCGAAGAACATGTCGAACAGGTCCTGGATGTCGGTGAACGGAGCGCCCTGGGGGCCGGCGGAGCCGAACTGGTCGTAGCGCTGTCGCTTCGCGGGATCGGACAAGATCTCATACGCGCCCGTGATCACCTTGAACCGCTCCTGGTCCGCGGGGTCGCCGTTCACGTCCGGGTGCAGCGTCCGCGCGAGCTTCCGGTAAGCGGCCTTGATCTCGGTCGGGGACGCATCCCGCGGGATGCCCAGGATCTCATAGAGGTCGCGGACGGCTGCCATCGCGCTACGCCTCGTGCTCGGTGGCGATCTCGCTCAGCCGTTTGGCCACGGCACGGACGGACGCCATCGCCGAGAGGTAGTCCATCCTGGTGGGGCCGACCACGCCGATCGTGCCGACGGTGGCGTCGCCTGCCTTGAACGGCGCCGTGACGATAGAGGCCTCCCAGTCACCGGTCGTCGGATGCTCGGCGCCGATCGTGACCCACACGTCCTCGCGGTCCGCGGTCACGTCCTGGAGCACCTGGAGCATCTCCTGTTCGCGCTCGAGTGTCTCGAAGAGGCGACGGAGCGTCTGACGGCGCCAGACCTGCGCTTCGCTCGTGAGGTTGGAGACGCCCCCCACCACCACGTGGGCGGCGCCCTCCCCTTGCGTGGCGGTGCGGAGCATCTCTGCGACGTGCAGGAGCAGGTCGTGGTGGGAGACCGACGCCTCGGCCGCGAGCTTCAGCAGTCGCGCCTGAGCGTCGAGATAGGTCAGCCCCCGGAGCGATCGGAGCCGATCCTCGACCGCTCGGAGGACCTCCACGTCGGCGGCCTCGGGGCGATCGATCACGCGCTTGTCGACGCGGCCGTGTTGGCCAACGGCGAGGATCATCACAGTAGGGCCCATGTCGATCAGTTCGAGACGGACGATCGGCTCTTCGGCTGCCCCGGGCGGGACGGCCAGACCCGCGTACCGCGTGAGCCGGCTCAGCAGTTGCACCGATCCTTTGAGGACCTCCTCCAGATCCAAGATGGCTTCGGCGAAGTAGCCGGCGATCGCCCGGCGATGCGTCTCCCGGAGACGGACGCCGTGCGGCAGCGTGTCGACGTAGTGCCGATAGCCCGTGTCGGTCGGGATGCGTCCCGCGCTCGTGTGGGGATGCGTCAGATATCCCAGCTCCTCGAGGGCCGCCAACTCGTTGCGGATCGTGGCGCTCGAGACGCCCAGGCCGGAGCTCTCGGCGATCGTCTCGGAACCCACGGGCTCCCCCGAGCGGACGTACTCCTCGACGACGGCGTTCAGGACCGCGCCCTTCCGAGGCCCGAGCTCGTGGTGCTGCTCCACCATGACCTCATGCTACTGGCACTCTTCCCGTCGAGTGCTAGCGAGCACCCGGCGAACGGCTACTCAGATCGAGCAGTCCACCGCAGCCAACGCGTCGAGCAGCTGCTCGGTGGCCGCCTGTGTATCGCCTCCGCCTTCCGCGACCTCTACGTAGGAGCGGATCGCGGCGACGATGTCCTCCACCGCCGCGGCGTTCTGCTCGTCGCCCTGCTGGCGGAGCGCGTCCGCGTCGGCGGTCAGGGCTTCTGCCGCCCTCCCGAGAGCTTCCACCCGGAACACCTGCACATCCACGAGGTCACGGCAGACCTGTCGCAACGGATCCGCGATCGGCGACGGCGAGGAGGGCGCCGGGCTCGGAGTGGAGGGGTCGTCCGCTCCCAGCGCCTGCGCGAGGAAGATGACGGTGCCGATCCCGACGATCGCACCCACGATCAGTAGCGGCAGCGGGAGACCCACGCGGGAGGTCCCGCGGCGGGTTCGCCCGTGCGGTGTTCCGCAGTTCGGGCAGGTCCAGGCCCGCGTCCCGGGTCGCGTGTGGAACCGTTCCCCGCAGACGGTGCACCGCACGAAGCTCCACGTCCCGGCACAGACGATGCACCGGTAGCCGTCCGCATCGGCGTCGATCTCCTGGCGCGTATGGCATTGGGGACAGGTGACCTCGGCCATCGGTCGCTCATGCTACCCGTCGGCGCTCGCCGGACCTGGCGACCAACCGCCGAGCCGTCACGGCGAGCCCAACCACTGCGGCCACCCCGAGGAGCGTTGCGGCCATGCTCATCTGCGGGCGGAGCCCGGGCGGCGGCGGATCGCAGAGACTCCGGAGTGTGGCGTCCAACCGTCCCTCGACAGCCGGCTCGGTACCCGCCAGGTTCTCCAGCTGGAACGGGTCCCTCTCCAGGTCGTAGAGCTCCCGCTCCCCCGTCTCGTAGGACGCGAACAGGTGCCGGGCGGTCCGCACCGCGCAGTACGTCGGGATCGGATTGGTACCTCGCATATGCTCGATCAGGATCGCGTCACGCCATGTGTCCGCTCGTCCTTCGACCAACGGCAGCAGGCTCGTGCCGTCCGCGCCGGGCAGCTCCACGCCGGCCGCTTCCGCGATCGTCGGCGCCAGGTCGATGTTGGCGACCAGATGGCGGTCGGTCCGAGCGCCCTCTCCGACGATCGCGTCCGCCCGAACGACGAGCGGGACCCGGATCGCCTCCTCGTAGGGCACCTCCTTCTTCAGCCATCGATGCTCGCCCCACAGGAGTCCGTTGTCGGACGTGAAGATCACGACCGCATCGTCGAGCCGGCCCGTGTCCCCCAGCGCGTCCAGCAGGCGCTCGACCGCACGGTCGACCGCCTGGAGCGACCGGTACTGGTTCCGCCGCAACCTCTCGAGGGTCTCGGTTCGCCCTGGGTCGAGAGGATCCAAGACCCTGATGTGCTCGGGCTTATCGCTCCGGTCCGCCTCGTCGAAAGAGGGAGGCGTCCAGGTGGGCAGATCGTCGAACCCTGCCTCATCGGCCGGGGCCGGGAGCGCGGGGGCATGAGGGGCCGCGGGGGCGAACAGAGCGAACAGAGGGCCTTCCGTCCCACGTATGAAGTCCTCTGTGTGCGAGGCGAGAACGTCCGTCGAGTAGTCGTCGGGCTCGAGACCACGGCGGTGCACGTCCCCGTCGACCGTGAGGCCGTAGTCGAAGTACTCCGCGTGCACGAACGCGACCCACCGATCCCAGCCCGGCGGGACGTAACCCTTGAGCGCGTCGCGCTGGTAGGCGTCGAGGTACTTCCCGAAGAACCCGGTGCGGTAGCCGGCGTCGGCGAGCGCCGTCGCGATCGTCGTCCGGTCGTCGAACGACCAGAAGCCGCCGAAGCGGCCACCCTGCCGATACACCCCCGTCGTGTGCGGGTAGGCACCGGTCAGGATCGATGCCCGGCTCGGGCAGCAGAGCGAGCTCGTGGTGAACGACTCCTCGAAGGTGACGCCCGGCTCCACCAGGGAGCGTTGCACCTCGGGCATCGCCCACAGCGTGTCCCATCGCTGGTCGTCCGTGACGATCAAGACGATCGATGGCGGGTTTGCAGGTTCCTCCTGCGCCGATGCGGGCGGAGCGAGAGACACCGAAGCAGCGAGGGCTGCCAAGCATGCCAAGGCGAGACGAACGGCGTTGCTCGCGAGGCGGGACGCGCCAGAGAACGCTGAATCGCTTGTGCTCGGCATCGCGCGCGGAGCGTACCGCCCGGTTCGCGGAGAGGAAACGAAAAGCCCGTGACAACCGTTCCCGGCTCCCGCGCGTCCTACGATCGGTGAAGGTCAACGTATCCCGAGCCAAGATCCCGCAAAGGAAGCGCGACTGGACGAAGCAGAGATCCGCGGGTTCCTCGCGCGCGACTATCCGCGCTTGGTGAACGCCGTGGCCCTTGCGTCGGGGAGCTACTCAGCAGCGGAGGACGCCGTGCAGGAGGCACTGGTGCGAGCATGGATCCGATCCGAACGAGGCGAGCAGGTGGAGTCGCTATCCGCCTGGGTGGCGGCCGTGGCGTTGAACCTGACGCGGAGCGGGTGGCGGCGGGCGATGGCCGAGCGGCGCGCTCGGCGGCGGCTGCCCGGCGGATCGTTCGCGACGCATCCGCAGACCGACGAGGAGATGGACGTGGCGAGGGCGCTCGAAGCGCTCCCCCGGCGGCAGCGGGAGGTGGCCGTGCTCCGGTACCTGCTCGAGATGAGTACCGCCGAGGTCGCTGCGGCGCTCGGGATCACCCAAGGGACCGTGAAGAGTTCGCTTGCGCGAGCGAGGGCGCATCTGGTGGAGGCGCTCGCCGTGCATGACACCGAGGTGAAGAACGATGTCGAAGGTCGATGACGAGCTGACTCGCCGGCTCCGCCGGTCCGAGCGCCCGGTGGACGGCGACCGCCTGTTCGAAGGACTGGCGAGCCGGCGTTCGCACCGCCAACGGGTTCGCCGTGTCCAAGGCGGGTTGCTGGCGTTCGCGGTGCTCGCTGCTACCGCGGGCGGATTCCTCATCCTTCGCGGCGCCTTCGACGCTGACAAGCGCAACGTGGGCGATGAACAGACGCCAGCGATCGCCAACGGCAAGATCGTCTTCTCTCGCTCGCTTCCGGATGGATCGGAGCATCTCTTCGCCGTCCAACCAGGAGTCGTCGGCGAGCAGCTGATCACGTCGGGGAGCGCGATCTACTCAGATCCATCGGTAGCCCCCGACGGCCTGGCGATCGCTGTCGTGCACTCGATCCCGAGCTTCGCCGAGATGAACGCGCAAGGAGTCATCGCGACTTTCACGATGGACGGAGGTGAGCCGACTTGGATCACCGATCCCCTTCCCCGGGTCGGAGATCCTGCATGGTCTCCCGAGGGAGACCGGATCGCGTTCGCTGGAGCTACCGGGGCCGGGCTCCCCGGGATCTACGTGATGAATGCGGACGGGTCGGACATGCGACTCGTCGTGGAACGCGATGGGTTCACGCTCTCGGCGCCGGACTGGGCGCCCGATGGCAGGAAGCTCGTCTTCGTCGGCCTTGCCGCTGCCACCAGCGAGGCCGAGTCGGTGAACTCAGACCTCTACACGGTCGGGATCGACGGATCGGGGCTTACCGCCCTTACCGAGACGCCGGCGGTCAGCGAATGGAGTCCTTCCTGGTCACCCGAGGGCGACCTTATCGCCTATCACCGGAGCGAAGGGCGCATAGACAACAGCATCGAGCTGATCGACTCCACGGGTCGACCCGCGGGTACCTTCTTCGACGACGCCGATGCCGGTGAGTTCGGTGAAGTCGACTGGTCCCCCGACGGCCGCCTCCTCGCGTTCACGTCATCGCTGGCGAACACTGACACCGATGTCGATGGCGACCTCGATGTGTGGACCGTTGAGGTGGATGGCACGCGGCTCACCAACCTGACCTCCGAAGGCGCATCCGCGATCAGCTGGCAGCCGCTGCCGGTCGGATCCGAACCCGAGCCGTCGCTGACGTCCGAACCCACGGTGTCGCCGAGCGCCGAACCCGCTGGCCACGACATCGGCCTTGGGTTCCGGTTGTGCCACGTCGAGCAGTTGGGTGGGATCGACTGGCTCGGGGATGGCACTCTCGGGACCGCATGGGTGGGAACGAGAGCCTTGCCGGACGGGTCGTGCTCGGACGGATCCGACGACGGATACGGCGTGGCGGCCGACTTCCACGGCGACGGCGTCGCCGACAGCTGGTCAGGCGAGACGATCGAGCACTGCCTCGGCTGCGAGCCGTTCGAGGCGGTGGACCTGAACGGCGATGGCCGCGACGAACTGATCGTGGTGCTTCAGTACTTCTCGATCATGCAGTACGGGATCTACACCGCGCTCCCGGTGGACGGGACGATGGAGGTCGTGCCGTTCTCGACCGGGGCACCGGGTCATCCACAACACGCGCTCCCCGAGGGCGAATCGTTCACGTTCTGGGTCGGAGGCGATGCGGGTTCCAGCGACTGGTTGTGGTGCGAGAACCTCCCCGAGTTGAGGCTGACGGGCACGTTCTCCCAGGTCGACGGCGGGCCGGACGCGGAGACCACGGTTCACGAGACGCACATCTCGTTGGGTAGGGACGGGATCGCGCACATCCTCGACGCGGAGACCTACACCGTGGTCGGAGAGGTCGATCTCCAGTATGCGACCTCGAAGCCAGACTGTGGACTCGGCCTGGACGTCCAACGCTAGGCGACGCTAAGCCGTGAGCCCCAGGACGAGCTCGTTCAGGAGCAGCATGCCGCGTTCGGTCGGGATCAGGTTGCCGTCGTCGTCGAGCAGGAGGCCGCTCTCGAGGTACGGCTCGGCGCGGCCGCCCTCGACCCAGCTCGCCGGGATGCCCTGCAGGATCCGGAGGCGGAGGAACACCTCCTCGAGGTAGGCGTCCGCCGGTTCGAGCTCCTCGGATCCGCCGACGGGCAGCTCGCCGCGTTCGACCGTCGTCAGGTACTCCTCGGGCGGCCGCACGTTCCACCATCGCCGCCCCTCGCGGTACCCGTGCGCTCCCGCCCCGAGCCCGACGTAGGGCCGTCGCTCCCAGTAGCCGAGGTTGTGGCGGCACTCGTAGCCCGGCTTCGCCCAGTTGGAAACCTCGTAGTGACCGTAGCCGGCGTCGCCGAGCAGGCCGCATGTCGTCTCGAACATCTCGGCCTGGAGGTCCGGGTCCGGTGCCGGCGTGTCGCCTCGCGCAACCTGGCGGCCGAGCGCCGTCGCGGGCTCGATCGTGAGGGCGTATGCGCTCATGTGCTCCGGCGACAGTGCGATCGCCTCCTCGAGCGTTCGCTCCCACGACTCCAGGCTCTCCCCCGCCGCGCCGTAGATCAGGTCCAGGTTCACGTTGTCGTAGCCGGCGGCGCGGGCGGCTCGGAACGCGGCGACCACCGACTCGGGCTGGTGGACCCGCTCCAGCGCCGCCAGCACCGTTCGATCGAACGACTGCGCGCCCATCGACAATCGTGTGTAGCCCGCCTCCCGAAGTCCGGCGAGCTTCTGCTCGTCCACCGTGTCGGGGTTCGCCTCGATCGTCACCTCCGCGTCTGCGGTGACCGAGAACGTAGACCGCCCCCGAGCAAGGAGCGCCTTCAGGTCCGCCACCTCGAGCGTGGTCGGCGTGCCACCACCCAGGAACACGCTCACGATCTCGACGCCCTCCCACGAAGGAGCCTCGAGCTCTGTTTCCCGCAGCAACGCCGCCACGTACCGCGACGCCAGATGGTCGAGCCCGGCGTACGCGTTGAAGTCGCAGTAGCCGCAGCGCGTCAGGCAGAACGGGACGTGGACGTAGATCCCGGCGGCTTCCAACAGCCCGCTCACTTCTTCTTCGCTCCCTGGTCCGCCCGCAGGGCCGCGATGAACGCCTCCTGCGGCACGTCCACGCGACCCACCTTCCGCAGCCGCGCTTTCCCCTTCTTCTGCTCCTCCAGCAGCTTCCGCTTGCGGGTGATGTCACCGCCGTAGCACTTCGCGAGCACGTCCTTCCGCTTCGCCTTGACGGTCTCGCGCGCGATGACCTTCGAGCCGATCGCCGCCTGGATCGCGACGTCGAACAGCTGCCTCGGGATCAGCTCGCGGAGCCGCTCCGTCATCTTCTTCCCGTACGCGTAGGCCTTCGACCGGTGCACGATCGTGCTGAACGCGTCGACGGGCTCACCGTGCAGCAGCACGTCGACGCGGACGACGTCGGACTCCTGATAGCCCCAGGGCTCGTAGTCGAGCGACGCGTAGCCGCGCGTGCTCGACTTCAGCTGATCGAAGAAGTCGAACACGATCTCGGCCAGCGGCAGCATGTAGTGCACCTCGGCCCGCTCCGGCGTGAGGAATGTCGTGTCCACCAGCTCACCCCGGCGCGACTGACAGAGGTCGAGCACCGCCCCGAGGTACTCCTTCGGCGTGATGACGGTGGCGAACACGATCGGCTCCTCGACGCGGTCGTACGTCCCGGGAAGCGGTATCTCCGCAGGGTTGTGCACGACGGTCGTCTCGTCTCCCTCGATCACGTGGAACTCGACGTTGGGCTGCGTGGCGATGAGCTCGAGGTCGAACTCCCGCTCGAGGCGCTCCTTGACGATGTCCATGTGCAGCAGGCCGAGGAAACCGGCCCGGAACCCGAAGCCGAGGGCCTGCGAGACCTCGGGCTCGTAGCTGAGCGCCGAGTCGGACAGCTTCAAGCGGTCGAGGGCTTCACGGAGCTCCGAGTAATCACCTCCTTCGTTCGGGAACAGGCCCGACCACACCATCGGCTTCGGCTCGCGGTAGCCGGGCAGCGCCTCCGTCGCGGCGCCCTTGCCCGCCATCGTGATCGTGTCGCCGACCTTCGCGAGGTGAACGTCCTTGAGCCCGGTGACGAGGTAGCCCACTTCGCCCGGACCGAGCCGGTCCACGGGGAGGGGCTCGGGAGCCATCACGCCGGCCTCCTCCGCTTCGGACTCGGCGCCCGTTGCCATCAGGCGGATCCTCGCCCGGCTGGGCAGCTCGCCGTCCTTCACGCGGACGTAGGTGATGACTCCCCGGTAGGGATCGAACATCGAATCGAAGACGAGGGCGCGGAGCGAGGCTTCGGGATCGCCGGCCGGCGGGGACACCTGCTCGATCACCGCCTTGAGGAGCTCCTCGACGCCTTCGCCGGTTTTCGCGGAGATCCGGAGGATGTCGTCGGGATCGCGGTCGAGGAGATCCGCCAGCTCTTTCGCCCGCTGGTCCGGCTCGGCAGCCGGCAGGTCGATCTTGTTCAACGCAGGCACGATCGTGAGACCCGCGTCCCGCGCCAGGTGGAAGTTCGCGAGGGTCTGGGCCTCCAAGCCCTGGGCTGCGTCGACCAGGAGGATCGCTCCCTCGCATGCCTCGAGCGAGCGCGAGACCTCGTAGGTGAAATCGACGTGGCCGGGCGTATCGATGAGGTTCAGTTCGAAGCCGCCGTGGGTGAGCCGGACCGCCTGCGCCTTGATCGTGATGCCGCGCTCTCGCTCCAGGTCCATCCGATCCAGGTACTGGGCCCGCATGTCGCGATCGGCGACGGCGTGGGTGAGCTCGAGCAGACGGTCGGCCAGCGTGGACTTGCCGTGGTCGATATGGGCCACGATGCAGAAGTTCCGGATGTGGGAGACGTCCACGGCGCTCCCCATGGTACGGGGAGGGTCGTTGCCGCCCTCCGTGGGTAAGGGTGTCGCCGATGCGCTACGTGGCCCTCGCGTGTGACTACGACGGCACCATCGCCCACGACGGCGCGGTGGCGGACAACGTCGTGGACGCGCTGGTGCGTCTCAAGGACAGCGGCCGGCGGCTCCTGCTGGTCACGGGTCGGGAGCTCGACGACCTCGGCGAGGCGTTCGATCGGGTCGAGCTCTTCGACCGTGTCGTCGCCGAGAACGGAGCGGTGCTCTTCGATCCCGACTCGCGCGATGTACGGACCCTGGCGGATCCACCGCCCGAGTCCTTCGTCGGGACCCTCGGGGAGAAGGGCGTCGAGCCCCTGTCGGTCGGGAAGGTGATCGTCGCGACGCGGGAGCCGCACCAGCAGGCGGTCCTCGACGTGATCCACGACCTCGGGCTCGAGTTGCAGGTCATCTTCAACAAGGGCGCCGTCATGGTCCTGCCCGCCCTCGTGAACAAGGCCTCCGGCCTGCACGCCGCCCTCGAGGACCTGGGGCTCTCACCCCACAACGTCGTCGGCGTCGGTGACGCCGAGAACGACCACACGTTCCTCGATCTCTGCGAGCTGTCGGTCGCCGTGCACAACGCGATCCCGGCGATCAAGGAGCGCTGTGATCACGTGACCGATGGCGAGCACGGTGACGGTGTCGTGGAGCTGATCGACGCGATGCTCGAGGACGATCTGGAGGCCCTCGACGGATCGGTCCGGCGTCACGACATCCCGATCGGGACGCGGGCCGACGGCGACCGACCCCTCGCGATCACGCCGTACCGCAGCAACGCCTTGATCACCGGCCCCTCCGGGAGCGGCAAGTCTACGCTCACCACAGGCATCCTGGAGCAGCTCGCGGAGCGCGGCTATCAGTTCTGTCTGATCGATCCCGAAGGCGACTACGACGACCTGCAGGCGGTCGTCGTCCTCGGATCCGCAGACCGGGTGCCCACGGTCGAGGAAGCGCTCGACGTTCTCGCCGACCCGCGAACGAACCTGGTGCTGAACCTCCTCGGCGTCCGTCTCGACGACCGGCCGGGGTTCCTACACAAGCTGCTGCCTCGGCTGCAGGAGCAACGGACCGCGACGGGCAGACCCCACTGGCTCGTGGTCGACGAGGCGCATCATCTGCTGCCAACGGGATCGCAGACGGCCGAGACGAGCATGCCCCGCGATGTGGCGTCGCTGGTCCTCGTGACCGTGCACGCCGACGCGATGGCGCCCGAGGCGATGAAGCCGGTCAACGTGGTGCTCACGCCCGGGGAGGGCGCGAACGAGTCGCTGCAGGTCTTCGCACGCATCGCCGGTGTCACGCTCGACGATCCCGGCGACCTCGCGACCGAGAAGGGCGAGGCGGTGTGCTGGTTCGTGAACGACGAGCCGTTCGTCTATCGACCGGTCGAGCCGACGGTGGATCTGAAGCGCCACCGCCGCAAGTACGCGCAGGGCGATCTCGAGGAGGACGCCTTCTACTTCACGGGTCCCGATGACCGCCTGCACCTGCGGGTACAGAACCTGATGCTCTTCTCGCAGATCGCCGAGGGCATCGACGACGAGACCTGGGCATGGCACCTGCGGCGGGGCGACTACGAGAAGTGGTTCCGAGACGCGATCGGGGACGACGATCTCGCCGGCATCGCCGCAGCGCTCGCGGACGACGACGACCCCAAGGAGACCCGCCGACGGATCCTCGAGGCGATCGAGCAGAAGTACACGCGGCCGGCGGAGGCGACGACCTGATCGGGCCAGAACCCGCTGGTAGACTGCCCCGCTCATGGCGAACATCAAGTCTCAGATCAAGCGGAACAAGCAGAACGAGAAGAGCGGTGAGCGGAACAAGACCGTCCGCACCGCCCTCAAGACGTCCACGAAGAAGGCGAGGATCGCCGTCTCGGCCGGCGATGCGGAGGCGGCGACCACCCAGCAGCGAGAGGCCGCGCGCGCGCTCGACAAGGCGGTCGCGAAAGGCATCGTGCACAAGCGGACCGCCGCGCGGCGAAAGAGCCGGCTCGCCAAGGCTGCGAGCTCCGTCGCGTCCGAGTAGCGCGAAGATCGTTCGCGGTTCCGTCCTTGAGCTGCTTCCGCGATCCCCCGACGGGTGCTGACCTAGGTCCGATCGATACCGCTCAGATGGTCGCGACCCCGCCGACCCACGGAAGGCAGGCGGCCCCGACGACACCGGCGTCAGGCCCGAGCGTCGAGAGGGAGAACGGGAGGGCATTCGTTTCCTCGCTCCAGATCCTCATGCGCGTTTCCTGTTCGACATCGCTCCAGAACGAACCCTGTGCAGACGCCAAGCCTCCTCCGATCACGATCGCGCCGGGGTCGGTCACGTTGGCGAGGAACGCGATGGCACCAACGAGCGCGGTGGCGGGGGGGGGGGGGGGGGGGGGGGGG
>JBPCPX010000111.1:0-6975 GCA_050998695.1 Actinomycetota bacterium
GATCCCCACGGGTAGATCGTGATGTCGAACTCCTTCGCGTTGTTCGCGAGCGCCTCCATCTGACGGGCGCTGATGGGGTCGGTGACCGGGCCGTCGGTAGTGGGGACGTTGTGGTCCATCGTCGCGACCGTCAGGTCCGGGCGACGCACGCCGCGGCCGGCGAGGCGAAGGGCTTCGAACGCCTGCGGGCTGGTCACCTCATGGACGAGATGGAGATCGACGTAGAGGAGATCCGGCTCGCCGGCCGCCCGATGCACGACGTGGCGTTCCCAGACCTTCTCGGCGAGCGTCCGTGGCATCGCTTCGTCCTCCGCAGCTGTCGACTGGCCGGCTCTCAGCACCTATTCCATATAGTGGAACTGAGTTCCATATACTGGAACGGCCATGGTAGCAGGACGCGGACACGACCCCGATCGCGAGCGCACCCTCCGACAGCTTCGGCTGGGAGACAACGCCCGCGTTCGCGCGGGGCGGCCCGGCGCTGCCGAGGAGCTCCGGCGGAAACCTCCCCGTACCGCCGTCGGCGTCCTCGATCGCTGCGTGGCCGTTCTGGGCGCCGTCGAAGGCGGCGCTCGAACGTTCACCGACGTCGTGGAGCGAACGGGGCTGGCGCGACCCACCGCGCACCGGCTGATCCAGGGGCTGGAGGATCATGGGTTCCTCGTGCATGTCGGAGGCCTCGGCTACGTCCTCGGTCCTCGCCTCCTGGGGCTCGCCGCCAGCGCGACGCGTGATCTCCCGCTCAGGGATCTGGCACGTCCGGTCCTCGAGCGGCTCGCTCGGTCCACCGGCGAGAGCGCACAACTCTTCGTTCGGGATAGGGACCGCCGGATCTGCGTCGACGCGGCTGAGTCCGACAGCGAGCTCCGAACGATCGTCGAGGTCGGGTCCTCGCTTCCCCTCACGAGGGGATCGGCGGGCAAGGTGTTCCTCGCATGGACCGGAGACCACGACCGCGCGCGCCTCACCGGCACCGCCGACGATCCCGCGCGGCTCGAACAGCAGGTCGCCACCGCACGCCGTCGAGGGTGGGCAGACAGCGTCTCCGAACGAGCATCAGGCGTTGCCTCCGTCAGCGCGCCCATCTTCGGACCGGGTGGCTTCCTTCTGGCTGCCATCTCCGTCTCCGGGCCCGCGTCGAGGCTCGGGCAGCTGCGGGCGAAGCGGTACGCGCCCGCCGTGATCGAGGCCGCCAAGGAGATCGAAGCCGCCCTCGGCGCATAGCCCGGGCGGCCGGAACCTCCTACCAGGCGTACGCCTCGGGCGCCGGGCCTCCGGGGCCCGGGAAGATCTCGTCGAGCTTGCGCAAGACGTCCTTCTCCAGACGGACGTCCAGCGCGCGGAACGACCCTTCGAGCTGCTCCTCGGTTCTGGGTCCGATGATGGGAGCCGTCACCCCGGGCTGATGGAGGAGCCACGCGAGCGCGACATCCGAGGGCCGCTCGCCCAGGTCGGCGCACACCTTCTCCCAGAGCCCCAGCCGGTCGCGGTCGTTGTCGATCTCGTCCTGCAGGTACTCGGAGGAGCGGCGGCCTTCGTCGACCTTCTTCAGCGCGCCCGCGAGCAGACCGCCCGCGAGCGGGCTGTAGCAGATGAGGCCCATCCCGTACTCCTGGACGGCCGGGATCACCTCGAGCTCGATCGTTCGCTCCGCGAGGTTGTACACGGACTGCTCCGTCGCGAGCCCGACGGTGTGCCATTTCGACGCGATCTCGTTGGCCCTGGCGATGTGCCACCCGGCGAAGTTCGACGATCCGACGTACAGGATCTTGCCCTCGCTCTTCAGCTGGTCCATCGCCTCCCAGATCTCGTTCCACCACGCGTCCCGATCGATGTGGTGCATCTGGTACACGTCGAGATAATCGGTCTGCAGTCGCCGCAACGACGCCTCGCAGGCGCGGCGGATCCCGAGCTTCGACAGCCGGGATTCGTTGGGCCACTCGGCCATCTGCCCGTAGACCTTCGTCGCCAGCACCACCTTCTCGCGCCGCCCGCCGCCCTTCGCGAACCAGTCCCCGATGATCCGCTCGGTCGATCCGACACCGAGGTGACGCCCGTACGTGTTTGCGGTGTCGAAGAAGTTGATGCCCTCGGCGATCGCCGAGTCCATGATCCGGTGCGATTCGTCCTCGGGTGTGTGGGGACCGAAGTTCATGGTGCCCAGGCAGAGCCGGGAGACGACGAGGCCCAACCGGCCGACGTGCGTGTACTCCACAGGTCGAGTCTACGCAGCCGCGGCCGAAGGTTCCTGGGTCGCGAGGGAGCCGTCCCGCTCGGGTCCCCGAGCCCCCCGGACGAACATGAACGCGAGGGTGATCCCGCCACCCAGCAGGCCGGCCCAGATCAGGGTCGCGTCGTGACCGATCGCATCCGAGAGCGGGCCGACGATCGCGAAGGAGAGCGGTGCTCCGCCCACAGAGATCATCCAGTCGAGGGAGAACACCCGCCCGAGAAGATGCGGCGGCACCAAGCGCTGCACGAGTGTGACCCACACCACCACCAGCACCGTGATGGATCCCTCGCCGACGAAGGCCACGAGCATCGCCTGCCAGATCTCGGTCACCAGGCCGAAGCCGGCGACCGCGAACATCCCGACCGCCCAGGACAGGTACAACACGGTGACCGGACGGCTTGGGAGCGAGCCCCGCTGCGCCAGGAAGACGGCGGCGACCACCGATGCCAGGCCGCCCGCGCCGAAGACGACGCCGAGGTCACTGGCTGACCCGCCGAGGTCGCGCGTCACCACCACGGGCAGCAGGTTGTCCCACGGTCCCCACGTGCAGAGCAGGCTGACGGTGGCGGCGACCATCGCGAGCCAGAGCCAGCGCTGCGTGCGCACATACCGGACGCCTTCTCGGAGATCGTCCATCGCCGAGGAGGTGTCTGCCGGGTCGCGCGCTTGATGGCGTGCCCGCATGAGCAGGATCGCGACCGCACTCACGACGAACGTCAGGGCGTCGGCGATGAACGCCAAAGCCGCGCCGTCGAATGCGTCCACGAGCAACCCGCCGATGAGCGGCCCGACGAAGAACATCGCGACCGGGCGCATGAAGAGCCCCAGGGAGTTGGCTTGCACCAGCAGGGGCTCAGGGACGATCGTCGGGACGATCGAGGAGAACGCAGGCCCGAACAGCGCCATCCCCATCCCGTAGAGGATCGCGAGCGCGATCAGTAGCGGGATGGTCAGGACGTCCAACAGGGCCAGGGCCCCGATCGCCCCGATGGCGACGAACCGGATCGCGTCGGCCGCGATCATCAGCCGACGACGGTCCACGCGATCGGCCAGGACACCGGCTCCGATGATCAACGTGACCTGAGGGAGCAAGACGGCACCCTGTACGAGCGCGAGCGTCGAGTTCGATCGGCCGAGATCGTCGAGGACGAGAAGGGCGAGCGCGATGATGTAGATGCCGTCGCCGACCATCGACACCGCGAGGCCCGTCCACATGAGTCGGAAGTCGCGGACGCGAAGGGGCTTCAGAACCCCGATGCGGTCGACGAGAGGGGCGGGCTCGGACATCGGGCCCCAGGATAGGTCCGAGCGCCGACCCCGCGGCTACCGCCAGTCGACGGTGACGACCTCGATCGGATCGGAGATGCCCTTGACCGTCACCGTCCGTGGATCCCGCGTGGAGAACTGCCCGCCGGCGGCCGTCCCGGCGCTCGCGACGATCTGCCCGCCTTCGGCGAGGCCTCCGATCCGTGCGGCCTCGTGCACGCCCTTCCCGGTGAAGTTCCGACCGACCATGGTGGCGTCGGAGGCGTGCACCCCGATCCGCACCTGAGGCGCGAATCCGGCTGATGACCGATGCGCGGCAAGGTCCCGTTGGATGGCGACCGCGCAAGCGAGCGCGTCGTCGGGCGAGCCGAACGCCACGAAGAATCCGTCACCGGTCGCCGTGACTTCCTCGCCCCGGTTCGCGCCGAACAAGGAGCGCAACGTCTTGTCGTGCCAGGAGAGCAGCGACTGCCAGGCTTCGTCGCCCATCGCCTCGAGCAGGTTCGTCGATCCCGCGATGTCGGTGAACATGAACGTACGCTGGACCCGCTGGGTCGGCGCACGGCCACGGAGCTGCCACGGAAGGAGCTCCGCCACCTCCTCGATGACGATCGCCTGCGTCGGACAGGCCAACGCGGCCTCCCGGAGCTTCTCCTCGTCGACGCTGGCTGCGTCGACGACGGCGGCCTTGCCGAAGTCCCCCCGATGCCAGTCGAAGGCCGTCGGGGCGATCGTGATGCAGTTGCCTGCACCGATGCACCGGGGGCGATCGACCCTCGCCCGAAGCATCTAGATGTCCCCCGTCACAGGATCCTCGACTGGAAGGCGAACGCGGTGGCATCGGCGCGCGACGAGGCGCCGATCTTCGCGTACGTCGTCGCGAGGCGACGTGCGACGTCGCCGGTGTCGATGCCCAGTCGATCGGCGATCTCCTCGTTGGAGAGTCCCTGCACGACGAGCTTGAGGAGCTCCGCATCGCCGTCGTCCAGCCCCTCGACGGATCCTTCTTGGATATGGCGCGTCAGCGGCGCGTCGGGATCCGAGGCGATGCTCGCGAGCGCGCGGCCCACGGGCCCACGGAACCATCGGGTCCGCACGCCTTCATCGACGATCCGATTCGCGATCACCGCCGTCTGGAGTCGCAGATAGGAAAGGATCTCCGTCCGCTCTTCCTCGGTCCCTGCCGCCGCGAAAGCCGCGCTGACAGGCAGGAGGACCTCCAGATCCAGGTCCTCGTGCCGGGCGGCGGTGAGCGCCTCCACCGCCGACCGAGCGCCGTCCGCGGCCCGCTCTGGCTGATCCCGCGCGAGGGCGACCGTCGCGAGCGCCGCGTCGGCCTTCGCGCCCCACGGAGCGTGCCCGGGCAAGAGCTCGAGCAGGCCCTTCGCCTCGGATGCTGCGCGCTCGGCCAGGGCGAGCAACTCCTCGTCCTTCTGTTCCCTCCCGAGGCTCGCCGCCGCCAGGGCCACCGCGGCGAGCACCTCGCACCTCACCGCGGGGAGCGCCTGCTCGGCGGCCATCTGCACCGCGCGCTCGAAGTGCCCACGCATCCCGTCGGCATCTCCTCGGGCCGCGTGCACCATGCCCTGCCACTGCTCCAGCTGCCGGGCGCGTGAGGGAGTCGGGCTCTCCGCGGCGACGGTCGCCGCTCTATCGAGCCATCCCGTCGCTTCATCCGGATCGCCGAGCTCGAGGAACGAGAGCGCGGTCCCCCCGGCAGAGAGGAACTCGAGCTGCCGGTCACCGATCGTGCGAGCCCTCTCATAGGCCTCTGCGCCTCGTGAGAGAGCCAGATCCGGGATGACCTTCGCGCGAGCGAACACGTGCACCCCGTAGAGCATCTGCACCTCCGCGAAGGCGCGCTGGCTCTCGCTGGTGAACGAGGAGAGCTGCGTCGAGAGCCGGCGGATCTCCTCGATGTGGCGGGCCGAGTCGGAACCGATGTGGATGTCGGGAGCCCAACTCAAGTAGGC
Source organism: Actinomycetota bacterium (assembly GCA_050998695.1). Classification (GTDB taxonomy): domain Bacteria; phylum Actinomycetota; class UBA4738; order UBA4738; family HRBIN12; genus JAJNBA01. Next base: position 5,473 of record JBPCPX010000111.1, read on the forward strand.
CATCGCGATGATCGAGGCCATCATGCCCTGCCGGTCGCCGAGCTCTTCATAGAGCGTGAGCGCCCGGTGGAAGCGGTCGCCCGCAGATCGCACCCACGGTGCGATCGGCAGCTCTTCCAGGATCTCCTCGAGGGCCTCTCCCGCGGCGACCCGCTCCATCACAGGCTCGTGCTCCCCAAACTCCATCCGTTCCACGAACCATCCGCGGATCCGACCCAGATCGATGACACCCAATTCGCGGGCCGAAGCGGCAAGCATCGAAGTGTCACCGAGCTCCTCCGCGAGCGCAGCCGCCCGGAGAAAGGTCTCCTCGGCGGCGTCGAGATCAACCTCGGCGGCCGAGGGCGAGAACCCCTCGCCGAGCCCTGCGTGGACGAGCGCCTGGCCGAGCTCCACGCAGGCGGCGAGCTCGGCCGCCCGATCCTCTCGTTCGACCGCGAGCGTTCGTACCCGGGCGGCGAGCTCCGCCGCGCGTTCATCCTCCTGGGACAGCCGCAGCGCGGCCGCGCGGCGGAGCGTGACGTCGAGGTCGAGGTGCGGGTCGCCGAGCGCCTCGGCTAACGCGGCGAGCTCCGAGAGTCCCTCCAGACGATCACCGGGACGACGCAGCATCTCCAACGCGTCGTCTCGCGCCGTCAGCAGGCCCAATCGCTCCTGCGGCGTAGACGCCTGCGGCAGCGCGATCTCCACGACCCGAAGGACCTCCTCGGGTGCGTGCGCCGCGAGCGCCGCAGCCGCCGCCTCGGTAGAGAAACGAACGCACACCTGCGCGTCACCGGCCGCTCGCGCGTGGTGAGCCAAGAGGGGAAGCGTCTCAGGCGCCGGTTCGCCGGTCAGCAGGAGCTCGACGATCGCCGCGTGGATCTCGCGCCGGCGGGCCGCCGGCAGCGTGTCGGCCGCGAACTCGCGGACCTGTTCGTGGGGGAAGCTGAAGTCCGCGGGCGCGGCATCTGGCTGCTCCACGAGCAGCCCGGCCGCGACGGCGGGCGCCAGCAAGTCGCCGAGCGCTACCAGCTCGTCCCCCTGCTCACCCTCCCCGATCCGGATCCGCACCTCCCGGAGGTCCTTCAAGCTGAAGTGGCGACCGAGGAGCGCTGCCTCGGCGAGCGCCGCCTTCGTCTCGGTCGGAAGATGGGCCGCCCGGCGCTGGATCAACGTGCGCACCGCCGAAGGTGCAAGCCGTTCGGCGTTGCGGGTGAGGGTCCAGGTGTCCGCGATCTGCTGCAGCATCCCGGCTTCGCGGTACGCCCGGCCGATCTCCTCCACGATGAAGGGGACACCTTCCGCCTGACCGTGGATCGTCGAGGCGGTCGCGGGCTCGACCTGCCCCCCGAGCACATGGCGGAGGAACTCCGACGTCTCGAGCACCGAGAAGCGAGCGACCTTCAGCCTGCGGATCACGCGCATCCGCTCCATGTCGGCGAGCAGCGTCACCGCCTCGGTGAGCGTGGCGACCTCCTCGGGGCGGATCGAGAACATCAGGAAGATCGGGCTCGCGCCTTC
>JBPCPX010000132.1:0-7935 GCA_050998695.1 Actinomycetota bacterium
GGAGGGCGACTTCGGGACCGTGCCCGTGATGCGGCGGATCCGAGCGGAGCTCCCGGCTCGACTCGCCCTTGCCACGACGATCTACCTCGGCGACCCTGAGCTCCTCGTCCGAGGGCAACCGACCCTCCGTCCGGAGGTGGTGGGCTTCGACGAGGTCTCCCGGGAGACTTGGCAGGCGGCCCGTTCCCTGCTGCCCGAGGATCCGACCATCGTGATCCTCCGATCTCATCTCACCGGCTTCGCACCGGCGGTCGAGGCGCATCCCGAGTGGAGGACGAACGGCTGGATGTCCGTCATCTCGGGTCCACCGCCGCCACGCGCGCATCCCGTCGCTCCGGAGCGACCATCGGCCGCGGGTCTCGCGGCGTGGTGGGCGTCGTCGCTCGCGGTGATCGCGCTCCTGGGTGCCGGCTGGGCCGTCCGTTTCGGAGGAGGGTCCCTCGCGTTGCGCCTCGCGCTCGCGCCGGCCACGGGTCTCGCGGCTCTCATCGCTGCGGGGCTCCTGGTGGAGCACCTCGGTGTGAGGTCGGGGGGACCGGGTGGGGTCGTGATGGTGATCGTCGTTGCCGCGTCGGGAGCGATCGCCGCCGTCACTCACCGGCCATCTGAGCCTTCGGGGTGATCCCCGATGCGCTACCGTCCGAGCACCCGGGCCCGCGGGACACACGCGAGACACAACCCGCGACTCCCGCGGGGCACGAAGGAGGCGGTCGGACCGTGGCCACACGCCAAGAGGCGATCGACATCCTCGAACGCGGTCACGCGACGATCCGGCGCCTGACCAAGCAGGTCCCACCCCACTGGATGGCCAGACCCGGCGTGGGCGGCGGGGAGTGGACGCCCAAGGACCTGCTCGGGCACCTCTGCTTCTGGGAAGAGAAGGCGCTGGAGGCGCTGGCCGCGTGGGATGTCGGCGAGCGAGCACCGATCGATCGTGAGATCTACGCCGGTTCGATCGGAGCGATCAACGCGACGGCAGTTCGCGCGCGATCCCGGCACACGCTCGCTCGGGTGCTCCGGGACTGGGACAACGTGCACGGGGAGCTGATCCGGGTTCTCAGAGCGATGCCGGACGCCCGCTGGGAGAACCCGGCGACGCCTCGTGGCCGGAAGTCGCTCGGGCATCGGATGGGACAGCTCCTCGTGGGGCGGGGTCCTTTCGAGCATGCCGGTGCGCACGTCAAGGATCTCAAGGAGCTCGTCGAGGCGATCCCGGATGCAGAACGGTCGGGGATCCAGTGATCGTTAAGCGTGCACGATCACCGGCGTGCCGTACCTCAGGAGAGGCATGAGTCGGTCGAGCGTGGCCTCGGAGACGCGGACACAACCGGCGCTCGCGCTTCGACCGATCGACGACGGGTTGTTGGTGCCATGGATCGCGAGCTGGTTCCCGCCCGTCCAGCCGGCGGGAAGACGAGGCTGGATGCCGCTGATGCCGAACGCGAACGTCCCGTAGGAACCGCCCGAGAAGGGCACGCGATCGGTGACGAAATACTCGCCGATCGGAGTCGGGGTACCGGATGCGCCGGTCGCGCCGGGGGCTCGGAACAGGACCTTGCCGAACTTCCGAACGGTGACCATATGCTGCGAGAGGTCGACGTCCACCTGGACTCGGGTTTCGTCCCGTGTCAGGCCACGGAGTCGGATCCAGCCCTCGCGGCGCGGCCATGTGTACGGGAGCTCCACGAGCCCCCACCGACCGTCGTCCGAGACGTTCTCGACCCACGCGACGATCGGGATCCCGTAGTACTTGGAGCCCGCGGGGACGACGCCGACCTGCGAAGCGCCCGCACGTGGGCGAGCGTAGGCGGGGAGCGTATGAGGCACGCGTACGAGGACGTTCGTCCAGCGGCCGACGCGCTCGGCGGTACGCACGATCTGGACCGGGTCGGGACGGACCCCGGTTGCCGGCAGCCCGAAGCCACGTGGCCGAGGGGTCGCCGCGACGATGACCGCGACTGCGGCGCGAACCGAAGCATGAGAGGCACCCGCCTGCGCGCCGACCATGTTGGCCGCCATCGGCGTGAGCAGTCCGACGGCGAGGGTGAGGATGATCGCGAGCTTGGAGGGGCGAGTGTGGCGTCGCATCCCCTCCTATCGGCGCCCACGCTTGGGTACCTAAGTCGAGGTAGTCGATTGCCCGCCTCGCTCGGCCAGCCGTAGGCTGGGAAAAAGAGGTCAAGACGAGAACAGGAGCTGCCGGATGGATGCGAAGGATGCGATGCGCGGAACCGCCCGTGAGCTGGTCGCCAAGGGGAAGGGCATCCTGGCGGCGGATGAGTCGAGCGGGACGATCGAGAAGCGGTTCGATCAGATCGGCGTCGATTCGACGGAACGGAACCGTCGTGACTATCGGCAGCTGCTGTTCACCACACCCGGGCTCGGCGAGCACATCTCGGGGGTGATCCTGTTCGACGAGACGATCCGCCAGTCCACCGACGACGGGACGTCGCTGACGGAGGTGCTGGAGAAGGCCGGCCTCATACCCGGGATCAAGGTCGACACGGGAGCCAAGCCCCTCGCTCTCTTCGAAGGCGAGACCGTGACGGAGGGTCTCGACGGACTTCGTGAGCGGCTGGCCGAGTACCGGGAGCTGGGTGCCCGGTTCGCGAAGTGGCGGGCGACGTACTTCATCGGTGAAGGTCTGCCCACCGACTTCGCGGTGCTCGCCAACGGGCACGCGATGGCTCGATACGCGGCGCTCTGTCAGGGGGCCGGCATCGTGCCGATCGTCGAGCCCGAAGTTCTGATGGACGGCGATCACGACATCTCCGCCTGCGAGGACGCGACCGGGCGCGCGTTGCAGGCCCTCTATGAACAGATGACCGGCCATCGGGTCGATCTCGGTGCGACGCTTCTCAAGGTGAACATGGTGGTTCCCGGGAAGGATGCCGCGACGCAAGCCGACGACGCCACGATCGCGGAGGCGACGCTGCGCACGCTCCGCGCCCATGTCCCTGAGGAGGTGCCGGGGATCGTCTTCCTGTCCGGTGGGATGACGGACGAAGAGGCGACGAGCCGGTTGAACGAGATCAATCGACTGGATGGCGTCCCGTGGCAGATCTCATTCTCCTACGGCCGTGCGCTCCAGCAGGCTCCGCTCCAGGCGTGGCGTGGAGACGCGTCCCACGTCGAGGCGGCGCAGGCGGCCTTGGCCCATCGCGCGCGGATGAACGGGCTCGCTCGGAACGGCGAGTGGTCACCCGAGATGGAGGAGTCGTCGCGCCGCGGCCGGTAAGGTCCAGCGGGTGAAGATCCTGACGATCGGCGGCACCCGGTTCTTCGGACGCGCGTTCGTGGAGGAAGCGGCACGCCGTGGCCACGAGGTCTCGGTGTTCCACCGCGGGGAGTCGGAGCCTTCAGACCTCCCGGACGTCGAACATCTCCACGGGGATCGGAAGTCCGGGGTGGAGATCCTCCGCGGAAGAGACTGGGACGCCGTTCTCGACACCTGCGCGTTCATCCCTCGGGAGGTCAGGGAGGTCGCGGAAGCGATCGGCGATCACGTCGGCCACTACACGCTGGTCTCCTCACTCTCGGTCCATCCCGACGACCTCCCCGTGGGTGCCAACGAGGACACGCCCACGCACCAGCTCCCGGATCCGGACACGGAGGAGGTGACCGACGAGACCTATGGGCCTTTGAAGGTGGCGTGCGAGGCTGAGGCCTCGGCCTCATTCGCGGGGCGACTCCTCGTGATCAGGCCGGGCTACATCGTGGGACCGCACGACCCGACCGATCGCTACACCTACTGGATGCGGCGGGCTTCGGCTGGCGGCGAGGTGCTCGCCTCCGGCCCTCCCGAGGCTTCGATCCAGGGGATCGACGCACGGGACCTCGGGACATTCGTGCTGGACCGGATCGAGGCATCTGACACTGACACCTACGGTGTCGTCGGACCCGGGGAGCCGGCGACGATGGCCGACGTCCTCGGGTCGGCCCGTTCCGCGGGCGACGCCGACACGACGTTCGTCTGGGCCGATCAGGACTGGGTGCTCGGCCTCGGCGATCGGTACGAGACGTGGTTCCCGATGTGGCACCCGCACCTCCCGGGGTTCCACGCGTACGACGCGAAGAAGGCGACGGCGGCCGGGCTGCGGCCACGACCCTTCGACGAGACGATCGCGGACACGCTCACGTGGGATCGGGAGCGAGGGTTGCCGCCGCTCGGCGCCGGGATGACGCCGGAGAAGGAGAGCGAGCTCCTTTCGGAGTGGCGCTCGCACCTGAGATGAACGCGGGCTACTGCAGGTCCCGCGCGGTCGTTCGCTCCCATCGCCGCTCGGCGATCCGTTCGTCCCCGTCGTAGACCTCGAGCTCGATCGCCAGGAGCCACCGCTCCGGATCGGATCGGAGCGTCGCCCGCGACTCCGTCCGCACGGAGGCCTCGTCCCAAGACAAGACGAGCGAGGCACCTGCACTCGCTCGGCTGTTGCCGGGCTCGTGTGAGCCGACGGTGATCTCGCCCCAGTAGTGGTCGGATCCTTCGGCGAGCCCGTTCCTCCCGCGGACGCCGCCGTGGTCGATCGAAACGCTCCGCTCACGCGCGAGCACGTCTTCATGGATCTTCCACGTGACCTGCTCGGGCAGCGACGGCTGTGGCTCGCCCGGCTCGAACGTCGGCGGCGGCAGGACTGGCGGCCCGTCCATGACGGGTAAGACGAGGGTCGATGCACCGCGATCGATCTCGATGGTGCCGGCGAAGGGCGGGGGCCACGAGGACGGGAAGTCGCTCCCGGCGAGGTCCAGCCGGATCGTGTGTCCCGGCTCGAACACGTAGGCGGTCGTGTCCAGCTCCACGATCGCCTTCACGTGCTCACCGGGCATCAGCGGCGCCGGATGCTCCTCGGAGTCGCGGTGCGAAAGATTCATGATCCCGCGTGTCACCATCGCCGAGCGGCCGTCGGGTGCGACGTCGCAGAGCTTCGCCGAGACGAACGCCACCGGCACCGAAGCGGCGACCGAGAGCTCCACTCGCGGACGGCCCATGATCTCGGTCTCCTCGGTCACCGGCCAGTCGTAGACGAGCGAGAACGCCTCGTCGGGCCGCTGGTCCCAAGGCAGACCGAAGGGCAAGGTCCCGGCGCACCAGATCGACGCGGTGACGCCCACGTCACCGCGGATGTCGAGAACGTCCTTCGTGCCGCGCTCTATGGCGGTCTCGCCGGCCGCCGTTCCGACCGATGCCGCTGCCGAGCTGAGCCGACGGTGGTCCTCGGCCAACCGTGCGGGCGGCCAGGTCGGCTCGGCTCGCCACTCGCCGGCGTACGAGTCGAGGTCCGGCTCCGGATCGGTCCATCGCCGGACGTAGATCGAGATCGGCGGCTCGACGTCGATGCTCCCGTCACGACCGAGCCATCGTTGCCACCAATCGATCATCACCGGGACGTGATCGATCCGCGGTCCCGGCATCGACAACCGCGGGCTGATGTGGCTCCAGGGTCCGAAGAGGATCTTCTTCGGCGCCTGGAGCCGCTCGAACGCGCGGAACGCCATGTTGCGATAGCCGTCGGCGTGTCCCGCGATCACGAGGGTGGCCGCCTCGATCGCCCCGTAGTCGAAGAACACCGATCCGTGCCGCCAGTAGTCGTCCTCGTTCTGGTGCTCGAGCCACCCGAGCTCCCACGGGTCGTTCGCCTCGATGCGTCGGTGCCACTCCTCCCGCCAGCCGTCGCCGTAGACCGAAGGGACCGGCGGCAGCGCGATCAACGCCACCATGTACGCGGGGTAGTCGAGGAAGTCGATCCCTCGGCGCGCTCCGCCGCCGTAATGGACGTCGTCGGTGTAGCGCCGGTCGGTCGCATAGATCGGGATGATCGCCTTCAGCGCCGGCGGGCGGAGCGCGGCGACCTGGAGCGAGTTGAATCCCGAATACGACGTGCCGTACATCCCGACGCTGCCGTTCGACCAGTCCTGCGCGGCGAGCCACGCGATGGTCGCGACGTGGTCTCGGAGCTCGCGCTCCGTGTACTCGTCCACCGCGTCACCCTCCGATGAACCGGTGCCGCGGACGTCGGCTCGGCAGACCGCGAGGTTCCCCTCGTCGCAGAGGCGCCGATAGATCACGGTCGCGTCCGAGAGGTCGTCCTTGCGATACGGCCGGGCCTCGAAGACGACCGGCCACGGCGGAGGCGTCTCAGGGAAGTGGAGGGTGACGGCGATCCTCACCCCGTCGTCCATCTCGAGGAAACGTCGCTCGTCGGGCATCCGCGAACGGTACCTGCTGCGTGCCGACGACGCATGACCGCCGACCAGGGCGTTTGACGAAGGGCCGCCTCCGGCGGGAGGGTGGAGGTCCCCCGACAAGGAGGTTGTGCATGCGAGCACGCGTCTGGAAACGTGCGGCGATCCTGCCCGTGGCGACCCTCACGGCTCTCGCCGCGGCACCGACTGCTTCCGCCGACGACCCGTTCTTCACGTCGGAGCCTTTGATGATCACGCTGACCGATCCGTCCACGTCCGAAGCACTGCCGATCATCAGTGTGGGCGACGAGGTCGGCGATTTCTTCTTCGAGGGCGTGCCCGACGGGATCGGCGCGATGCCTGGCGCGGGTGGGAACGTCGAGGTGTTCGTGAACCACGAGCAGACCACCGTGCCGTTCGACGGTCTCGCCGACTTCGAGATGGCGTCGGTGTCGCACTTGACGCTGGATCCGAGCGGCGGCGTCCTCGCGGGATCAGTCCCGCTACCGGACAGCGCCGGCTTCCAGCGGTTCTGCTCCTCGACCATGGCGGGCCCCGCCGAGGGCCTGGATTCATACCTCTATCTGACCGGCGAAGAGGCTCCCGACCCGCTCCCGGTCCCGGCCGGCGCGCCATACGGTCCGGACCCCGCATACGCACCCGCCAACATCCGGCAGTCCGGCTACGCCGTAGTGCTGGATCCCGTCACTGGCGACTTCACGCAGGTGGCGGGGATGGGACGCCACAACCACGAGAACGTCATGGTCTTGCCGGGCGACTGGGACAAGATCGCCCTGATCTCGGGCGACGACACGTTCAGTGCTCCGTCGTCCCAGCTGTACCTGTATCTCGCGGACAACGAGGAAGCCATCTGGGCGGACGAGGGACGGCTTCTCGCGTTCCGGGTGACGCACAAGAACGGTGTCCGTGTTGCTCCCGGCAACGCCTTCAACGGCGCGAACGACTACGGCGACATCTCGGGCAGCGATCGCCTCCGAGGGCGGTTCATACGAGTGCCGGTCGCGATCGCGAAAGGGCTGACGGCCCGGCCACCGCAGGAAGCGCTTGAGCGTTGGTCCAACAGGAACAACGTTTTCCAGTTCATCCGCGTCGAGGACACGGCCTACGATCCGAACGTCGGCCAGGGCGAGAACCCCGTGATGTTCCTGACGGACACGGGAAGCAGTTCCGCCGTGCCGAACCCCGCCACGGGCCGGCTGACGAGCGGGACCGGAGGTTCCTTCGGGAACGGTCGCGTGTTCCGGATGGAGTTCGCGAGGAACAACCCGCGGAATGTCGTCGACTTCTCCATCGTGCTCGACGGGAACGCCGTCAATCCGCTCGCGCCGGGGCCCGCGATGAAGAACCCGGACAACCTCGGGATCAGTGCGAACAGTCTCATGGTCCAGGAGGACACGAGCTCGGGACACAACGCCCGCGTCCTTCGGTACGACCTGAGCACCGGCGCCTGGTCGGTCGTGGCGGCGGTGAACACGTTGGGCTGGGAGTCGAGCGGCATCATCGACGCATCGGAGTTCTACGGACCTGGAACGTGGCTCCTCGACGTGCAGGCCCACACGGTCTTCGTCGATGAAGAGGTCGTCGGAGACGTGACCTTCAAACGAGAGGCCGGGCAGCTGATCCTGCTGACGGTCCCCGGAAGCTGATCGGGGGCGGGGGGGGGGGGGGGGGGGGGGGGGGGGGGGGGGGGGGGCGGGAGAAAGGGGGAGGGGGGGGGGGGAGAGGGGGGGG
>JBPCPX010000172.1:0-5388 GCA_050998695.1 Actinomycetota bacterium
TGGTGCGAGACCCCGAGGTCGGTGCCGACCTCGCGGAGCGACTTGCCGGACGTTCGGTAGAGGCGGGTCGCCTCCTCGCGGAATTCCTTCGGATACGCGCCGGGCTGCGGCATGCGGACCCCTTTCCCTGGACGCCGTGTCCAGTCTTCAGGTGTCCACCGAACCGGGTCAACCTCCCTAGGTGTTTGTCGGTAACGCCTTGACACGCCGGGCCGCGGGAGCTGCCGGGCTGGCGCCAAGCGCTTGACAGTGAGACGGCAGAGCGCGGCGCCGAGCCCTACAACCCCGGCGTGAAGCGTGCGAGCGGCGCGATGAACCGCTGGAAGGTCCCGGTGATCAGCAGCACGCCGACCGCCACGAGCAGCGCTCCCGACACGCCCGCGATCGCCCGGTAATTCCGGCGCACCCATCCCAGGCTCCGCACCAGCCGGTCGGCGCCGATCCCGACCAGCAGGAACGGCACGCCGAGGCCGAGCGAGTACACGACCAACAGCGCCGCCCCCTTCAAGGCGCCCCCGCCGGCGGCGATCGCGAGGATGCCCCCGAACACCGACCCGATGCACGGCGTCCACCCGGCGGCGAATGCCACCCCGAGCGGGAGCATCCCGGCCGTGCTGGGGCGCACCCGCTTGAGCAGCGGCCGGCGCTCCGCGTACAGCCGCGGCGAGCCGCGGCGGAACGCGTAGCCGAGCATCAGCAACCCCAGCGCGAGCACGATCAACCCGGCTGCGCGCTGGAACCAGGGGTCCCGGAAGAACCGGACGAACGTCCCCGCGAACGCGCCGAGCAGGGTGAACACGATCGTGAACCCCAGGATGAACAGCAGGATCGGCAGGAGCGGGCGCCGGCGCTCGCCCTCCGTGGCGCGGCTCCCGGTGACGAACGAGACGTAGCCGGGCACCAACGGCAGGACGCACGGACTCGCGAACGACACCACCCCAGCCGCGAAAGCGAGGGCCGGCGCCCACCACGACGAGAGCCCCGTATCGACCAGTCCGGCCAGCATCGTGCCCAGTCTCCCATCGCTGCCTAGGTGAGTTGTCTGTGCTCCGGCAGGGACTTAGTCTGGAGCCGCTCGTGAAAACCTTCACGAGTGGGAGCGGGAGCCACGAGCAGGGCAAGGCCCCCCGAGGCCCGGTTATGATTCGCCCGCCCATGGAGCAAGCGAGCGCATGAGCCAGGTCGACACCGCAGCCAGATCGCCCATCCAGACCGTCAAGCGCCATGTCGAGGCGTTCCTCAGGAACTTCGAGTGGTCCTGGACGAGCGCCGTCCTCTTCGCATTGGCGCTGCTGTTCTTCCTGCTGATCTCGGCGGCGGTGCTGCCGTCGTGGTGGATGTACTACTCGGAGCAGACGTTGGGCTGGCAGGGCCCCACGGACCTGGAGGCCTTCCTCCGGGAGCCGTTCAACTTCGGTGGAAGCCCGTTCTCGACGGGATCCTTCCTGTGGCTCTCCTCAGAGGGACTGCTCATGCTGCGCGACGCGATCGCGATGGGGCTGACCACCGGTCCCGTGATCACGGTGCTCGTCCTCGCCTCCATCCTGCAGAACTGGCGGCGCAAGCTCCGCGGTGAATCCGGCGACGTTCGCCCCACCGGTGGGTACCGGTAGGAGACTAAGGATATGCCCTTCACCAAGACCGAGGTCGACATCCACGAGGACTACAACCTCGAGGCGGTCGACCCCGCATGGCTCGCTCAGGGCGTGAAGTCGCCGAAGCACCTGATGCTCGATCCGGACAACTGCATCCTGTGCCGGGCGTGCGAGGACGTGTGTCCGTGGAACTGCATCTTCATGCTCTCCCCCGGCATCGTGGAAGACGCCGAGACTCCGGCCTCGGAAGCCGAGGTCATCACCTCGAGCGCGATCTTCGTCGTGGACGACAACGCCTGCACCCGCTGCTCGGTGTGCGTGGACCGGTGCCCGACGGACACGCTGTACTATGCGCGGCTGCCGGACGGTTCCGGCGGCAAGCGGACGATGGCCGAGGTCCCGACGTCACAGGCGGCGGACGAGTGATCGTGCCGACCGCGGGAGGGGGAGCACGTTGAAGTTGAAGCCCCCGTCGCCGAGCGAGGTCGGCGATCGTCTCCGGGAATCGGAGGTCTGGAAGTCGATCTTCCGGCCGGGCTCGATCTTCCGGAAGGGCTACAAAGACACGTCGCGCGACCGCGCGCTCGCGACCATGAACAACGTGCTGTACCACCTCCACCCGGTGAAGGTGAAGCGGCACGGGCTGAAGCTGACCTACACGTTCTGCCTCGGCGGGCTCTCGTTCTTCCTGTTCATCCTGCTCACGATCACCGGCATCTTCCTGATGTTCTTCTACCGACCGATGGCCGACCTCGGCGGCGCGCAGGCGTACACCGACATGCAGAACATCCGGACCCTGGTGTTCTTCGGCGACTTCATCCGGAATCTGCACCGGTGGGGCGCGCACCTGATGGTGATCACGGTCACGCTCCACATGGCGCGGGTCTTCTACACCGGCGCCTACAGGCCGCCGCGCGAGTTCAACTGGGTCGTCGGCGTGATCCTTCTCTTCCTCACGCTTGGCCTGTCCTTCACCGGGTATCTGCTGCCGTGGGACCAGCTCTCGCGCTGGGCCGTCGCGATCGCCGAGGGCATCGCCGGATACTCACCACTGATCGCGAAGCAGGCGCAGTTCCTGCTGCTCGGCGGGGTCGTCGTCGGCCCCGACACCCTCCTTCGCTGGTACGTGCTGCACGTGCTCGCACTTCCCTTCGTGTTGGTGCTGTTCCTCGCGGTCCACTTCTGGCGGATCCGCAAGGACGGCGGGATCTCGGGACCGCTCTAGGAGGCCGGTGATGGCACGCGAGGACACCCCGCTCGATCAGGAGGTCTTCGACCGCGTCCTGAAGGAGCAGCTCGAGGCGGGCACCGACAAGCGGGTGGCCGAGGGCCGCGCGCGCTCCGCGGCCGTCCGCGCCTACAAGACCGCGCACCCCGAAGAGGAAGCCGCTCCTGCCGCGGCCGCAGCCGGCGGCAACGGGGAGGCCCAGGCGCCCGCTGCCGCGGCCGCCGTCGCGGCTCCGGCCGCAGGAGCCGCCCCCGCACAGGGCCAGGCGGCCATGGTTGCGGCCGCTCCGGTGAGCGCCCCGACGAGGACCGCGCCGCTCCCCACCGGGAACATCCCGACGCCCAAGAAGGGTGCTCCGGACAAGCACCGCCTGCTGGCGCTCGTGCCACCCGAGGGGATCCAGCGGGTCGAGCGCGAGCAGGGCGACCGCGTGAACGTGTGGCCCCACCTGCTCATCGAGGAGTTCGTCGCGATGTTCGTGCTGTCGGTGGGCCTCGTGGTGTTCTCCACCTTCGTGAACGCCCCGCTCCGCGAGCTGGCCAACGCGAACCTCACACCGAACCCGTCGAAGGCACCGTGGTACTTCCTCGGCCTGCAGGAGCTGCTTCGCTACTTCCACCCGTTGGTCGCCGGGATCTCGATCCCGACGTTCATCCTCGTGGGCCTGGCGGCTGTGCCCTACGTCGACCGGAACCCGAGCAACAGGCCCGGTGACAGGAAGGTCGCGATCACGCTCTTCACGATGATGTTCATGTTCGGCGCCGTCCTCACGATCATCGGCTCCTTCTTCCGCGGTCCCGGCTTCAACTGGACCTGGCCGTGGGCGCAAGGGGTGTTCTTCGAGCTATGACGACGCTCGCCGTCTCCGCCGGACTCATCGCCGCGATCGCGTCTCTCGTGGCGATCACGATCTTCGCGATCGCGTTCTTCGTCATCTCGCTGCGGTCCTACCAACGCCAGCAGGAAGCGGTCGCCGCCACCCGTGCGCGTGCCGCGGGCCTGCCCACCCCGCCCAGCCGCGCGCCGGCCGTATCGCGTCGAGACTTCTTCCGCAAATCCTTGATCACGTCGCTCCTGGTGTTCGGCGCGCAGTTCGGCGGCGCCTCGATCGCGTTCCTCTGGCCGAACCTCAAGGGCGGGTTCGGGGCACTGATCGACGCCGGCCCGTTGGACGAGATCAAGGCGGCCGTCGCCTCCGGTGAGCCGTTCTACGTCGGCTCGGGCCGCTTCTACATCGTGCCCTACAACGGGACGGCGAAGGGCGACATCGATTACGTGAGGGACGGAGTGGCCGGCGAGGGGATCATGCCGCTCTACCAGCGGTGCGTGCACCTCGGCTGCCGGGTCCCGTTCTGCGGGCAGTCGAAGTGGTTCGAGTGTCCGTGCCACGGCTCGAAGTACAACCAGGCCGGCGAGTACACGCTCGGCCCCGCCCCCCGCGGCATGGATCGCTTCCACATGCAGGTCGTCGAGGGACGCGTCATGGTCGACACCTCCGAGGTCGTCTTGGGGCCGTCCCGCGGCACCGACACGATCGACCAGCCGCCGCAGGGCGCCTTCTGCGTGGCGCCGGGATAGGAGCGGACGAGAGCGATGCTCGCACTGTCGACGACGGCCGGGATCGGGCTGGCGATCGCGGGTGCCCTGATCACGGTCGCCGCCATCGCCGGGCTGGCGCTGCGGCAGAGGACCCGCGAGACCGGTCCCGACATCCCCGACGCGCTGAGGCCTGGGCCTTCCGACGCGGCCCTCGAAACCCCCTTGCTCCAGAAGCTCCAGGGCTGGAGCGTGGTCATGCTGGCGTTCTTCGTGCTCTGGATCCCGGCGACCTGGATCTTCGAGCCGTCGACGAACCTGAACCAGGAACACGAGCTGAAGGAGCTGGCCATCGATCGTGGCGCTCGGTCGGTATTGCTGTTCTCCGAGGAGAACCAGCTGGGCGTGGGATGCGTCCGCTGCCACGGTCCCGACCTGACCGGCGGCATCATCCAGACGGGCGCGACGTACGCCTTCCCGCCCGACCTCACGAACGTCTGCGGTGGCCCTTCCGCCGGCCACGCGGCGATCTACTCGATCGATGACATCTACCAGGTCATCGCGGAAGGCCGGAACGCGATGCCCTCGTGGAGCATCCGCTTCGAGGGCGCCCTCGACGACCAGCAGATCAACGACATCGTGGTGTACCTCGTCGATCTCTCCTCGGAGAACGTGCCGATCGAGGAGAACGTGTGCGTGAACGAGGAGGCCTCCGCCAAGGCCCTCGCATCGCCCGGCCCCAACCCGAGGGACCCATAAGTGGAGAGCTGCCTCGGCTTCAACGTCGACTGCGGCACCCTCCTCAAGGGCGCCGGAGTGACCCTCATGGGGTTCATCCTGTTCGTGGGGAGCGTGTACCTCATCCTGACCGCGATCCTTGGCCGCTGGATGGGCTACCTCGTGCTGATGGTCGCCTTCTCCGGATGGATGATCCTGCTCTCCGCGATGTGGGCGTTCGGCTTCTACTCGCAGGGTCCGGACACGCCCGTGAACCTCGGTCCGCGCGGCGCGGAGCCCAGCTGGGTGCCT
>JBPCPX010000174.1:0-10212 GCA_050998695.1 Actinomycetota bacterium
GGCCGGGCCCGCCAGCTTGTGGCGCTACGAGGCATTGCTCCCTGGCGGGCCCGGCCTCGACCGGGTGGATCTCGGCGCCGGCTTCACGCCGCTCCGCCGTGCGGATCGGCTCGGCACCACGCTTGGCCTCCGCGCCCTCTGGATCAAGGACGACTCCGTCAACCCGTCCTACTCGTTCAAGGACCGGGTCGTGTCGATCGCCGCCACGATGGCGCGGGCGTTCGGCTTCGAGGCGCTGTCGTGCGCCTCCACCGGTAATCTCGCCAACGCGGCCGCCGCGGCGGCCGCGCACGCCGGGATGCCGTGCTACGTGTTCGTGCCCGACGACCTCGAGCGCGCGAAGATCCTCGCGACCGAGACGTACGGCGCCAAGGTCGTCGCGGTGAAGGGCAACTACGACGACGTGAACCGTCTATGCGCCGAGGTCGCCGAGACGCTGCCGTGGGCGTTCGTGAACGTGAACATGCGCCCGTACTACGCGGAGGGCTCCAAGACGCTCGGGTTCGAGACCGCCGAGCAGCTCGGTTGGCGCCTGCCCGATCATGTCGTCGTGCCGATCGCGAGCGGTGCTCTGCTCACGAAGATCCACCGTGCGTTCCAGGAGCTCGTGGCGATCGGGGCCGTCGAGGAGAAGGCCTATCGCGTGAGCGGCGCCCAGCCGGAGGGATGCCGGCCGGTGGCGCAAGCTTTCAAGAATCGGGCCGAGGAGGTCACGCCGGTCAAGCCCGACACCATCGCCCGGTCCCTCGCGATCGGCTCTCCCGCGGACGGCTACTTCGCGCTCCGGGTTGCCCGTGAGACCGGCGGTGTGATCGAGTGGTGCACCGAGGCAGAGATCCTCGACGGGATCAAGCTGCTCGCCTCCACCGAGGGCGTGTTCACCGAGACGGCCGGCGGGGTCACGATCGCCAACCTCAAACGACTGGTCGACCAGGGCGTGATCGGGCCCGAGGAAGAGGTCGTCGCCTACGTGACCGGCAACGGCTACAAGACCGTGGAGGCGTTCGAAGGCTCCGTCGAGCCCAGCTACTACCACGTGGCCCCCGACCTGGACGAGTTCCTGGCCGCACTCCGATGACCTCGTCGACTCCAGCTTGCGCTCCTACAGCTGAGCGAACAGACTCCTTCCGCCGTGCCCGCGCCGAGGGACCTTTCGGGAGGTAGCCCTGGAGAAGGCCGAGTTCGAGGCCGAAGCCGACCGTTTGCTCGCTCTCGCCCGCGAGGACGGAACGACCCTCAGGCTCCTCGGCGCGGTCGCATTCGCACGCCGGTGCCCCAACCATGCCTACCTGCGGGAGAAGCTCGGGCGCCGCTATACGGACATCGACTTCGCGGCCTACGGGCGGGAGGCGCCGGAGATCCGCGTGATGCTCGCTCGAGCTGGCTACCTCGAGGACTCGGCCGTGTACGTGAACTCCGAGGGCTCCCGTCTGGTGGCCGAGCATCCGGGGATCGGCATGCACATCGACGTGTTCCTCGACAAGCTCGAGTTCTGTCACACGGTCCTGTGGAAGGGGCGCCTCGAGCTCGATCCCGAGACGATCCCGCTCGCCGAGCTGCTCCTGCAGAAGATGCAGATCGTCGAGATCAACGAGAAGGATCTGATCGACGCGATCACGCTCCTGCTCGAGTTCCCTCTCGGCGACTCGGACGCCGAGACGATCAACATCGGACGCATCGCCGGGATCTGCGCGAAGGACTGGGGTTGGTGGCGCACGCTCACGATGAACCTCGACAAGGTGCGCCAGATGGCCGAGCACTACGAGCAGCTCGACGAGGACGAGACCCGGCGCGTCTCGGATCAGGTCCAAGCTGCGCTCGACCGGATCGAGTCCGAGCAGAAGTCGATGTCGTGGAGGCTCCGCGCCAAGGTCGGCGACCGGAAGAAGTGGTACCGGGACGTGGGTGAGCTGATGGCCGTGCCGGAGGACGTCTGATGCCGCTGTTCTCCAAGAAGGCGAAGGAGAAGGCCACGCGCCTCTTCTACGCGTGCGATATCCACGGGTCCGAGCCCACGTACCGGAAGTTCCTGAACGCCGCGAAGTTCTACGACGTCGACGCGCTCGTCTTCGGGGGCGATCTGATGGGCAAGCTCCTGATCCCGATGGTCCGCGAGGCCGGAGGCACGTGGCGGGCGCGCCTCCAGGGGCAGAACCACCACATCACGAGCGAGGAGCAGCTCGCCGAGTTCAAGCGAACCATGCAGACACTCGGCTTCTACTGGCAGGAGATGGATCCGGAGGAGTACGCCTCCTACGAGGGGCAGCAGGATCGCATCGACGACCTCTTCGATGTCCTCGCGAAGGAGCGGTTGGCCGAGTGGGTCACGCTCGCGGAGGAGCGGCTGGCGGACACTCCCGTGAACGTGTACCTCTGCGGCGGCAACGACGACACCGACGAGGTCCTGAGCGCCCTCGACGAGACGACGACGGAGCGCGTGGTGAACGCGGAGAACCGCGCCGTGCCCCTCGATGACGAGCACGAGCTCCTGACGATCGGGTACTCGACCCCGACGCCATGGGAGACGCCGCGCGAGCGGACCGACGAGGAGATCGCGGAGGTCATCGAGAAGCTGATGCCGTCGGTGTCGGACCCGGCGAAGACGGTGTTCAACTTCCACTGCCCGCCGCTCGACTCCGGCCTCGACACGTGCCTGAAGCTGGATGCCTCGGTCTGGCCCCCCAAGCCGGTGATCGAGAGGGGGCAGCCGGTCCACTACGGCGCCGGTTCGCAGGCGGTGGCCGATGCGCTCGCCAACCACCAGCCGACCATCGGCCTGCACGGCCATATCCACGAGTCCCGGGGGGCGACCAAGTACGGCCGCACCCCAGCGTTCAACCCCGGGAGCGAGTACGGAGAGGGGGTGCTGCGCGGCCTGATCGTCGCGATCCGGGGCGGGGAAGTGCTGGGACACCAATTCACGTCCGGCTAGGCATGACGCACCAGAAGGGGGGAGGGGATGGCTGAAGCAGCAGCAGCGCCGCAGGTATTCACCCGGAGGGCTTCCGGCCTCGTCCGGGTGATGTCGCCGTACTCGGCGTTCATCTACAACGTCCTGACGATGGGGATCATCTTCCCCTGGACCTACGTGTGGGCGCCAACCGCGCTGGAGGGATCGAACCTGATCCTCGGGATCGTGTTCGCTTTCGTGTTCGAGCTCCCGATCGCGTTGGCGTACGTCTGGCTCGCGACATCGCTCCCGAGGTCGGGCGGAGACTACGTGTTCCAGAGCCGCGTGTTCGGAGGCGGGTTCGGCTTCACGGTCGTCTTCGCGTTCTTCGTGGTCTGGATCCTCCAGTGGGTCGCACTGTCGGGCTGGCTCCTGGCGACGCTCGGCATCGCCCCGACGTTCATCGGTCTCGGCGTGACGACCGGCATCGGCGCTTTCACTGACATCGGCACATGGGCCGCCGGCACCACCGGCATCATCGTGATCAGCATCGTCAACGCGCTCGCGGCCCTGGTCCTTCTCGTCACCGGGTTCCGCAACTACATCCGGTTCCAATACGTGATGTGGTACGCGATCCTGATCTCGTTCGGAATCGTCCTCCTGTTGTTCCTGTTGAACGACCCGGCATCCGCCACAGCGAAGCTGGACACGTTCGCCGGGGAGGTGAACGGCGTTCAGGGATTCTTCGAGACCGCGAGGGCGGCGGCTGCGGAGGCCGGCGTCAACTTCGACCCGCCGTTCTGGCTCCTCGGGACCCTGCTGGTCGCGCCGATCGCGTGGACGAGCCTGCAGTGGGCCACGTACTCATCCGAGCAGGGTGGGGAGATCAAGAACGCCAACGTGTTCCGGAGCCAGGTCTTCATCATCGTCGGCTCGCTCACCCTCACCGCGGGGCTCCTGATCCTCCTGGCGGTGGCGATGCAGAAGGGGATCGGCGATGAAGGGATCCTGGTCGCTTCGTCCGGCTACTGGTACGGAGTGGCCGAGGCGACGATCGGGGGGAACATCATGTTCCCGAACCTGATGGCGATGGGTCTCACGGGTAGCTGGATCGTCGTGCTGCTGATCGGCATCGGGTTCATCCTGAACTCGTTCCAGATCGTGTGTAACTGCTACATCGGGACGACGCGGATCATGGTGGCGCAGGGCCTGGACGGGCTGCTGCCCGACTGGTTCGCTCGGGTGCACCCGCGGTGGAAGACCCCGGTGAACGCCCACATCGCGTACTTCCTCGCAGCCCTCCCGGTGATCTGGGGCTTCAACATGATCGGGGAGTGGACGCGATGGACACTCGGCGTCACGTTCGCGAACGGGGCGGTGATGACGCTCTCTGCGCTCGCCGCGGCACTCCTGCCCTATCGAGCCCGGAAGGTGTACGAGGCGTCTCCGGGCGCCGCGTACACGGTGGGGAGCGTGCCCCTCGTGACCATCGTCGGCCTGCTGGGGTTCGTGTTCGGCTCGTTCATGGTCGGCTCGTTCCTGTTCAGGGAGGAACTCGGTCTCGCCTACACGGGGGATGCCGTGCCGTACTACATCGTCCTCGGAACGGCGGTGTTCGGGCTGCTCGTCTACTTCGTGATGCGGCAGGTCCGGGCGAGCGCCGGCCTGAAGGTCGAATACGCGTTCCGGGAGATCCCGCCGGAGTAGCGGCAGAACGATCGGCGCGATGGGGCGAGGCCGTCGGCCTCGCCCCATCGGTCAGGGGAGGCATCCGTGAGCGATCGAGCACGCGCCGTGGTGATCGGCGGCGGCGTCACCGGATGCAGCGTCGCGCTGCACCTGGCGCGCGCCGGCTGGACGGACGTCCTTCTGCTGGACAAGGGAGAGCTGACGAGCGGATCCACGGCGCATGCGGCCGGGCTCGTCACGATGTTCAACCCGTCGCCGACGATGATGGCGTTCCGCCGGTACTCCGTGGCGATGTACGTCGAGCTGGGCGTGTTCGACGCGGTGGGAAGCGTGCGCATCGCCTCGAGCCCTACGTCGCTCCGGGAGCTGCAGCGGGGGGTGTCGCGGGCGCGGGCGATCGGGCTGGACGTGGAGCTCCTCTCTCCCCAGGAGACACGAGAGCGGATGCCGGCGGCGAGTGCCGAGGACCTCTTCGGGAGCGTCTGGGTGCCCGGGGACGGGTTCCTCGACCCGCACACCGCGACGTACGCGATGGCCGACGCCGCCCGAGCGCTCGGGGTCCGCATCCGCACGGAGGAGCGCGCGACGGGGATCGAGCTCTCGGATAGCCGGGAGATCGTCGCCGTACGGACCGAGCACGATCGGATCGAGTGCGAGGTGGTCGTCGACGCTGCCGGCATCTGGGCGCCCCGGGTCGCGGCGTTCGCGGGAGTGCGCGTGCCCTCCACGCCCGTCGATCACCAGCACATCGCCCTGAAGGCGGTGCCCGGATCGGAGCTCCCACGGGATATGCCGTGCTTCCGCGATCCCGATCACCTCGTCTACGGCAAGTCCGAGGCCGGGGGCGTCATGTTCGGCGGCTACGAACCCGATCCGGTCGCGCGTTGGGTGGACGGAGCGCCGTGGGAGCACGGAGGCCGGTCCCTCCCGCCCGACATGGATCGATTCGAGCAGCTGCTCCGTGGGGCGGCGC
Organism: Actinomycetota bacterium; assembly: GCA_050998695.1. Lineage (GTDB taxonomy): Bacteria > Actinomycetota > UBA4738 > UBA4738 > HRBIN12 > JAJNBA01. Next base: position 5,553 of record JBPCPX010000174.1, read on the forward strand.
GCCGGTTCCCGTTCGTCGCGGACGCGGAGATCGTGAAGCTCGTCTGTCACCCGGATGCGATGACTCCCGACGCCAACCCGTTGGTCGGCCCCGTTCCCGACGTACGCGGCCTATGGATGGCCGCGGGGCTCTCGCTGAACGGCTTCGGCGGCGCCGGCGGGCTCGGGAGGTCGCTGGCTGAGTGGATCACCGGGGGGGAGACCGAGCTCGACCTCACGTCGTATCGGCCGTGGCGGTTCGGGCGCGTGCACGAGGACGCCGGGTGGGTCGCCGAGCTGGCGCGGGAGACCTATCGCTACTACTACCTCCTGCGATACCCGTTCGATCACGACGAGCTGGGCCGGCCGAAGCGGGTGTCGCCGCTGCACGGACGGCTCCAGGAAGCCGGCGCCGTGTTCCAGACGAAGCATGGGTGGGAGCGCGCGGAGCGATGCGAGCCGGGCAAGCCGTGGCGGCGGGCCGGGCCGGAGCAGCGCGCGTTCGGATGGACGCGCCCGCCCTGGCTCGACCGGGTCGGCGAGGAGCATCGCGCCGTTCGCGAGCGCGCCGGCCTGTTGGACCTGAGCTCGTTCGGGAAGATCGAGGTGATGGGGCCGGACGCTCTCAGGTTGCTCGAGCGGGCCGCCGCCAACGAGGTCGACGTCGCGGTGGGCTCGGTCGTGTACACGCAGCTCCTCCATCAGGGTGGCGGGATCGTGGGCGACGTGACGATCGTCCGGCTCGGCGAAGCGCGGTTCCGCGTGATCACCGGCGCGGGCGCGATCGACGGCGATCTCGGATGGCTGCGGGGCATCGCCCTCCGGGACGAGCTGCCCGACGTCTCCCTCCGGGACGCGAGCGAGGAGCTCGCCGTGATCGCGCTCTGGGGCCCGGCCGCCCCCGCGATCCTCGGCGCCGTGGCGGGCTCGAGCCTCGGGGCCGAGGACTTCCCGCGGATGAGCGTCAGGGAGGGGCGGGTCGGCGCCGCCCCCGTCTGGGCCCAGCGCGTCAGCTACGCGGGCGAGGCGGGCTGGGAGCTATTCGTCGAGCCGTCCTGGGCCGTCGAGGCGTGGGATCGGCTTGCCATGGCGGGCGAGCAGCACGGGGTGGAGGTTTGCGGTTACCGATGCCTCGATGGGCTGCGCATCGAGAAGGGCTTCCGCTACCTGGGCTCGGACCTGACCGCGAACGACACGCCGCTCGACGCGGGGCTCGAGCGGTTCGTGGCATTCGAGCGGGAAGGGTTCGTTGGCCGGGACGCCCTGATGGCTCAGCGCGCGCGCGGCGTCGAGCGACGTCTCCGCACGCTTCTGATCGGAGCGGACGACGCGTACGTCCCGATCTACGGAGGCGAAGCGGTGCTCCGTGACCAGGAGGTGGTCGGCCGGCTCCGGAGCTGCGCCTACGGGTTCACGGTCGGTCGCAACGTGGGCCTCGTCTCCCTCCCCGCCGAGGTCGGTGAGGGCGCCAAGGTGCAGGTCGAGGTGTTCGGCGATGTGATCTCGGCCGAGGTCGTCCCCGACGTCCTGGTCGGCGCCGACGGGATGATCGCCACATGACCTCGATCGAGGAGGTCCTCGGGCGGGTCTCCCTGTGGCGCGGGCGCGAGACGAGCGTCTCGGAGCTTTCCGGTGGGTTGACCAATACCAACTACCTCGTGGACACGGAGGGCGACCGGTACGTCGTGCGGATCCCGGGCGCCTCGACGGAGCTCCTGGCCGTGGATCGCGGGAACGAGCGACACAACGCTGCGGCCGCGTCGACGACCGGCGTTTCCCCTCGCATCGTCGAGGTGCTCGAAGACCTCGACGTGATGGTGATCGAGTTCGTCGAGGGGACGACGATGTCCTCCGAACGGCTCCGGTCCCCCGAGATGGCCCCGCGCATCGGGGCGTCGCTCCGCCGCCTGCCCGCCGGGCCGCGGTTCCGGCAGGACTTCGACATGTTCCGGCTGACGGAGTTCTACTTACGGGTCTGCGCCGAGCACGAGGTTCGGATCCCGGACGGCTTCGCGGAGCACCGGGACGACGTCACGGCGATCGAGCGCGCGCTCGCCGTGAGACCCCTGTCGACGGTGCCGTGTCACAACGACCTGCTCGCGGAGAACTACATCGACGACGGCGCGCAGCTCTGGATCGTGGACTTCGAATACAGCGGGAACAACGACCCGACGTTCGAGTTGGGTGACACGGCGCTGGAATGTGGCTTCGACGCCGACCGGCGCGCCTCGCTCTGCGAGGCGTACTTCGGGGAGGCGACGCCCGAACTGCTCGCGCGGATGGACCTGCAAGCGGTGATGGCCGACGTCGGCTGGACGCTGTGGGCTGCGATCCAGGGGAAGATCTCGTCGATCGACTTCGACTTCTGGGGCTGGGCGGAGGAGCGCTGGGGGCGTGCCTTCGCCTCCTTCACGGACGAGGGGTTCGGAAGGCTCCTGTCGGACGCATCCCGTTGACGGACCCCGTGGCCGTGCGCACGCTGGGATCGTGAAGATCGAGGCCACTCCCGATGCCGTGGAGTACGTCCGGTCCGGCGGCGGGGTGCTCTACGTGTGGACCGTCACGATGGAGTACGGCCACCACCCGGTCTTCGTCCTCGAGGCCTCGATCGACGCCCCCGGGCCGGTGCGTGACTTCCAGCGCTTCGAGGGCGAAGGGATCGTGCTCCTGCTCGACTGCGGTGATCGCGACCTCCCGGAGTCCGTGCACCTGGACATGTCGGGCTTGGTCCGCAAGCGGATCCGCGCCGCCTGGAACGGTCACTCGTTCACGCCCGGTAGGGCCTAGCCACGTATCCGCTCCCCCGCGGGGTCCCACAGCGCGTGACCGGCGACCTCCGCGGGTACCCGCTCGCCGAACACCTCCACCTCAAGCCGTGTGCCGGGGTCGGGGAGCGATCCTGGAAGGTAGGCGAACGCGATCGAGCGCTCGACCGCATAGCCGATCCCGCCGCTGGTGATCCGTGAAACGACGTCGCCTCCGTGGAACACCGGTTCGTTGCCGAGGACCATCGCCCGCGGGTCCTCCAGCGCGAGGGTGGCGAGGCGTGGCCGCTCACGATCGCGTCGCGCCACCAGTGCGTCCTTCCCGAGGAAGTCCTTCCCCAGGTCCACGGCGAACCCCAGCCCGGCCTGGAACGGGTCCTCCTCGGGCGTGAGGTCGGCGCCCCACGCGAGGTAGCCCTTCTCGACGCGGAGAGAGTCGATCGCGCGGTAGCCGGCAGGGACCGCGCCGTGGTCGCTGCCGGCTTCGAGCAATGCCTCGAACAGGCTCGCCCCGAACTCGGCCGGTGTGTAGAGCTCCCATCCGAGCTCGCCGACGTAGGTCACCCGCAGGGCGAGGCAGGGCGCCGACCCCACGTCGATCTCCCGCGCGTGCATGTACGGGAACATGTCGTTCGACAGGTGGGCGTCGGTGAGCGCGCTCAAGATGTCCCGAGCTCGGGGCCCCCAGATCCCGTAGCAGGCGAAGGCGCCGGTGACGTCGCGGACGTGCACCCGTTCATCGCCGAGCTGCTTCCGGATCCACGCCAGGTCGTGGTTCCCGAACGCCGTGCCGATCACGAGGCGGAACCGTTCATCCGCGAGCCGCGTCACCGTGAGGTCGCTCTCGATGCCGCCGCGCTGGTTCAGCATCTGCGTGTACACGACGGAGGACGGCGCCCGGTCCACGTCGTTCGCGCACAGCCATTGCAGGAAGGGAGCCGCGTCGGGTCCGGAGACCTCGAGCTTGGCGAAAGAGCTCTCGTCGAACAGGGCGGCGCGTTCCCGGCACGCCAGGTGCTCGGTCACGATCGCGGTCGACCAATGTTCGCCGGCCCAGCCGCCCGGTCGCCGGTCCTCGTGTGCGGGATCCTCGTTCGACCCGAACCAGTTGACCCGCTCCCACCCGGACTTCTCGCCGAACTCGGCATCGAGAGCTTGGAGACGCGCGTATGCAGGCGGCACCTTCAGGGGTCGTCCGGCAAGCCGTTCCTTGCCCGGGTAGTGGATGTCGTAGTAGGTGGCGTAGACCTCGTACGCGCGGTCACGCGCGTACTCACGCGAACGGTAGTGCGGACCGAAGCGCCGCACGTCCATCTTCCACGTGTCCCACTCGGGTTCGCCGTCGACGATCCACTCGGCGAGCACCTTGCCGATCCCGCCGGCGCCGGCGATCCCATGGGCGCAGAAGCCCGCTGCCACGAAGAAGCCCTGAATGGCGGACTCGCCGAGGACGAACTCGCCGTCTGGAGTGAAGGCCTCGGGCCCGTTCAGGAGTCGGACCACGCCGGCCTCGCCCATCGCCGGAACGAGCGAGGTGGCCGCCTCGGCGAGCGCTTCGAAGCGCGGCCAGTCCTCCGGCAGCAGCTTCCCGTTGAAGTCGGCCGGAGGGTCCTGCTCGACGGACCACGGGTCGGGGTTCCGCTCGTAACCGCCCATCACGAGGCCTCCACCCGCCTCCTGCCGGAAGTACACGAGGCGGTCCGGGTCGCGCATCGTCGGGAGCTCCGCGGTCACGCCGTCGATCGGTTCCGTCAGCAGGTACTGATGCCCGAACGGCACCACGGGCACCTCGACGCCGGCCATCCGGCCGAGCTGGTGCGCGAACATCCCTCCCGCGTTCACCACGACCTCGGCCTCGATCGGTCCGTGCTCCTCGGTCACCACGCCGCGGACGCGGCCGTCCCGGACATCGACCGC
>JBPCPX010000003.1:0-9662 GCA_050998695.1 Actinomycetota bacterium
AGGGCCATTCAATCCCCCCGTTTCCCTTCCGCAAGTCAAAGCGCGCTGCGCCCCCGGACAAAAACCTCCTCCGCCCCCGCGACCTTTTCACGCTCGCGGGCGCGGAGGAGTGGCGCATCCGTCCCGACGACACTCTCGATCAACCAGATCGAATGGAGATCGCGCCACCCTCCGGACCCCTCCTTCAGGTCGGGCTCCAGCAGGTGGGCGGCGGACCCGAAACGCTCTGCCCGCCTCGCAGCGTCCACGCCGATCGCGTATGCGAACGCTCGGGGGTCACGCCGAGCCCACGCCTCGACACGGGCAGCCGCATCGATCACGACGTCCTCGGCTCCGGCGATACGACGGATGTCGAGCATCGATGCCCCGACGTCCAGCCGCTCGCACGCCTCCTCGCACTCCCGAGGCGTCCGAACCGCATGGCCTACCTGGAAACCCGCGTTCCAGAGCGGATAGAGCAGGTCGTCGGCCAACGCCGCGACCGCGTCGATGTCGGAGCCGTCGTGGAGGACGAGGAGGTCGATGTCGGAGCGCGGCAGGAGCAGCCTTCGCCCGTATCCCCCCACCGCGGCGACCGCCGTTCCGGGCGGCGCGCCGGCGCGCTCGAAGAGCCCGTCGAGAGTGGCGTCCACCAGTTCCGCGCGCCGGCGCGCCGCCCACATCCCGTGGTGCCCCGGCGAGTACGCCCGCTCGAGGGCCTCGTACTCGGCCAGGAGCTTCGCGACGGGATCGGTCGCGGCGCCCACGCGACCGTCAGAGAGCGTCGGGGCCCATCTCGCCCGTCCGGATCCGGATGAGCTGCTCCACCTCGGTGACCCAGAGCTTGCCGTCCCCGATCTTCCCGGTGCGGGCCGCCTTCACGATCGCGTCGACGACGCCCTGCGCGTCGGTGTCGTCGACGACGACCTCCACGCGGACCTTCGGGACGAAGTCGACCTGATATTCCGCGCCGCGGTAGACCTCGGTGTGGCCACGCTGGCGCCCGAACCCCTCGACGTCCGTGGTGGTGAGGCCGTTGACCCCGATCTCGCGGAGGGCGTCCTTCACCTCGTCGAGTCGATGGGGCTTCACGATCGCGGTCACGAGCTTCATGCGCCGAATCCTAGTCTGCGTCGATCCGTTTCTCGTAGAAGTGCCAGGATCGCCCCGGCCGCATGCCCACGCTCTCGTAGAGCCGCGTGGCGCCCGTCCGGTTCTCGCCGTCGACGTTGAGCTTCACGGTCGTCCGTCCCCGCGCCGCGAGCTCGGCGAAGACCCTTCGCAGGAGCGCTCGCCCGATCCCAGTACCGCGATGAGCTTCGAGCACGCCCAGCTCGTGCACCCACGGATCCTCCTCGAGGAATCCGGCCCTCAGGACCCCGACGACGTTTCCGCCGTGCTCGGCCAGGAACACGAGCGATAGATCCGTCGACGGAGCGCGGAGGTCGGCCGCTTCCCAGGCCTCGTACGTCATCGGTTCGAAACCGAAGTGTCCCTCGAAGGAGGCCTCGAGGACCCGATGCACGGCAGGGCCGTCGCCGTCTCGGAACGGCCTGATCGACACACCGGCGGGGGCGTTCCCGGCCTCCTCGGTGCCCTCGAGCCGTCGCTCCAAGTGCCAGAACGTGCGCGCGTGCCGATACCCCAAGCCGGCCAGGAAGGCGCCGCCAGCGCCGGAGGAGGACACGACGGGTCGGAGCAGGGTAGACGTCCCGAGATCCGCCAGGTAGCGGCGCGACCGGGCCTCCGCCCAGCCGACGAGCCACGTGCCGAGCCCTCGACCGCGGTGCTCCGGGTGGATGCTGATCCACGCCTCCACGGAGCTCGACGGCTCGATCCCCCACGCACTCCCATAAGCCGCAAGATCGCCGGTCTCCGCGGCGAGCACCAGCGTGTCCTGCTCCGGGTCGAACAAGGGGTTGGCCCAATCGTCTTCGATGAAGCCGCGGACGGGCTCTGCGATCCCTGCATCGTGCCGATCGATCGCCTGGACGAGACGAGCGATCGTATCGATGTCGTCGCGGGTGCTCGGCCGGACCGAGTATCCGGCCGGCGGGTTCACTCCCCGACGGCCTTCTTCCTCGGCGCGGGCTTCTTCTTGGCTGCCGACTTCTTCTTGGGCGCCGGCTCAGCCTTGGGCTCCTTCTTGGCCGCGGCGACCGAGGCCTTCAATGCCTCCATGAGGTCGACGACCTTCGCGGTCGGCTCGGCCTCGACGATCTCGATCTCCTCACCGTTGATCTTCGCCTCGACGATCCGCATCAGCGCTTCGCGGTACTCGTCCTTGTACTCGGTGGGGTTCCAGCCGGCCGTGAGGTTCTCGATGAGCGTCTGGGCCATCTCGAGCTCGTTCGGCCGGATCTTCGCAGACACGTCGACGCCCCCGAAGTCCGCTTCCCTGATCTCATCCGGCCAGTACATGGTCTCCAGGACGAACGCGTCGTCGCGGAACCGGAGCGCCGCCAGGTGCTCCCTGTCGCGGAAGCTGACCTTGGCGATCCCCACCTTGCCGGAGCGGTTGAGCGCTTCGCGCAGCAGCGCGTAGGCCTTGGCACCCGTCTCCTCGGGCACGAGGTAGTAGGACTTCTTGTAGTGCATCGGGTCGATCTCTTCGAGGTCGACGAACTGCTGGATGTCGATCGCGCGCGAGGATTCGACCGGGATGGCCTCGAAGTCCTCGTCGGTGAGGATCACGTAACGGTCCTTCTCGTACTCGTAGCCCTTCACGATGTGCTCGTAGCCGACCTCTTCGCCGTCGATCGAGCACACCCGCTTCATGCGGACCCGCCCGCCGTCCTCGTCGTGCAACTGGTTGAAACGAAGTGTCTTCTCCTCGGTGGCCGGGTAGACGCTCACGGGGATCGTCACCAGGCCGAAGGAGATGGCACCCTTCCACATGGCTCTCGGCATGCCGTCCTCCAGGGTCGTCGGATCCCTCGCGTTCAGGAGGGTCCACTCATCCTAGTCCGCCCCGAGGACAGCCCAGCACGGGGCCGCGGACCGAACGGACGTCTCAGAACAGAGGCTGAAGCCCTAGCATCGAGGGGCGATGCCACCTCGCCGACGGGCTACGTCGTCCGGTCCCGCCTTCACGCTCAAGCTCCCGAAAGCGCTCGAGGCTCGGAAGGACGGCGACGCCTGGTGGGTCGAGGCCGACGGACGTGATCTCCGCCTCTCCAATCTGCCGAAGGTTTTCTGGTCGGAGGAGGGGTACACGAAGGGCGATCTCCTCGCGTACTACTGGAACGTCGCGGACCTGATCGGCCCCCACCTGCACGGGCGCCCGCTGACGATGAAACGGATGCCGGACGGCGCGGAGGGACCCCACTTCTACGAGAAGACGGCGCCCTCTCACACGCCGGATTGGGTCCATCGATGCAAGGTTCTGTCGGACGATTCGAAGCGGGGCGAGATCGACTACCTCATGGTCGACGACACGTCCACGCTCCTGTACGTCGCCAACCTGGGCTGCATCGAGATGCACCCGCTGCATTCTCGGTGCGAGGACACCGAGCATCCCGACTACCTCTTCTTCGACCTCGATCCCTTCGAGCCCTACACGTACGAGGACGTCCTCACGGTCGCTCGCCACATCAAGGTCCTGCTCGACCAACTGGGCCTGTCTGCGTACCCGAAGACCTCGGGCGCCACCGGTCTCCAGATCTACGTTCCGGTCAAGCGCGGCGCCTACACCTACGGACAGGTGCGCGCGTTCGTCGGTGCCTGCGGTCGGATGATCCAGAAGGCCGACCCGGACCGGGTCACGATGGCGTGGAAGATCGCGGATCGCACCGGCAAGGTGTTCATCGACCACAACATGAACCGGCAAGGGGCCAACATCGCGGCCGCGTATTCCGTCCGGCCCGAACCGCGCGCCCCCGTCTCGACTCCGCTCACGTGGGACGAGGTCTTCGAGGGTGGCTTCGAGCCGCAGGACTTCCGGATCGACAACGTGTGGGATCGGTTCACGGAGGTCGGGGACCTCTTCGAAGGGGTTCGCACGGAAGCGATGAACCTCACGAACGCCTTCGAGGCTCTGGGGGTGAAGGACGTGGACGAGGAGCCCCGCTCGAACACGCCGCTCCCTCGCACGGCCGCGAGGACCACGAAGGAGAAGACCCAGGACGAGATCGTCGCGACGTCCAAGGACCCGGCGCTCTACGAATACGTGCGCAGGCGCGAGTTCGGCGAGGAGGGAACGACCGAGCCCGCACCCGGCGACACGCCGGGGACGGGCAACTCCTTCGTGATCCAGAAGCACCGAGCGACCAGGCTCCACTACGACGTTCGCCTCGAACGCGAGGGAGGACTCTGGTCGTGGGCGGTCCCGCGAGGGCTCCCGATCCAGAAGGGGGACAAGCGGCTCGCGGTGCAAACGGAGGTCCACCCCCTCGAGTACGGCGCGTTCGAAGGAACGATCCCCGAAGGGCATTACGGCGCCGGCGAGGTGCGCATCTTCGACGACGGGTGGTTCGAGCCCATCGAGTGGACCGACACGAAGGTGAGCTTCAAGCTCCACGGCCGTCGCTACCCCGGGGTCGAGTACCACTTCGTGAAGACGAGGACCGACTGGCTGGCGTTCCTCGCCTCGGCGCAGGACGCGCCGCCGCCCGCCGCTCCGATCCGCTATCAGCCGATGCTCGCGGAGGGCGGCGGCGAGCCCTTCGACGATCCGAGGTGGTGGTTCGAGCCCAAGCTGGATGGGATCCGCGCGCTCGCGGAGATGGAGACCGGCGGCACGGTGTTCCGGACCCGCAGGGGCCGCGACGTCACGTTCCAGTACCCGGACGTCCACATGATCCACGAGCTCGTCGACCAGGTGAACGCCGTGCTCGACGGTGAGCTCATCGCCGTCGACGCCGAGGGGAAGACCTCCTTCGAAACCCTGCAACAGCGGATGAACCTCCAGAACGAACGAGAGATCAAGCGCGTCGCCAAGCAGATCCCGGTCGCGTTCGTCGCGTTCGACCTGCTCTGGCTGGACGGCCGAGATACGACCGGCCTGTCCCTGGAGGAACGACGCGAGCTCCTCCAGCTGATCGTCGAAGAGGATCACCGGCTCCAGCTCATGGGCTTCGAGGAGGAGAACGGGAAGGCGTTCGTCGACGGCGCACGGGCGTTGGGACTCGAGGGCGTGGTCGCCAAGAAGAAGGGTTCGAAGTACGTCCCCGGGAGGCGCTCGCCCGACTGGCGGAAGATCAAGCTGATCTCGACCCAGGACTGCGTGATCCTCGGCTGGACCCCGGGTCAGGGTGGGCGAGCGGGGAGCTTCGGTGCCCTGCTGGTCGGAGCGATCGACGGTGGCGAGCTGCGCTGGGTCGGTCAGGTCGGGACGGGGTTCACGCAGAGGTTGCTGGAGCAGTTGATGGAACAGCTCGCGCCGCTGGTGCGCGACGACCCGCCGATCGACGATCCCGCGCTGCGGAAGGTGAAGGGCGCGACGTTCGTCGAGCCCGAGCTCGTCTGCGAGGTCGAGTACCTCGAATACACGAAGTCCACGAGGAAGATGCGCGCTCCGTCGTTCCGCGGACTTCGACCAGACAAGACGCCGGATGAGTGCGTGCTCGAGCCGCCGGCCTTCGACAAGGTGAGGAAGAAGCGGTGAAGATCAGAACGGCTCGAACCCTGCCCGGACGAGCAACGCCCTGACGTCCCGCTCGTCCATCCCTTTGCCGATCAGCTCCTGATAGAGACGGACGGCACCCATCGAGCGGCCGCATCGGGGACAGAACGCGTGGTCCTCGGCGAACGGGAACTGGCACCACGGACAGCGCGTGAGCTCGATCCGCCGTTCGGGCTCCAGCCCCGTGTCCGTCAGCGCATCCACATAGCCCTTCCCGTAGTCCCACTGGATGTATTCCTCTTCCGCGATGTCGAACGCGGGCTCGTGCATGCGAGGCTCACCCGATCGCAGCATGTGCTCGAGGTTGTCCCGGAGCAGCTCCCACTCGTAGAAGTGATTCGCGCCGCACTCCTGGCACGCGATCACGACGCCCTTCACCGACTGGGTCGAGAAGACCGAACGCATGGAGGCCAGGTCGTCGAGGTCGGCCTGGATGTCGCGCCGCTCCTCGGCGGTGAGCTCGTACGGCTGGTCGGGCTCGTTGCGCTCGTCTTCCATCTAGTCCTCGTCGTCTGAGAACCGGAACGCCTTGAAGCCTTCCGCGAACTCGTATCCGGCCTTCTGGCCGATCTCGCGTGCCCGGGAGATGACCCGTTCCTCGATCTCCGGTCCCAGCTGCGACTCGTGCGCGAACAGGGCCTTGAGCTTGACGGCGAGTGTGTCCGTGATGTCGACGAACGTGTCGGGCTCATCCATCGAGAGGTAGAGATTCGGAACCTCGAACGGCTCCAGCCCCTCCGATTCGAGCTCTTGGAACATGACCCGGGTCGGCGCGTCCGGCATCACCGCCGAGAGTGCCAGGGTGCCCGCCGCCTTGTGATCCGAGTGGTTGACGTAGCCGTTGCCGTACCACAGGCGTGAGGGGTCGGGCGCCACGATCACGTCGGGCCGGATCCGCCGCACCTCACGCGTCACCTTCCGCCTCGTCTCCGGCGTCACCTCTAGGAAGCCGTCCAGCTCGCCGAGGAAGGTGACCGACGCCACACCGAGGATCTCCGCTGCGGCCCGCATCTCCCGTTCCCGGACGGGTCGCATCGCGTCCCGTGTCGTTCCCGGATCGTTCGAACCGGCGGACCCGTCGGTGATGCACACGTAGTGCACCTCACACCCCTCACGAACCCATCGGGCGACCGTCCCACCGCAGAAGAACTCGGCGTCGTCGGGGTGGGCGAAGAGGACCAGCGCGCGGGAGAAGGCCACCAGATGAGGGTAGCGCCTCTTCCCGGAGGAGGGCCCTTTACCCGGTTCCCCGGCCCGCCGATACGGTCGTATGCCCGCCGAGCGCCTCCGCGGCACATCCATCGTCTGGCAGTTCGCCAGCACGAGCTTCATCGTCTTCGGCCTGATCGGCGTCGGGATCGCCGCTCTGCGCGCGGGCGAGCTCCGGGCGAGCTCCGAAGTGACGACCCAGGTCCGAGCCGAGCTCATCGCCGAGAGCGTGATCGCCCCGTTGCTCGGCCCGGGTGATCTTGCCGGCCCGGTCCTCGGGGTCCGATACCGCGAGCTCGACCGGGCCATCCACGAGCTCGCGATGGAGGACGCCGGTGTGGAACGGGTGAAGATCTGGAACCACGACGGGATGGTGATCTTCTCCAATGATGAGGAGCAGGTGGGCTTGGAACCGGAGCTGGAGGAGGATCTCCTCGAGGCGTTCGAGGTGAGGTGGCCAGTGAGATCTCCGACCTGAGCGAATCGGAGAACGAGAGCGAACGGGCGCTCGCCGACCAGCTCTTCGAGACGTACGTCCCCATCAACCTGTCGGGCGGCACGGGGTCCGAGGAGGTAGAGGAGGTAGATGCGGTCATCGAGGTCTACCAGGACTACTCCGCGATCCAGAGAGAGATCGACCGGTTGAACGACACGCTCAAGATCTCCCTCGGGCTCGGACTCCTGGCCCTGTACGTCCTGCTCGTGCCGGTGATGGTCGGCACGACGAGGACCCTTCGGCGCCAGAACGCGCAGCTCCTCGACCAGGCCGACCAGCTCGGCGTCCTCCTGGCACGTGAACAGGAGACCGTCGCAGAGCTCCGGCAGCTGGATCGGTTGAAGAGCGACTTCGCCGCAGCGGCCTCGCATGAGCTCCGTACACCGCTCACGACGATCCGCGGGTTCGCGGAGCTGCTCAAGCAGCAGACACCCCCTGCGGATCCCGGGACGAGGGACGCGGTCGAGGCGATCGCACGACAGACGGCTCACCTGCAGCGACTCGTCGGGAACCTCCTTCGAGAGGCGCAGCTCGAGCATGGTGATCCCGAGACCATCGCGCAGCCGACGTCGGTCGCCGACGTCCTCGACGACGTGCGGAACGGTTTCCCGGGATCGGTCGATCGGATCCACGTCCAGGTCGGATCCGACCTGCCGACGCTCGCGCTGGACCCGGTGGCGCTCCATGAGATCGTGGCCAACCTCGTGGACAACGCCCTCAAGTACTCGACGCCCGGCGCGCCCGTCGTCGTCGATGCGCGGATCGTGGACGCCTCGCTGACGATCCGGGTTCGCGACGAAGGCGTCGGGATCTCACCCGGAGATCTGCCTCGGATCTTCGACCGGTTCACGCAGATCGATCAGTCATCCACACGAGCCCACGGAGGCGTGGGTCTGGGCCTGCATCTCGTGCGTGAGCTCACGCGCCGTTTCGGCGGCGAGGTGGAGGTCGACAGCGTCAAGGATCGAGGGACGACGTTCACGGTCACGATCCCCGTTCCCGCATCCGTCCGCCGGGATCCGCAACACCCGGAGATGTCGTCGGCCTAGCTCCTTTCGTTCGAACGGATGCACCCTGTGGTTCGATACCTCGATGGGAGACGGTCGGCAGATCTCGGAGCTGGAACGATCGTTCCGACGAGCCGGGCTCCCCACCTTCATCCGAGGGTATTCGGCCCGACAGGCCTTCGCGAAAGCCCTACCGCTCCTCACGGTCGTCTTCGTGCTCGAGATCCTCAACGCGCTGAACTTCGACTTCGGTTTCTGGACCAACGTCGGGTTCCTGGCCGGTGGGATCGCGATCTCGCTCGGCATCATCGGGACGCTCAACCTGGCGCGCGGACAGACGTTCCTCTCCGTGCCCCGGCGGGTCGGGCTGGCGGAGATGATCGTGTTCGTCGTGGTGCCCTCAGTGCTTCCGTTGCTCTTCGGAGGACAGCAGACGAGTGCCGTCGTGACCCTGGGCGGGAACACCGCTCTCCTCGGCCTCGTGTATCTGGTGCTGGGGTTCGGCGCAGTCTCCATCCTCGAGTGGGCGGTACGAAGGTTCGTCAGCCTGTTCGCCGCGTCGCTCACGGTGCTGGTCCGCGCCCTCTCGTTGCTCCTCTTCTTCCTGCTGGTGATCTTCTTCACGACCGAGACGTGGCAGATCTGGACCGTGCCGCAGCTGCCGAAGTTCGTCGTCGCGGCCGGGCTCTTCATGGTCCTCGCCGCGGGGTTCCTCCTGCTGCGACTCCCCGGGAGCGTCCGCGGCCTGGAGGTCGAGCTTCGGGGCGAGCACCTGAGCCGGACCCAGCGCGTGAACGTCGGGCTGGTGATGTTCCTCAGCCAGTTCCTGCAGGTCGTGTTCGTGGCGTTCGCCGTCTGGCTCTTCTTCGTCGTGTTCGGATCCCTCCTGGTGAGCGCCGGCGTCCGGGAGGCCTGGCTCGGGAAGCAGGGGACCGAGCTCCTGCGGATCCCGTTCTTCGGGGACACGGTGGTCACGATCACCGTGGAGCTCCTGCGGGTCGCGACGGGCATGGCGTCGTTCGCCGCGCTCTACTACGCGGCCGCGACCCAGCTCGACGAGGCGTATCGGGATGAGGTCGTCGAACGGATCGCGGAACAGATGAAGGAGACCTTCGCACGCCGCGCCGAGTACCTCAGCCTGGTCGGCGGCACGCAGACCGTGTGAAAGCAGGGTGCGCCCGGCCGAGAGGCAGCCGTGCTCGGCGCTGGCACGTGTCGGCCGTATCGGGTACGCTCCACTTCGAGGGTTCATGCAGCACCGGTTTTTGTGCCACCGTTGTTCTGGCAGTTCCCTCCCCGGCCGAGGCCGGGTAGGCCGACGGACACGCTTCGCCGATACGTCCGCACC
>JBPCPX010000004.1:0-7481 GCA_050998695.1 Actinomycetota bacterium
GAGGCGTTGGGGTGTGGGTGATGGCGGTTCGGCCCGGTTCCTCCCGCTCCCCCCCCCCCCCCCCCCCCCCCCCCGCGCTCATCTCCAAGATGAGAGCGATCGACCTCGCCTACCACGTGCGAGCGGGGGAGCTCGCCCTCGGTACTGGGGAGCTCGTTCGCACCGATCCCTTCACGTTCACGCGGTCGGGGTTGCCCTGGTTGAACCAGCAGTGGGGCGCCCAGGTCGTGTTCGCTTCGGCGCATCGGATCTGGGGGTGGGCGGGCGTGGCGGCGACCTATGGCGCCGCGATCGGAGCCGGCTTCTCCCTTCTGTATCGGAACTGTCGGCGCGCCGGGAGCGATGTACGTACTGCGGCGATCCTGACGATCCTCGGATTCCTGGTCGGCGCGAGCTCGCTCGGCGCAAGGCCCCAGGCGCTGGCGGTTCCCCTGTTCACCCTGACCTGGTTGCTCCTCTCACGACGAGACGGCTGGACCTGGCTGGTGCCGGTCGTGGCGGTCGTGTGGACCAACATCCACGGAAGCTTCGTCCTCGCGCCGATCCTGGCGACCTTCGCGCTCGGAGACGACGTGGTTAGCCGGCGATCGCCTCTCCGGTCGGCGCTGGTCGTCGTCGCGACGATCGCGGCGACCGCTGCCGACCCGTTCGGGCTCACGGTGTGGTCCTACCTCGTGGACGTCTCGACCAACGACACGATCAGGAACACCGTCGCCGAGTGGCGGCCTCCCTCACCGCTCTCGGGTGCCGGGTCGCTCTTCTGGCTCTCTGGGATCGCGGTCGTCGTCGTCGCGCTGACGAGGCGCACGACGGTCAAGGCGATGGACGTCGCTCGGTTGCTGGTGTTCTTCGCGCTCGGCGCGGCGGCGCTCCGATCCACCGTGTGGTGGGCACTTGCGGCGCCCCCCGTCGTTGCCGGCTGGCTCACGGTTCCGACGCCACGGGCGGAGCGACCCGCGCTCTCCGCACGGGGCCCGAGGATGGCGACGGCGGCCATGTCGCTCGCGCTGCTCGCCGCGGCCTTCCTCTGGCGATCGGGCAGCGACCCCTTGACCGGCGCGCCGAAGCGGCTCGCCGCCGACGCACCGGAGGTCCTGGTGAGCGCGACTCGGCGGGCGCTGCCCACCGGGTCGCGCCTCCTCGTGTTCCAGCCGTTCGCTTCCTGGTTCGAGTACTCGCTCGCCGGTTACCCCGTGATGGTGGACTCGCGCATCGAGCTGTTCCCGGCCGAGATCTGGCGGGACTACGACACCGCGATCGTCGCCGGGGACGGGTGGCAGGCGATCCTCGATCGCCACGAGATCGCCGGCGTGATCCTTCCCCCTGGCGCCGTTCTCGCTCGAGAGCTGCGGGAGGACCCCGCGTGGAGCCTCGAGACGGACGGCCCCGCAGGGTCCGTGTACGTGCGTCGCTGAGCTATTCGGCCGGGCCGATCGAGACGAGGCCCGAGCGCGCCGCCATCCGGAGAGCGGCCAGGCGGTTCCCCACGCCGAGCTTGCCGTAGATCCTGGCGAGATGCGTGGTGACGGTCCGCTCTCGGACGCCGAGCCGCTCGGCGATCTCTCGCGCCGTAAGGCCCTCGGCAGCCACCGCCAGCACCTCGCGCTCACGCCTCGTGAGCCGAAGACCGACGCTCCGCCGACGCTCGATCCCCTCGGCGATCTTCCCGACGGAAGCGGCAGCCGGACCGGCGATCACCATCTCCCCTTCACCCGCGCTCTTGATCGCCGCCAGGAACTCGTCGAGCTCGACGTTCTTGTCGACGAATCCGTCCGCGCCGACGAACAGCGCCCGCGAAACCACGTGGGGATCGGCGTTGGCCCCCAGGCCGAGGATCGCGTACCGAGGGAAGCGCTCGCGGAGCGTCCGGATCAGCCAGTACGAGTCCTTGTCGCCCGCGAGCCCCATCGCCACGAGCACGACCACACGCGTTCGGCGAACGCCGCCGACCACAGCGATCGCCTCCTCCGCACTCGAGGCTTGGGCGATGACCTCGATGCCGGGACTCGCTTCGATCGTCGACGCGAGGCCGGCGCGAACCACCGGGAAGGGGTCGACGACGACGACGCCCAGGCGCCGGATGGCGCGGGTTCCCTTCGTGTCGTTCACGGACGGTTCGCTCATCGGCTCTCCGGAGCGACAGGTCTGCCGCCACTCTCTTATCGGCGGTGACGCGGCTGAGGCTACAGCTCCACGAGCCCGAGCGTGGCCGCTCGCGAGACGGCCTGCACCCGCGTGCGGACGCCGAGCTTCCGGTAGACCTTCGAGACATGGGTCTCCACCGTTCGGGGGGAGATACCGAGCCTGGTGGCGATCTGCCGCATCGTGTGTCCGTCGCTGAGGAGCTCGAGCACCTGTTGTTCCCGGGAAGTGAGATCGGCCGCCACTTCTGCACCCTCGCGGGCGCGTCGTGCGAACCGCCCCAGCGCGAGGACCGCGTCCTGTTCCATACCGGGCGCGATGACACGTTCCCCTGCCAGCACTCGACTGATCGTGCCCGAGAGATCCCGGAGCCCCTCCGCCTTCGTGACGTAGCCGCGGGCGCCGAGCCGGAGGGCGCGGAGCACCAGATCCCCTTCCGCATGATCGGACAACACCAGAACGGCCTCCGGCCGATCGACGTCGTCGAGATCGGAGAGCACCCGGAATCCGTCGGCGTCGGGGAGCTCCAGGTCCAGGACGAGCAGGTCGGGTCGTCGGGAACGACAGGCTCCGATCGCAGCCGACGCCGTCTCCACCTTCGCGAGCACCGTGACGCCGGCCTCCCGGCAGGCGATGTCGATGACGCTCCGCACGACCGGATGTCCCGCCGCCACCACCGCACGGACCACGTCCATGCCGGCGAGGCTACCGCTCAGGCGGAGCGCGAGGTGAGTGTCAGACCCGCCCGCCACGCGGTCCCGACCGCTTCGACCTTGGAGTGCACGCCGAGCTTGCTCAGGATGTTCTTCACATGGGTCTGCACCGTGGCAGGGCTGATGCCGAGCTCTTCCGCGAGCTCGGAGGTCGTGGCCCCGTCGGCGAGAGCCGCGAGGATCTCGCGCTCCCGTCCGGTCAGCGTCGCGAGGAGCGTGTGCTCACTGCGCCGAGCCCTCGCCTGCCACAGGCGATCGACGAGGGTCGGGAGATCGGCCACGGGAAGGACGAGCTCTCCGGCGATGGCGCGCCGGAAGGCCGCTACCAGGTGCGCCGGCTCCCGTTCGAGAGGAAGCACGCCGCAGGCCCCCGCGGCGAGGACGAGCTCGACCAGGGGTGATGCGACGTGACGCGTCGCGGCCATGACGCGGATGCCGCAGGCGTTGCGGAGCGCCGCAACCAGGGCGACGCCCTGCCCGTCGGCCCGGTCGATGCCCACCACGACGATGTCGACGGACGTCTCGGCGAGCGCGCGGAGGGCGATCGCCTCGTCGGCTACCGGACCAAACACCCCGGAACCCGGACGCCGACGGAGCGCCAACACAAGGCCCTGCGCCAGTCCGAGGCTGTCGTCCACGATGAGGACCCGCAGCTCGTCCATCTCACGAGAACATCGGCAACTCCCTCCAAGAACTGAGTTGCCGACCGGTCCCTTGCGCGACACTGTCAGGGTGAACCGTCTGGCCGATGCCACGAGCCCGTACCTCCTACAGCACGCCGACAACCCCGTTGACTGGTTCCCGTGGGGAGAAGAGGCGCTGTCGAAGGCGGCGATCGAAGACCGTCCGATCTTCCTCTCGATCGGCTACGCCGCGTGTCATTGGTGCCACGTGATGGAGCGTGAATCCTTCGAGGACGAGCGCATCGCCGCTCTCCTGAACGCGAACTTCGTGCCGATCAAGGTTGACCGTGAGGAACGACCGGACCTGGACGCGATCTACATGGACGCGGTTCAGGCGCTGACGGGCCAGGGCGGATGGCCGCTGTCCGCGTTCCTCACCCCCGCGGGCAAGCCCTTCTTCGCCGGTACGTACTTCCCGAAGGCGCCCGCTCACGGCATGCCGTCGTTCCGCCAGGTGATCGAGGGGATCGCCGAGGCGTGGCGAGAGCGGCGTGCTGAGATCGAAGGCCAGGGTGGCCGGGTCATCGAGGCGATCTCCCACGCCGCGTCACTGACGGCGTCCGTCGAGCCGCTCACCGAAGGGATCACGTCATCGGCCCTGACATCGCTCCGGCGATCGTTCGACGAGACCTGGGGAGGGTTCGGCTCGGCGCCGAAGTTCCCTCAGCCGATGACGCTCGAGTTCGTTCTGCGGATGGCGCTGCGGGACGCGCCCGACGCCCTCCTGATGCTTACGACGACCCTCGATCGGATGGCGGCCGGGGGCATCTACGATCAGCTCGGAGGCGGCTTCGCCCGGTACTCGACGGACGCAACCTGGCTCGTTCCCCACTTCGAGAAGATGCTCTACGACAACGCCCAGCTCGCCCAGCTGTACACGCGCGCCTGGCAGGTCACTCGGGAGGAACGATATCGGCGGGTCGCGACCGAGACCCTCGAGTACCTGCTCCGCGAGATGCGGCATCGGGAGGGCGGCTTCTTCTCGAGTCAGGACGCCGATTCCGAAGGAGTCGAGGGCAAGTTCTTCACCTGGTCGTGGGACGAGCTCATCGGCCTGGTGGGCGAGGAGACCGCGGATGCTTTCGGGGCCTCTCCGGGCGGCAACTGGGCCGGTGAGCACGGAGAGAGGACGAACGTCCTGCGGCGGCCGGACGGCGCCGAGGTCACGAGCGGAGACCTCGAGGACGCTCGACGCGTCCTCTTCGAGCAGCGCGAGCATCGGGTGCGGCCCGCGACGGACGACAAGGTGCTGACCGCGTGGAACGCGATGGCGATCCAGGCGTTCGCGGAGGCGGGCCGGGCGTTCAGGAACGACGCCTTCACCGACGCCGCGATCACCGCCTCGGAGTTCGTCCTCTCGAACCTTCGGAGACCCGACGGCAGGCTCCTCCGCTCCTGGCGAGACGGCACGCCGGGCGGCCCAGGGTATGCCGACGACCACGCACTGCTCGCGTCCGCCATGCTGGCGCTGTTCGCCCGCACGGGTGAGCTTCGGTGGTTCCGCGAGTCGAAGCGGTTGGTGGACGACCTCGTCCGGTTGTTCGCCGACCACGAACGTGGGGGGTTCTTCCAGTCGGGCGCCGACGTCGACGCCCTCGTGATCCGGCCGAAGGAGCTCTACGACAACGCCGTGCCGTCCGGGAATTCGGCAGCCGCCGACGTCATCCAGCGGATCGCGCTCCTGACGGGAGACCATGAACTCGAGCGGATCGGCGTGTCGGCGATCCGGCTGATCCGCGACGTGCTCGGGAGAGCGCCCTCCGGCTTCGGGCACGCGCTCTCGGCACTGGACCTCTCGCTGGGGCCGACCCGCGAGGTGGCGATCATCGGGTCGACGGACGAGCCCGCCGCCCGAGCCTTGGCGGATGAGGTGCTCGCGGTTCGGTTCCTCCCGAATACCGTGGTCGCGATCGGGGCGCCCGATGACCAAGAGGCGGTTGAGGCGGTCGCGCTCCTCCGCGACCGCCCGCAGGTGGACGGATCCCCGACCGCCTACGTATGCGAGAGATTCGCGTGCCGGCTCCCGGTGACACGGACCGAGGACCTCGCGGATCAGCTCCTCGAGGCAGCTCGCTAGACTCGGCAGCTTCTCGAACCCGAAGATCGACGAAAGGATGGACCCGTGCCGACAGCGACGATCCACACGAACAAGGGCTCCTTCACCGTCCGGCTGATGCCGGATCACGCGCCCAAGTCCGTCGAGAACTTCATCGGGCTGGCGACCGGCGCCAAGGAATGGGAAGACCCGCGTGACGGGCAGAAGAAATCGACGGCCCTCTACCCGGGCACGATCTTCCACCGCGTGATCCCGGGCTTCATGCTCCAGGGCGGAGATCCGACCGGCACCGGGATGGGCGGGCCCGGGTACCAGTTCGAGGACGAGGTGCCGCCCGGCGGACCCTCCTTCGACAAGCCCGGACTCCTCGCGATGGCGAACTCGGGACCCGGCACCAACGGGTCGCAGTTCTTCGTCACGGTCGCGGCGACGCCATGGCTCGACGGTCGTCACACCATCTTCGGCGAGGTGACCGACGGGTACGAGGTGGTGGAGGACATCGCAGGTGTCGCGACCGGTCCGCAGGATCGGCCCGTCGACGACGTCGTGATCGACCGCGTCGAGGTCAGCGACTAGGAGCTCTTCGCCGCGTCATCTGTCGTGTCACGTTCTACTGCGTCGACCCGATACACGAGGTGGAGCCAACCGAGGCTCCCATGACATGTCTCCTTCCACACCGTCATGCCGATGTGCTCCGCGACGCCGCGAGACGGCACGTTCTCCGGGCGGATCAGCGCGATCACATGATCCATGCCGAGCGGCCCCAGGCACCGGTCACGCCACGCCGTGGCCGCCTCGTTCGCGACCCCCTGACGAGCGCGGCGTGGCGTGACCGACCACCCGAGCTCGATCTCCTCGATCCCGTCGACCATCTGCGACACGGGACCGCAGTTGCCGAGGAACTCCCCCGTCCCGCGGTCCTCGATCGCCCACAGGCTGTACCCGTACCGCTCCTGCCGATCGAGGAACTTCTCGATCCACGCGCGGGACTCCTCGCGGCTGAACGCGTGCGGGTAGAAGCGCATGTGCGCGGAGTCGGACTGGATCTCGTGGAGTGCGTCGAGATCGGAGAGATCGTCCGCGAACGGGCGGAGGCGCAGTCGTTCCGTCTCGATGACGTCCGTCACGGGGACCAGGGTACGGTGGGCGGGTGGCGACGAAGGCCGAGACCCTCGACGTAGCGGGCCGGGAGATCCAGGTGACCAACCCCGGCAAGCTGTACTTCGCCGACGCTCCCGATGGTCCGATCACGAAGCTCGACCTCGTGCGCTACTGGGTCGAGGTCGCGGACGCTGCGCTCGTCGGCTGCCGCGACCGGCCGACGACCCTCCACCGGTTCCCCGACGGGGAAGCCGGGGAGGGCTTCTATCAGAAGCGTTTGCCGAAGGGTGCACCGCCTTGGGTCGAGACCGCGCTGATCACCTTCCCGAGCGGCCGGACCGCGAACATGCCGGTGATGGCGGACGCCGCCCACCTCGCGTGGGCAGCGACGCTCGGATGCCTCGAGATCAATCCCTGGCCCGTGCGATCGGGCGACGTCGACCACCCGGACGAGCTCCGCATGGATCTCGACCCGATGCCGGGGGTGCCGTTCGAGCACGTCCGCGAGGTGGCGATGGCCGCGAAGGACGTGCTCGAGGAACACGGTCTCGTGGGCTTCCCCAAGACGAGCGGCAAGAAGGGGATCCACGTGAACGTGCGGATCCGCCCCGAGTGGGACTTCACCGACGTCCGTAGGGCGGCGCTCGCCCTCGCTCGCGAGGTCGAGGGCCGTCTTCCCGACATCGCGACGAAGAAGTGGTGGGAGGGGGAGCGTCAAGGTGTCTTCCTCGACTACAACCAGGAAACCCGCGATCGGGCGACGTCGACCACCCGGACGAGCTCCGC
>JBPCPX010000021.1:0-12706 GCA_050998695.1 Actinomycetota bacterium
CAGCGGTTCCGGGGGGGGGGGGGGGGGGGGGGGGGGGGGTTTGTCGGGAGGTGGGGGGGGGGGGGGGGGTTGGCCCCCCGCCCCCCCACGACACAGGCGGAGGCAAGCGAGCGAACCGTCGAGGTCCGCTTCGAGGAGCCCGGTCTGGTCACTCGCGTGCTGCACGCGGTCGCCACTCCGTCGATGGTCTACTTCCTGATCGTGTTCGGGCTAGCGGCGCTCGCCTTCGAACTCACGCAACCTGGGTTCGGGTTCGCGGGGTTCAGCGGGCTCGCGCTCGTCGCGCTCGCCGTCTACGGGCTCACGGTGGCGGTCCCGTTCTGGCCTGGGTTCGGCCTGCTTCTGCTCGGGATCGGGTTCCTGATGCTCGATGTTCGGCTCCGGAGCCTGTCGTGGCCGACATGGGTGGGGCTGGCCGCGTTCGGCGCGGGATCGGTGCTCGCGTGGACCGGCGTGGACCCCTCGATCCGGATCAGCCCCTGGCTGATCGGTGGCGCGATCGTCACCAGTCTCCTGTTCTATGGGTTCGCACTCACCGTGGCGATCCAGTCACGCGACCGGATCGTGGGCACCCAGCGCGGGCTGATCGGGCTCGTGGGAGAGGCGAGGGGTCGGCTGGCGCCGGACGGGCCCGTGTTCGTCAAGGGAGCGCTCTGGCGCGGCCGAACGAGCGGGGACCCGATCGACGCCGGCACGTCGATCCGCGTCCGAGGCGTAGACGGGCTGATCCTGCAGGTCGAGGTGGAGCCCTTCGGCCCTTCGGAACGCACTGGCGCGTAGCGATCCCGGGGGATCCTGGAGAACCTGTTGCGGACCCATCCTCTCGCCGGTGGAGGAATCCCGGGACCGTTTTCCTGCGAACAACCGGATAGATGCCGTTCGATGACGGGTTGCCCGGTTGGCAGCGGCTCGCCGCATGCCGCGGCGAGGACTCGGCCTACTACTTCGCGCCGAGCTACTTCGAGAAGCGCCGGGAGAAGCTGGCCCGAGAGGCCCTCGCGAAGCGGATCTGCGCCATCTGTCCCGTTCGGGAACTCTGCCTCGACTACGCGCTGGCCACGCGGGAGACCCACGGGGTGTGGGGAGGCCTGAACGAGACCGAGCGACGCGCGATCCTCAAACGGCAGGCCCTCGAAGCCAGCTGAGTGAGCTCCACCCGAACGAGTGCCCACCAGGGTCTCCCCGTGCGGGCGGCCCGTTTGAGAGGATGCCGCCCGTGGACGACGCGGCTGTCCTTCAGCGCCTCGAGGAGCTCGGTCTCGAGCTGCCTCCCCCTCCCGAACCGGTCGCCAGCTACGTCCCCGTGACCCAGACCGGGTCGCTGGTGTTCGTCGCGGGTCAGGTCGCGATGGTCGACGGTCAGCTGCTCCATCCGGGCAAGCTCGGCGTACACGTCTCCGTCGAGATGGGACAGGAGGCGGCTGCTCGAGCGGCGCTCCAATCGTTGTCGGCGCTCCGGGGCCACCTGGGCGGAAGCCTCGATCGGCTGGCGCGGATGCTCCAGCTGACCGTGTACGTCGCGGCAGATGCGGAGTTCGTCGAACACCCGAGGGTGGCGAACGGGGCGAGCGATGTCTTGGTCGCGGTCTTGGGGCCGAACGGGCGGCATGCGAGGGCGGCGATCGGGGTGGCGTCCCTGCCACTGGGGGCGAGCATCGAGATCACGGTGACCGCTGAGGTCTCCGGCTAGAGGTCAAGGACCGGAGAGAGCGGACCGGGGGAACCGGAGGTCGCCCTCCCGCCGTGTGACCCCTTTCAGGTCGAACCACTCCAGGATCGGCACGGCGTATTTCCTGCTGGTCCCGAGGGCTTCGCGGAACGCGCTCACCGTGATGCCTGCGCTGCCGGCAGCCGTGACGATCTGCTCCGCTCGCTCGATGAGCGCCGGCGTGAACACGAGATCGGGGGCGACGCGGACGACGAGGCCGGCTCGGCCCGCCGCGTCGATCGCGTCGCGACCGATCCCTCGGGACACGAGGTCTTTCACGGTGGGAGGCTGTGCGGGTTCGGCCGTGATCGCCACCACCACTTGCCGGACGAGCGGATCGTTCTCGCGTTCGCCGGGCCGATGCGTGGGCACCGCGACCGATGCGCTCGTGCGGGTGATGACTCCGTCGGCAGCAAGTCGGTCGAGGATGGCCTCCACCAGACCTGTATCCGGCAGACGAGCATCCGGCGGCCCGATGACGGGCCTCAGCGAGTCCGAGAGGGCACGGCGAGCCGACGCGAGCGGCTCGCCTTCCTCCAAGGGGTGTGCTCGGTGGAACGCATCGACGTGCGCGACGAGGGCGGTGCCGGCTGCCTCCAGCAGCCCGTCGCGCAACAACCACTCGCCGGCTCGTGGGACGCCGGCGCTCGAACCCGTCAGTGCGAGCGCGTCCGAGGCCCGGACGGCGCCTCGCTCGTCGGCGAGGATCGCCGGAAGGTCGTCCCGCGCCGCCGCCGACGGTCTCCTGCCGGCCGGATTCCCGTAGAACGAAGCGGTCGAAGACGTCGAGCACCAGCGGGCGCGTCGTCGTGATCCGAACGAACGCCTCCTGTCCCGCCTCGATCCGGGCGCTTCCGAAGAGCCGGAGTCGGGCATCGGCCTCGGCCGCGCCGGCGTAGACCTTGTACGCGCCTCGGCCGGTGATCGGATGCGGAAGGCCTCGCACCGGGCGCAGCACTCCTTCGAAGACGGTCGTGGGTCTCCAGGCACCCGGGGTTCCCACCACGTCGCCCCGCGCGAGATCCGCCCTCGAGGTCCCCACGAGGCTCGCCGCGACCCGGCTCACCGGATCGGCGCGGTCCTCCTTCCGCTTGTGCGTTTGGAGCGAGCGGATCCGCGCCGTCCTCCCGTGTGGATAGAGCTCCACCTCGTCGCCGACGGAGAGGCCATCACCACCGAGGGTGCCGGTGACCACCGTGCCGGCCCCCGAGATCGTGAACACCCGGTCGACGAACAACCGAGCCCGTTCTCCCGCGGGAGGCAGGGCATGCGCCAGCAGGTCGTCGAGGGCCATCCGGAGATCGTCGAGTCCTTCGTCGGTGGCGGACGAGACGCGGACGATGCGGGCATCCGAGAGGACCGAGCCGTCGAGCCGTTCCCGGATCTCTTCCTCTGCAAGGTCGAGTCCGTCCTCGTCGACGAGATCGCGCTTCGTGAGCGCGACCACGCCGCCAGCGACGCCGAGGACGTTCAGGATCGCGAGGTGCTCCTCCGACTGTTGACGCCACCCTTCGTTGGCGGCGACGACGAACAGGACGGATCGAACGGGTCCGACGCCAGCGAGCATGTTGGCGATGAAGCGTTCGTGTCCCGGCACGTCCACGAAGCCGACCTCGCGCCCGGAGGGGAGCTCGCCCCACGCGTAGCCGAGGTCGATCGTGAGGCCTCGTCGCTTCTCCTCCTCCCACCGGTCCGGATCCATACCGGTGAGTCGCACGATCAGCGAAGACTTGCCGTGGTCGACGTGGCCGGCCGTGGCCACGACGCGGAGCTCCGTCATCTACTCGACGACGTCCTGGTCAGCGCCCATATCGTTGGGACCTTGTTGACGGTCGTCGCCGTGAACGTCGTGGCCGTGCTCCTCGTCGCCCTCGAGCGCGTAATGCACCGCCCGTGCGAGGTGGGAAAGCTGCTCGTCGGTCACCGTTCGGCAGTCCAGCAGGATGAACCCATCCTCGACCCGCGAGAACGCGGCCGGCGTCCCCGTGCGGAGGCGGGCCGCGAAGGCAGGCGCGTCGGGCACCTGGATCCGAACACCCCATGATGGCAATGCCGTCCCCGGCATCGAACCTCCGCCGACCGTCGACTCGCAACGCACGACCCGCGCCCCCTCAAGCTCTCCTCCGATCGTCTCGGACAGCATCTGAGCGCGGTTCCGGACCGTGTCGGGGGAGGCACGGAGCATGCGGAACACCGGCAGTTCCTCCTCCCTGCCGGCGGCGATGAGCGCGAGGACCTGTTCGAGTGCCGCCATCTGCATCCTTCCGATCCGGACGGCTCGGGCGATCGGGTGGCGGCGCAACCGCTCCAGGAGATCGGCTCGTCCGACGATGATGCCCGCCTGGGGCCCACCGAGCAGTTTGTCCGCCGAGAACGTGACGAGGTCCGCTCCTTGGTCGAGCGCGTCCGAGACGCTCGGCTCGTCGCCGGGCTGACCGTGTCCGTGATGCAACAGTCCTGATCCGACGTCGAACAGGAAAGGGATCCCGAGCTTGCGTGCCAGCCCCGAGAGATCCGCCGCCGCCGTCGCCGCCGTGAAGCCCACCATCCGGTAGTTGGAGGGATGCACCTTGAGGATCAGGCCGGTCTTGTCCGACGTCGCCGCCCGGTAGTCGCCGATCCTCGTTCGGTTGGTGGTGCCCACCTCGGCGAGCCGAGCCCCCGACGCGGCGAGGATGTCGGGGATCCGGAATTCCCCCCCGATCTCGATCAGCTCCCCGCGAGAGACGAGGACCTGCTTCCCTTTGGAGAGCGCGGCCATGGCCAACAGGAGCGCGGCGGCGCAGTTGTTCACGACCATCGCCGCCTCCGCCCCCGTGAGCGCCGTGAGCAGGATCTCGGCGTGGCGACCGCGTTTGCCGCGGCGGCCCGTCTCCCGGTCAACCTCGATGTCGGTGTAGTTGCGGGCCGCCCGCGCGGCCGCCCGCGCTGCGCGCTCGGGTAGCGGCGCCCGTCCCAGATTCGTGTGCAGGATGACGCCGGTGGCGTTGATGACCGGCACCATCCCCTGCGCGGCATGGGAGGCACGGCCGAGTGCCCTGGCCAACAGGATCTCGTCGGACGGGGGATCCTCACCACGTGCCGCCGCCGCTCGCACCTCGTCGAGCACCTCTTCGAGCGTTCGCTGCAAGAGGGGACGCCCGAGCGAGGAGGCTGCCCTCCGCGCGGGGTCGGAGCGCAGGAGCGCATCCACCGAGGGGACCTTCCGGCGGACGTCGACGGCCATCGTCCGGGAGCCTATCGCCTCGTTCTCGAGACGCTCTCGACGGTGGCGCGCCAGGGTATGGTCCCGACGCGCCTCCGCTAGGATGACGCGCGGATGGACATCCGCGAGCAGGCCGCGTTCGAGAGTTCCCAGGTCGCGTCGATGATCCGGGGCGGCGGACTCGACGTCGAGGTCATCCCCAGTGGGGAGTTCTCCACCGAGGAGATGATCCTCAACATCGGGCCGCAGCACCCCGCGACGCACGGCGTCCTTCGTGTGGTCCTCGAGCTCGACGGCGAGGTGATCACGAAGGCGGAGCCCGTCATCGGGTACATGCATCGCGCGGCGGAGAAGCTCGCCGAGTACCGCGACGCGCGCCAGGTCCTCGTCCTGATGAACCGTCACGACTGGATCAGCGCTTTCAACAACGAGCTCGGATGGACGATCGCCGTCGAACGGCTGGCGGGGATCGAGGTGCCGGAGCGAGCGCAGTGGATCCGCACGATGTTCGCCGAGTGGAACCGGATCTTGAACCACCTGATGTTCACGGGCTCCTACCCGCTCGAGCTCGGGGCGATGACGCCGATGTTCTACGCCTTCCGCGAGCGAGAGATGATCCAGGATCTGATGGAGTCCGCGACCGGGGCGCGGATGCATCACTCCTACTGCCGGGTCGGCGGATTGAAGGACGACCTTCCGAGTGGCTTCCTGAAGCGCTCGGCGAGCGTGCTCGCCGAGACGCGGAAGCGGATCGGCGAGTTCGAGACCCTGATCATGGGCAACGAGATCATCTATGCCCGCACTCGAGACGTCGGACTCCTCCCGGCGGAGATGGCCATCGCCTATGGAACCTCTGGCCCGGTACTGCAGGCGAGCGGCGTGGCGATGGATCCTCGCAAGGACGAGCCGTACGAGAAGTACAGGGAGGTCGAGTTCGAGGTGCCCGTCGGCCTGAAGGGTGACTGCTACGACCGACTGTGGGTCCTGATCGAGCGCATGAAGCAGTCCTGCAACATCATCGAGCAGTGCATGGACCGACTCCCACCGGGGGAGTTCCGGGCGCCGAAGCTCCCGAAGACCATGAAGATGGAGGGTGAGATCTACGTCCGGACCGAGAATCCCCTCGGCCTGATGGGGTACTACGTCGTCGGCGACGGCAGGAAGCAGCCCTATCGGCTCAAGATGCGGACGGCTTCGTTCTCCAACGTCAGTGTGATCCCCGCCATGCTCCCGGGCTCGCTGGTCCCGGACCTGATCGCGATCCTCGGCTCGATCTTCTTCGTGGTCGGCGACGTCGACAGATAGTTCCGGCGCACTCAACCCCGGTCGCTTTCCGGCCGATACCTTCCCGGGGATGAATACCGAGACCGAACAGGTGGGCTCGTTCCGCACCCGCGTGGCGGATGACGGATCGCTCGAAGTGTGGGCACGTGGCTGGCGCTTGGAGTCGCAGCTCTACGCCTTGATCCCTATGGGTCTCGCCCTGATGTTCCTCCTCGCCCCGATGTCGACTCCGATGCGCGCCGCCGGGGCCCTCGTCATGCTCGGAGCCACCCTATCCGTGTTCCGCATGACGAAACCGGGTCTCCTGCTCACCCGGGAGGCCGTATCCATCGTCAGCGTCATCCGGACCAAACGGTTCGGTTGGGACCGGGTCAGTGGCTTCATGGGCGAGCGGAGTCACAACGAGGCGCGGATCCTTCTCGTCCTCCAGGACGAACAGCGCATCACCCTGCCCGGGACTCTCGATCCCGCGGAGCTCGATCCGTACGGCGACGAAGGGCAGGAGCTCTCCGCCGCCGATCAGCTGAATCGACTCCAGGAGCTGGCCATCGGAGGAGACCTCCCGAAGCCCGCGGCGCCGGTCCGTCCGGCTGCCGACCTCGGATCGGGCCAGCCAACGAGGAAAGAGCAACGGAGCGAGCGGAAGGAACTGCGTCAAACGTCGAAGGCTGTCCGGCTCACGCCGGAGGGCACGCCCGAACTCGAGCGGATCTCGGCACTGCAAGCGCCCGACCAGTTGCCGGAGGGTGCGACACGGAAAGAGCAGCGCGGTGAGCGGAAGGCGTTGCGCGCCGCGCTGAAGGCGGTTCGCCTCACGCCGGAGGGCACGGTCGTGCAGGAAGCGCCGGACGCCGAGCCCACCAGAACACGCCGATCGGGTCAGCGGTCCCGACGCGACCCCACGCCCGAGCTCGTCGAAGTGCCGATCGGTGATCCCGAGACCTCGGCCGGCCCGCCGGCGAGAACCAAGCCGGAACCGCCACCGCTCAACTCGAACTACCCGACGCCCGTCTATATCCCGCAGGCCGAATACGCACAGATGCTCCGAGAGCAGAAGGCAGCCGAGAAAGCCGCGGTCGCGGCGGCCGCCGAACTCCGTCGGCTCGCTGAGGTCGAGGAGCCCGACGAGCTCGCGGTGAAGGAAGAGTTCTCGGACTGGGCCTCGGAGCGCTCTAGATCTGCCGGTTGAACCAGGCTCCTCCCGGACCGGTGTAGCTGAAGGCCTCGCCCCACACCCCGATCGTCTTCCCGGTGTTGGTGATCGAGATCTCGCCGTAGTCAACGAAGAACTCCTGGAAACCCGAGGCCGTCTCGTAGGCGGCCCCCGACGTCGCATCGGCGATGTTGACCGGCGCCGTCCAGCTCACCCCGCCGTCGGCCGACCCGATAGGTACGCCTCGGCGATCACCGTCGTGATCTTGGCGCTCACCGCTTCGATCCTCTCGCTGCAGTACAGACTCTCGTGCGGTGGAGCGTGCATGTGCGTCAATCAGGTTGACGACCATTCGGTCAGACCCAGGAGGGCACGGTGAGCCCTGGGGTCGCGAGGAGAAGCCATCGGAGTCGGCCGAGCGCCGACGGATCGACGAGCAGGGAGGCGCGGCTCCGCCCGCTCCAGGTCCTCACCGCGTCGAGTCCCGCCCGGCGGTTCAGGAGCTCCGCCTGCTCGCGAAGCTGTTCATGGACCCACGCGTCGAAACCTAGCGTCGTGAGGGCATGGCGTTGCGTGACGCTGGGGAAGGCGATCAACCCCTGCGCCTCCGCGTGGACGGCCATGAGATCGAAGTCGATCCCCGAGGTGATGTCGGTCGAGCCGGGCCGGTCGAGGAGATCCTCGACGGGCCGGTGCGCCCGATAGCCGTGGGGTGGGGCGCCCGGCTCGCCCCCCCCACCATAGTCGATCAGGAGCGCGTAGCCCGGGTGGGTGAGCCGGGCGGCCACCTCCTGGATGAACGCGATCGCCCCGTCGGGAAGCACGGCCTCGTCCCCATCCGCGAGGGCGATGTGGTCGCCGGGTCGGGGGTCACCGAGGTGTTCGACGAATCGCTCCCCATCCAGCCCGACCAACACCTCCTTCGTTCCCGACGCCGTGCCACGCAGACGGCGGAACGGCAGGTTGTCCAAGAGCTCGTTCGCGAGGATCAGCTGCGGCGAGGCGTCCAGGCGCTCGGCGACCCGGACACCTTCGATCGTCCCGAGCGCGCGTCGAGCCCCAGGGCTCGTCTCGACGGTCGTGTACATGGTGTCGAGGTCACCGAGATGCTCGACGAGCTGTCGGGCGAGCGTCCCATCGCCGGCCCCCATCTCCGTGATCCGGAAGGGACGGGGCTCTCCGAGGCGGCCGTAGAGATCGGCGATCGCGCGGGCGAGCAACTCGGCGAACACCGGATGGACATGGGGGCTGGTCACGAAATGGCCGTCGGGTCCGATGGGCGGCCGCTCGAAGAATCCTCCGGGACCGAACAGCGCCAGCTCCATGTACTCGGCGAACGTGATCGGGCCGTGGTCCCGGATCGCGCTCGCGACGGCGTCGCGCGCATCCACGAACTCCAGCGTACGGGCTCCTGGGTAGCATCGGGTCCCGTGAGCGAGAAGATCCGCCAGGCGGCATCTCTGATCGGGGTGCGCGACAGCTCGGATGGGCCCGAGGTGCTCGTCATCGAACGCACCCTCGATCATCGGTTCCTCCCTGGGTACGTGGCCTTCCCGGGGGGTGCCGTCGATCCGGCCGACACGCCCCTCGCCGAGCGGTGGTTCGGCGACGCGACGGAGGCGTCACGGGCGGCCGCGATCCGGGAGCTGGCCGAAGAGGTGGGGCTGGCCGTGGTCCGGGACGCCATCGTCGCGGACGACCGCGATCATCCCCTCGCCGCGATCCACGATGCACCGCCTCCGGCCGACCGCCTGCGGGAGGTCGCCCGGTGGATCGCGCCCGAGGAGGTGCCGGTGCGCTTCGACGCGCGCTACTACGCCGTGCGGATGGACGGCGCAGCGGACCCCACCCCGGACGGGGCCGAGGCGGCGAGAGCATGGTGGGCATCTCCGCGATCGCTGCAGTCCGCCTGGGAGTCCGAGGAGGTTCTGTTCTATTGGCCCACCCACTTCACGATGAGTGCGCTCGCCGACTGTCGAACAGCGGAGGAGTTGCTCGGTCTGCAGATCGTCACCCGTGGACCCGACGAAGAAGAGTCCGGCCGATTGCCGCGCTCGGTCTTCTTCCAAGACTGATGCTGGCGGTCACGAGGGTGCTGGCTCCGAACCCCGGCGTCTACACGCTGGAGGGGACGAACACGTGGGTCGTCGGAAGCGAGCCATCGATCGTGATCGATCCCGGGCCCGACCTGCCAGCGCATCTGGCCGATGTCGCGCGTGAGGCCGGTCGTGTCGGCGCCGTCCTGGTCACCCACGACCATCCCGATCACACGCCCGGCGCCCTCCCGTTCGCCGAGATGGTGGGAGCGCCGGTGTACGCATACCGGTTGGCGGGCGCGCAGGAGCTCCGCGCCGGCCAGCGCGTGCGCGCCGGAGCACTCAACCTGACGGCGATCCACACGCCGGGGCACACCTCGGATCACGTGGCGTTCTTCGAGCCGGGCAGCGGCGCCCTGTTCACCGGGGACGCGGTGGTGGGCCGGGGCACGAGCTTCATCGATCCGCCAGACGGCAACCTCGTCCAGTACCTGCGATCGCTCACGCGCATGGAGGAGCTCGGGCCCCGGACCATCTATCCGGGCCACGGACCGGTCGTGGTTCGGGCGAAAGAGAAGATCCGCGAGTACCTCGCGCATCGCGAGGAGCGGGAGTCGCAGGTGCTGACGGCGCTCGCCGACGGGCCACGCACGATCGCCGAGATGGTCGAGGTGATCTACGTCGACCATCCGAAGGACGTGCGTCCGCTGGCGGCGCGCTCCGTGCTGGCACATCTGCTGAAGCTCGCCGACGAAGGTCGGGCCGAGCGCACCGGGAAGACGGACGAGGGTCCGTGGATCTCGTCGACACCGCGGACGTGCCACCGATGCGGTCGCATCGTCAAGGGCAAGGCGCGTTACTGCAGCTCATGCTCCCTGGCGATGCTGCAGGCCGAGCGATGAGAGGGATGCCTCGATCGTGAAGGCCGCAGGGCGGATCACGTAGCGGCCGCGCATCCTCTCCACGCGACCGGTGGCCGCGAGCTCCGCGAGCGCCCTGTTCACGCTCTCGCGCGTCGCGCCCGTGAGCCCGGCGAGGTGCTCCTGCGTGAGTGGCAGCTCGAGGCATCGGCCTCCAGGGACCGGCCGTCCGAAGCGAACGGCGAGGTCCTCGAGCCTGGCGGCCAAGCGATCCGCGATCCGGTCCCAGGCGACGGAGCAGGCGAGCCACGCCGCGCGCCGGGCTCGCCGCGCCAGGCCGTCGCGAAGGGCTATCGGCCCGGCCGCGAACAGCCCGCTCGTGACGAGCGCACGGACCGATGCGTCCGACGTCCACGCGGACGGACCGCCCACGAGGTCGCCCGGCCCCAGCACGTCGAGCGCCAGCCGGTGACCCTCCGGGTCGACCAACTCCATCAGAAGCGCCCCGTATCGAACCACCCATGCGTCGGGATAGGGCTCACCCTGACGGATCACCTCCCGGTCCGGGAGGACATCGAACATGAGGGGGAGTGGGTCGTCGGCATAACGCTTCACGCCACCACTCCTTCGTGTCGGGACCCTAACTCGGGTCGCCGACACGCGCGGATGCCGAACCCGTTAGGCTTGCGTCGCTGCGTTCCCGAGGAGGTCAGGTTGGCGAAGGCGAAGCTCGATGCCGTCATCGCGGCGGTGCCGCTGTTCGAGTCTCTCTCCAAGCGACATCTCAAGAAGATCGCGGGACTGACGTCCACCGTCGAATACGATGCCGGGGACACGGTCATCCAGGAGGGGGAGCCGGGGGACTCATTCTTCGTCACCGTCTCGGGTCAGGCCAAGGTCGTGTCCGGTGGGAAGACGCTCCACAGGCTGATCCCCGGGGATCACTTCGGCGAGATCTCGTTGCTCGACGGGCGCCCGCGATCTGCCTCCGTGGTGGCCGAGACGCCGTTGTCGCTCCTTCGGCTCACCCGAGCTTCGTTCCTCCGGTTGGTGAAGGACGACGCCGATCTCGCGCGGGCGCTCCTCGCGTCGCTGGCGCGGATGGTCCGGCGGGTCGACCGTTCGCTCGCCAGGTGAGTCCGCTCCGCGTCGAGTTCCATCGCCCTCCCGAACCCGCCGAGCCGGCGCCAACTCCGCCGCAGCCGGGCCCGCCTCCACCACCTCCTCCACCGCTGCCCTCGGTGGCCTCGGCGACATGGCTGAACGGCCGGGTGGTCGTCGAATCCGACGATCCCGATCTCAAGGCCTCGATCGAACGGGCGTTCCGCCCGGTTCCCGTCGTGGTTGACGATCCCGCGCTCCGATACCCCGGGACGCGAGGGGAATCGGTGCTGCAACCCGGCGACCTCGAGTGGTTCCGAGCCGTCGCACAGGTCCGTGTGCCTGCCGTTACGGGTCTCGTCGCGCGCTCCGTACCCGGCGCGACCGTCGGAGGCTACGACCCGGCCGCGAACTACCGCCGGTTCTCCGAGCAGATCGAGCGCCTCGAGTCCCGTTCCACCGAGTGAGGTCACCCCTCGCGACCTACCCATGCGCGGCCGGCCTCGCAGAACGAGAGGAAGTCGCAATGGTGGCACCACGCTCCCGGGATGGGATCGAAGGCTCCCGCGCCGATCGATCGCAGTGACTCCGAGACGCGAGCCCGAACCTCGTCCGGATCGCCCATCGGGTGGGAGACCTCTTCGCCGCCGGCGAGGTACAGATACGTGAGCGTGAGATCCTCGGCGCGCTTGCCCCAGACCTCGATGCACGCCAGCCCGTAGAGCTCGAGCTGGAGTCCGGCGAGTGGGTCGTCCGCGGCCGGACGCTTCCCCGTCTTCCAATCGACGATCTCCCACGGGGCTTCGACCGATCCGCCGAACACCGCGTCGATGCGTCCCGACACCGCGAACCCCTCCATACGAAGGAGGAACGCTCGCTCGGCGAACAACGGCACCTTCCCCGCGAATCGACTGGCGAGGAAGGCCTGTCGCAGCCGGTCGACCTTGCTCGGCTGATCCGCCAGCTCTTCCGAGGTGAGGTCGGGGGCATCGTCGAGCTCGAGGAGCTGCCCCTGGCCCGAGGAGCGACGCTCGATCCAGCTGTGGATCTCGGTGCCGATCCGCGCGGCCGGGCCCGAGAAGCGCGGGAGCGGCCGCACCGACGTCCAGTAGAAGCGTTTCGGGCACCGGGAGTAATCGATCACTCCACCCACCGACACGGACTGCGGAGCGGCCAGCTCCTGCCCAGCTCCTTCGGCCCCCTCGCGCTCCTTCAGATGGAGCGCGAGGCCACGCCGGTCGCTCGTCAGTCGAACCAACGCTTCCCGCTCCTTCTCGTCGAGCCCTTCGAGGAGCGACTCCTGCACGCCGCCGTCGCTCGCGACGACGGCGGCGTGCCGCCACCCTTCGGGGAACAGGG
>JBPCPX010000008.1:0-8687 GCA_050998695.1 Actinomycetota bacterium
TGGAGCGCCTCCTCGAGCGGATCGACCGGGGCGAGGTCGATCGGCGGAGCCGGCACGACGCCGAGTCGCCGCGGCAGCGGCTGGATGTGCGAAGCGTGGCGGGCCAGGGAGGACCGCGGGACCCCGAACATCCGGGCCACCGCCCTGATCGGGGT
The DNA here is from genome assembly GCA_050998695.1 of Actinomycetota bacterium. Classification (GTDB taxonomy): domain Bacteria; phylum Actinomycetota; class UBA4738; order UBA4738; family HRBIN12; genus JAJNBA01. The sequence goes on from JBPCPX010000008.1 coordinate 156, forward strand.
GCCTGCGGCGATCAAGGTGTTCACCGCGTCTACCTGCGGGTTCGCGCACGTCCTGCAGGCCGCCATCTCAGGCCCTCATCAGGTGTCCCGCGCCCTGAGGACGCTTCGGGTGTGCGCGGGAGGCCGCTCAGGAATCTGACGCCGCGTAGAACGGCCAAGCCCCTCCCCGGGGGTGGTGTGACGGGGCGTCACACCATCGGTCACACGTCGGCCGGCACGTCCGCGAGGATCCGGAGCAACCGTGTCTCGGCGTCGCTCAGCCAAGGTTGACCGTCCTCGTCCGCGAACGCGGCGAGGGTCGGAAGCTCGTCGGGGTAGCGCCAACCCGCGGACCGTGGCGGCGTCGGCGCCGACCAAGCGAAGACGAGTTCGTCCTCGCTCAGCCCTCCGCCATCGAGGTGCTGTTCTTTCAGGCAGTGGTAACAGGCGCGATAGCCGAACGACGGCATGCCGCAACGACAGGACGTCAACGCTCCTCCCTTCTGTCGTCTCAACCCGAAGTCGAGGTGATTTACCGAGGTAAACCGTCGTCACGATGAGACTCCGATCATCAAGTCGGCGCCGAGAGTGACCGAGCCGCCGGGTGCGACTGTCACGAGCTGCAGGCTGTACAGGTGGCCGCATTGGGTCCGGGCTCGGCAGTCGCACCACCAACCGGCGTCCGGGTGATAGCCGAGCTCGTGAAGCTCACCACTGTCGCCACGGCAGACGGCGTCGATCTGCGTCTCGTTCACGCGCCGGATCACGAGGCGGCCTTCGGCAACGAGGCGTCGGCCACGATCGCGGGCGTTCTCACGCATCCGGGCGCTCCATCACGGCAATCTCCTGCGCGAGGTGCCACGTCGCTCTGCACTCGTCACACCAGTCCGCTTTGTCCGTGCCCGGTCCGTGGTGATAGATCCACGGGCCGAACGACTGCCCGATCGCCCAACTGAACGCCCAGTCGAACCGGTTCTCAGCGGTGTCCTCACGCATCGGCGACCTCCCGCCAGTGGTGGGCGGTCTCGAGCTCCCAAGGATGCCGGACGCGCCGGTAGTCCCTACGTCGGCCGTCCTTCGGACACGGCGTCGACGCGACGAGGCCGTCCTGGACCAGCTCACGGAGCAGCTCGCGCCGCACCGACCGCGGGACGGACGTGTAGTCCTCGTTCAGGACGACCAGCTCGTCGGAATGGCGGGGCTCACCGTCGACGAGTAGGGACAGGAGGATCGTCTTGCGGGCCTGGCCGCGGGTCGTCATCGGCCCTCCGTCCGCAGGCGGGCGATCATCACGTCGATGGGAGTGATCGGCGCACCTTCGAGGTCGGCATCTCGTGCGACCTCTCGTGGGGTATCCGCCACATCTGCCACATCCGCAACGGTGCTGGCCAGGGGCGTAGCGGATGTGAGGGATGTGGCGGATAGGTAGCGGTAGGCGGCATCCTGGATCGGTCCCAGGTGGTAACCCCGCTTCGACACGTCGCCGATCCGGAGAGACTGAGGCTTGCACCCGTCGAACTTGTCGAGCAGCTTCCGGAGACGCCGGGCCGGCGCGACGGTCTTGCCAAGCTCCACGTTCGAGCCCCACCATTCCGCCCAGGGACCGCCATCGAGGGTGATCAGGTACCCCAGCAGATCGTCGGTGAAGATGCGGTCGGCACCCTTCGCCGCGAACGCCTCCACGACGTGGGAGAGGGCGAGCAGGCTCAGCTCGTCGTCCTCGACCTGGCGGGCCGTCGCCTCCTGGTCCGCGATGGCGGCCCGGATCCGAGCCGGCCAGTCGCCGCCCGCCATGTCCGCGATCGCGAAGAGCGGCTCAGCGACATCGAGGAGACGGTCGTTCTGGATCGTGGACGGGAGCTCGGGCTCCGCGGCGGCGAGACGGTCGAGCGTCGCCTGCGTGGCCCAAGCCTCCAGCGCGGCGCGGATCGGAGCGGCTTCGCCCTCGACCCGCCGGAGCCGCAACCGCTCGACGGTCTCGGATGGGAGCCGACGCTCCATCCGAACCTTGAGTGAACGGTCGTCGACCGTGTCGGGAAGCGGTCGTCCGATCCCGGCGAGCACCTTCGGCGAGAACGTGGCGAACGCCCGTAGCGTCTCCATCTTCGGGCCGGTCTGACGGTGGACCTGCCCGCCTTCGCGCCATCCGCTGTTGATCAGGCCCCAGAGCTCCTCGGCCTTCTCCTTCGGGATGCGGTCGACCTCATCGAAGAGGATCGCCACACCCGGCTTCGCGTCGATCAGCCTGAACAGGCTCGCCGCCGAGATGTTCGCGGTGAACACGGCGCGGACCGACCCGAGGACGACCCCGAGGACCTCGAGGAGCCTCGACTTGCCGGAGCGTTTCGTCGCGGACGTGACCGCGAGGTACGGCGTGAACTCGAATGCCGCGAACGCGTAGACGTGTGCGACCCACAACGTCACGATCGTGACCGCGTGATCGGACATCACGACGAACCGGCGGAAGAACCCTTCGACGTCTTCGAGCGCGTCGCCGAGCGTCGGCCGCAGGTCGGCCGTCACTGCTTCGAGGACCTCTTCGGGCCTCACGACACCACCACCTGCTCGCGGAGACGCCGATCCCACGGCGCGGCCTCGGCGCGGAACCGCTCGAGCTCCAGGTACCTCTCGTCCGGCAATGGCCTGAGGCACCGCGAGCAGGTGAGCTCTCGTCGCCGGAGCATCTCAGTCAGTCGGACGTTGACGGGGTCCACGTGTTCGATACGACCTTCGGCCTCCCAACCGAGGACCCGCAGGAGCGCCTCACACGCGAGCTCGGGCCACGGGGTCGCTCGTGCGAGCGCAAGGAGTCGCGTGGTCGCGATACGCCGCGCGCCGTCGTCCAGGGACGGATCCCTGAGGACGTCGACGAGGGCGAGCTGCAGCGGGACGATCTCCTCTGAAGGACGGACGTCGGCGACGTGGTCGAGCTCGCTCACGCCTCGTACCCGCCCGTCATCACTTCGAGGTCTGCGCGTTCGCGCTCGAGGACGGCCTCGTACGTGGACCTGTCCCAGAATCGGGCGAGCTCCGTCTCGTACAGCTCCTTCAAGTCCGAGGGGTCGAGCGCGTCAAGCTCGACCTGGACGAGCCGGCCGTGAGTCGCCACGAATCGCCCCGCACGCGTGTCGGTCGCCTTCCCCAGCATCTCCGGCAGGTTGTAGGACTCAACCTGGTCAGGTGTGAGCGCGACCCGAACGACCTTGTCGAAGTCGCCGATCCGGTCGATCGCATCCCGAAGGATGTCCTCGCCGGAAGGGTCGAAGTCGCCGGCATACAGGAGGACGGTCTCTTCGTCCCGGTACTCGATCTCCTCGCGGATCTCGTCGAAGTAGGTCTGGGAGCCATAGCCGCCCAGAGCGAGGACCGGGATGCCGAGGTCCCCGAACCACGACATGAGCTGCTCGACCATCCCCTTCTTCTCGACGCCGATGTAGACGCGGTACTCCTGGCCTTCGGTCCGGTCGAGCCGGTAGTGATCCCTGAGCCAGTCGTATGCCTCCCCTGGACCTGTCCACGTTTGGTACCGATGGACCGTTCGTGTGTTGTCGATCAGGGCCGGAAACCATCCATCGCGGCGAGCCTCGGCCGTGCGCGCCGAGAGCTGCTTGTAGTTGCTCTGCTTGTTCGCGAATAGACCCTCGGAGACCAACCGGTAGTAGAGCTGGCGGAGTGTCACCCCCGTCGAGTAGCTCCCGACAATCTCGGCGGCACGCTCGAGGATCGGAGCCCAGGAGATCATGACGTGCCCGCCCGGGCTCGTTCCTCGTGAGCCCGCTCAGCCAACCATCGCTCCACCTCGGCCCGTCGGAACCTGACGTGTTTGCCCACTTTCACACCAGCCGGACCGGTGCCCTTCAGCCTCCACTCGTAGATGGTGGACCGGGGCACCCCCAGCCACACCGCGAGCCCCTCCGGTGAGATCCACTCCGCTGTCCCGTCTGCCGTCAACGCGTTCTTCTTCCGTACATGTTCGGCCGATATCGAACACTAGCACTCGGACTTGACCACCGGAAGCTACTTGGCATATCCTGTTCCAACTTCGAACATGACGGGAGGACGCGACATGGCAGCGAAACGACCGAGTCAGATCGTCGCCGAGCAAGTGTCCCGGTGGCGCACTCGACGACGCCTCACGGTGGAACAGCTCGCCGAACGCGTGACGGCCCTCGGGGGTCGGATGGGGCGAGTGACGTTGACGAAGCTCGAGAACGGGGGACGCGGCGTCTCTCTAGACGAAGCCCTGCTCCTCGCCGCGGCGTTGAACGTGCCGCCAGCCCTTCTGTTCTTCGGGCTCGAACACGAGCCGCGGGTGGCCGTCGTGCCGAAGAGCGTCATCCACCCCGACCTCGCCGCTCAGTGGCTCGCCGGGACAGGTCCTCTCGCCTCGACGGAACGACTGGCGATGGGCACCGGGGAGTGGTACGAGGCGGCGGCTTCGCTGCGGCTCTACTCGCGGCTCCACGAGGCGCAGGACGCCGCCCACAAGGCCGATTCGGCGATAAGGGCTGCCGAGTACGTCGGGGACCAGGTTGAGATCCAGAAGGCCCGGAAGAGGTTCGCCGACCGTCTCCGGGATCTCGGAACGGTGCTCAGAACGATGAGGGATGCGGGGCTCCGTCCGCCGAAGATGGGGCCGGAGTGGACGCAGATGATGACCGAACTTGGAATCGGAGACTGAGATGGCGCACGTACAGCGCAAGTGCTCACGGTGCCGGCGGAGCGTCCCTGCGGGCGCCCGGGCCTGCCCCGGGTGCGGTTCCCGGGAGGCGTCGTGGGTCGCCCGCTACCGCGGCCCAGATCGCCTCGAGCGGTCCCGGACGTTCGACCGGAAGACCGACGCGGAGCGGTGGCTCACGTCTCAAGAGGCGTCCAAGCAGACCGGGGCTTGGGTCGATCCGGCCCTCGGCCGCATGACGTTCGGCGATTGGGTCGAGCGGTGGGAAGACCAGATCGTCGACCTCCGGCCAACGACGCGGCTCCTCAATCTCGGCATCACCCGCAACTACCTACTCCCCCGGTTCGGGCGGTGGCCGCTGTCGGGTATCAGAACGGGGGACGTCCAGACGATGGTGGCGGAAGAACTCGCGGCAGGGAAGCTCTCGCGTTCGGCCGTCCGCCGCCACGCCATCGTCTTGGGCACGATCCTGGGTGCCGCCGCGGCCGATGGGCGCCTCGCTCGGAACCCGGTCCGGGGCGTGAAGCTCCCCTCCGAATCATCTCGGCCCATGCGGTTCCTTGAGCCGGAACAGATCGCTCGGCTCGCCGAGGCTCACCCGCCCCACTACCGGCCGTTGGTCCTCACCGCGGCCTATGTGGGGCTCCGGTGGGGGGAGCTGGCTGGTCTGGCGCTGGACCGAGTTGATCTGCTCCGACGGACGATCCGGGTGGAGCGCCAGGTCCTCGAGGTCGGCGGCCGGCTGGAGTTCGGCCCGCCGAAGACGAGGGCCGGGAACCGCACCGTCAGTCTGCCGGGCGGACTCGGGGAGGTCCTAGCCGAGCACTTCGCCTGTCCGGCGGTTCAGTCCTCCGGCCTCGCGTTCCCGGGTCCGAAGGGTGCCACGCTCCGCCGCTCGGGCTTCCGGCGGGTGTGGGTAAAGGCGTGCGCGCGGGCGCAGATCGACGGCATCGTCTTCCACGAGCTCCGACACACCGCAGCAGCCCTCGCGATCGCACAGGGCGCCCACCCGCTGGCGATCAAGGAGCGGCTCGGGCACTCCTCGATCACCGTGACGATGGACACCTACGGCGGCCTGTTCCCCCGGCTCGAGGAGGCCATCGGAGAGGGACTCGACGAGGTGTTCCGTGAGGCTGCGGCGGGACCGTTGCGGGACCAGGGCGGGACAGTCGCGCAGATGCGCAGGTCAGAGGGCTAAGAGCTCCAGCCTTCCAAGCTGGTGGTGCGGGTTCGATTCCCGTCACCCGCTCTTCATCGCAGATCCTCGGTCGATCACACGACATCCCTTCGTCCGGCAATGGCCAGGATGAGCTACCCACACTGGCATTCGGCGGTGCGGAAGATGAACCGAAGCCCGATGTGGCGAGAACCGTTTCCGCCTATGTTTGACGCATGAGGTCTGGATCCGAACGAACCCTGGGCGAGTACGCATCGGTGACGATCGAGGCAGCGGCTCGATCGGTGGACGTGGATGTCGCGACGATCAGGCACTGGTCGGACGTGGGGTCCATCGAGATCGAGCAGCGGGGCGATATGCATCTCGTTCGACTCGATCAGGTGAGACAGCTGACGAACTCGTCGAAAGTCGGAGCGGGTCCCGTCATGGTTCGCTTCGCGCACTTCTCAGGGATGCCGAGCAGGTCGAGTCCCTCAGCGTGTCCGAGCTCCAGCAGCACGTTCGGGAGAAGGCAGGAGATCTCTCCTAAAGGTCCGCCCGAGCTCACCTGACCGTGACACGCCCACCCCGCGCTACGCTTGGCGCCGGCGCCGGTAGCTCAGGGGATAGAGCAGGGGACTTCTAATCCTCAGGTCGCAGGTTCGAATCCTGCCCGGCGCGCACTTCTGACGACCGGCGCTAAGGTGACTAGGTCGAGGATGAGAGGAGGCTCCATATCGAAGACGAAGGCAGCAAGCGGACCGCGAGCTTCCAGGTTCAGATCGTCGAGAACCCGAGCAACATCACTCTCTTCTTCGATGGTCAGGAACTCCCAAGCCTCCTAGAGAGCTGATCTCGAGGCCGAGGCGATCCGGGCTCGGCTAGGCTGGCTTGGAAAGGAGAAACGGTGGCAGTCTTTCAACGCACCGCGAGCTACGCGACTACCTGCCTCAAGTGTGGTGGAGCCATCCGGCCTGGCGACCGGATCCTTTGGTCCAGCGCGGATGAGCGAGCCAAACACCAGGTTTGCCCCAAGCCAAGATCCGATGAAGGCGCCGGCAAGCGAGACCAGCCACCGACGCAGACCTGAGGCGGAGCGTTGCGCGGCTACGTCGTGGACGAAGTGGCGAGTCGCGCAGTCGGTCGAGAGAGGTCCGTCACCGGGCGCCCAGCCGGTCGGCGACTCGACGGACACCTTGCTCAGGGAACGGGAACGCCCGTACTATACCGACTAGCAGCCGGATCTCATGAGCGAGGCAGGAGGGAGCCGACTTCATGCGTTTGGGCAGGCCCTCACCGAGAGGCCGGAGCACGAGGGGATCAACCCGGGTAGGAAGACCCAGACCCATCCGTGTTCGACTTCAGACCGAGCGAGGAAGCCCGTGAGACGATCCGAGGGATCGAGGGCCGGCCGCTTGGATCGCGTCGCCCAAGAGCTGACGCACCTGTCGCACCGTCCCGTGGATGGCTGGTACCGGTTCTCCGATCGGGTCGCAGCCGGCCGGAGAAGGCTCGCCGTCCGGAAATCTGAGGATGACATCCCGTTCCGTGGGCCGGTCCTCGTGGTCGTCAGCCTGTGCGTCCTGTTCGCCATCTTCGCGATCGTCCTGGTCCGACCCGGCCCGGATACACCTGTTCCACCGGATACACCTGTTCCAAGGGATACCACGCTCGATACTCCCGGGGCCCCTGTCGCCGGCAACCAGGACCTCACGCCACCAGGGTTCCCCGCGACGCCTGACCAACTGCCAGGGTATGACGTGCACGTGAGCGAGGGAGGCGGCTACCTCTTCTCCTATCCGGGCACATGGGAGATCGGGGATGCCGGCGACAGCGCCCACGCCCGTTTGGTCAGTCCAGACGGCGACGTGGTCATGACGTTCCGTACGGCCCCTTCCGGCTCGCTGGAGGAAGCGTCCGATCGCGTCCTCGGGAACGCCACACGTTCCTACTCGGGTGTGGAGCTCGTCGCGGGCGACGTCGAACGAACGGCGCAAGGACTTCGGTCGTTCGTGGTAGGTGGTGACGCGTTCGACGCGACCGGCACACCGGTTCGCTTCCTCGTCATCACGGTTCAAGGTCCCGAGGAGAATCGGGCCATCACCGTTCGCTTCTCTCCATCCGCCGATCCGACCGATACCTTGCCTGCCATCCGCGAGATCGTCTCGTCGTTCAGGATCTCGCAAGCGGCGTAGTCGGCTTGGGGGTCTGGCTCTCTCCTGCTGAGGCACGCGAACGATCACTGGATCAGCGGTCGTTGCCCTGAGGCTGGTAACGGCGCGTATGCCCTCCTACGACGTTCGGTGTAGGAAACCTCCCTACTACATTCGGAGTATGAAAGCCGATCTCGGGTAAGGATTAGCGGTCGAGGTTAGCAGTCAAATTGGGGAGGTCGTCATGCAGCGAAAGACTGGACGAGGTCACCGCCTCGCCGTTGTTTCCGCGATTTCGGTCATCACGTTCCTGGGAGCGCCAGCACAGCAAACCTTCGCAGACGAGGGTCTGACCGGAGCGCTGGATCCGATCGTGAGCGCAGCTGTCTCTGAGCCCATCGAGACGACCGCCGATGCCACCCAGGCCGTGGCCGAGACGACCGCCGACACCACCCAGGCCGTGGCCGAGACGACCGCCGACACCACCCAGGCCGTGGCCGAGACGACCGCCGACACCACCCAGACCGTGGCCGAGACGACCGCAGAGAACGCCCAGGCCGTGGCCG
>JBPCPX010000106.1:0-7300 GCA_050998695.1 Actinomycetota bacterium
GACCTGGTCCAGCGGTCGAAACCTCGTGCTTGAGGTGGAAACGCTCGGGAGTGGAACGTCGCGAACGGCCCGGGCTCTTTCGGAGCCCGGCCCGTTCCGCGTCTACGCCCCCTCGCCGATCAGGAAGGCCAGTCGGGCTTGGGCTTCTCGTTGGTCAGCAGATCGTCCAGGGACGGCTTGCCCTTGCTCTCGGCCTTCGCGATCGCCTCTCCGAGCCGATCCGGCGGCGCGTCGTCCGCCGCCTCGAGCATCTCTTCGAGGGACTTCCCGCCGCTTCCCTTCAACCGGATCCGGAGCGCGGCGAGCACCGCCCCGTGCCGCTCGGACAATCCCTGCGCCACCTTGATCTCCGTGAGCGCTTCTTCTGCCCTGACCAGGAGCCCCTCGTCGTCCACGTCGGAAGTGTGCCACGGCCGGTCCCGAGAGGGCGCGCCGCACGCCCCCGAACATCGCTGTTCGGCGGCTGCCTGACGCACAGTGATGGGGTGCGCTCCGGGACGAACCCTCCTCTCGACCCGCTCGAACGTCTGGAGCGGGTCCAGCGTGTCAGCGACACGGCCCTCGCTCATCTCTCCGTCGACGGCCTCCTGGACGAGCTGCTCCTGCGGGTCCGCGAGATCCTCGACGCCGACACCGCGGCGGTCCTGCCGCTCGACGAGTCCCGGAACGAGCTCGTGGCCCGCGCCGCCAAGGGCATCGAGGAGGAGGTCGAACCCGGTTTACTCCGAGCGGGGCGAGGCGATGGAGGCCGCCCGCACGTCCGCGATGGAGTCCCGGCCGATCGGCCCGACCGACGACGCCTGACCCGGCGTCGGGGGCGGGCCCGATCTCGAACGACCTTCGGCTAGACGGTCCGCTCCTCCTCGACCGAGCCGTCATCTGCGTGCACGATCACATCGGCGGGGGCGTCTTCCTGAGCCCTGCGCGTGGCCGCCGAGATCGCCAACTCCTTCGAGGGGAGCGGCGGCGTGGACTTCCCTCCGGTCTCCACGACCCATCCGCCGTCCTTCGGTATCACGTCGTAGCGGGTCTTCTCCATGAGGTCACCTCCGTGAGGGCCTTACCCCCGCATCGGCCTATAGAACCGGCGCGAGGCGTCGGTCTGGTCCAGAGCGCGTGGCACATCCTGAGCGCTTGCCATATGGCGTCATCCTTGGCACACTTCTGAGGCATGGCACGCGCGAACCCGCTTCCGGTCCGCCTAGGCCCCCAAGGGCGTTTGGTCGTCCCCGCCGAGCTTCGGAAAGAGCTCGGTCTCACGGAGGGCGCCGAGCTCGCGATCCGCTCCGACGGGCGACGGCTGATCCTGGAGCCCAGGGGCGAGGTCCTTCGCCGCATCCGAAAGCGATTCGCGGCGGCCGGCGACGTCAGCCTGGCCGATCGGCTCTCCGCCGATCGCGAAGAGGACGCTCGCCGCGAGGACCGGAATTGATCGCTACGTCGGGTGTCGTCCTCGATGCGTCCGCATTGCTGGTCCTCCTCCAGGAGGAGGCCGGAGCCGAGGAGGTCGAGCGCCTCCTCGACGGCGCGACGATGTCCGCCGTGAACCTCTCGGAGGTGATCCAGAAGGGCGAGCAACACGGCGTCGACACCGAGGGACTCGAATACGACCTCGAGGCGCTCGGCATCGAGTTCCGCGAGTTCGACGTCGGGATCGCGCGACTCACGGCAGAGCTCTGGAGCGAGGGGAGCGGGCTCTCGCTCGGCGACCGCGCTTGCTTGGCCCTCGCCGGGATGACCGGGTCGACCGCCATCACCGCGGACCGCCGCTGGGCTCGCGCGGATCCCTCGGTCCAGATCCGACTCGTGCGGTAGTCCGCCCAGGTCGCGAAGTGTGGCGCGCTTGCCGGGCACGCGGTGTCGGTCCGGGGCATCATGCGAGCGTGAGGACCGAGCTCCCTACCGGCACCGTCACCCTCGTGTTCACCGACATCGAGGGGTCGACGAAGCTTTTGCACGAGCTCGGCGCCGAGGCATACGCCGAGGCCCTCGCCGAGCACCGCAGGCTTCTCCGTGAGGCGTACGGGAGCCACGGCGGCGTCGAGGTCGACACGCAGGGCGACGCGTTCTTCTATGCGTTCGCGGGCGCGCGGGAGGCGGTGGCCGGGGTAGAGGATGGACGTGAGGCCTTGCGCCCCGGCCCGATCCACGTCCGGGTGGGGGTCCACACCGGCACCCCGCATCTGGGGCCCGAGGGCTACGTCGGCCACGACGTGCACCTCGGCGCGCGGATCGGCGCCGCAGGGCACGGCGGGCAGGTGCTGCTGTCCGACGCCACACGGGTCGCGGCGGGCCTCGCCGACGACGCCCTCCACGATCTCGGCGAGCACCGTCTGAAGGACATCGAGCGACCGGTCCGGATCCTCCAGCTCGGCGTCGAACGATTCCCACCCCTGAAGACGATCTCGAACACGAACCTGCCGCGCCCGGCCAGCTCGTTCGTGGGGCGGGAGGGAGAGGTGCAGCGCATCACGACGCTGATCCGGGAGGACGGCGCCCGCCTCGTCACGCTCACGGGGCCCGGCGGCTCCGGCAAGACGCGCCTCGCGATCGAGGCCGCCGCCGAGCTCGTCGGCGACCACAAGGCAGGCACGTTCTGGATCGAGCTCGCGCCGATCCGGGACCCTGCGCTCGTCACCGACGAGATCGGGAAGACGCTCGGCGCGCAGGACGGCCTGGCCGACCACGTGGGCGAGCGCGAGATGCTCCTCGTCCTCGACAACCTCGAGCAGGTGATCGACGCGGCCCCGGCACTCGCGAACCTCGTCGAGGCGTGTCCGAACCTCGCGGTCCTGGCGACCAGCCGGGAGCGCCTCCGGGTCCGCGGCGAGGTCGAGTTCGAAGTGCGGCCCCTCGCGGAGCCGGACGCGGTGGAGCTGTTCATCGCCCGCGCGGGCATGCAGCAGCCCGACGACGCCGTTCACCAGCTCTGCCGCGCCCTCGACGAGATGCCCCTCGCGATCGAGCTGGCTGCGGCGCGCGCGAAGGTCCTGCCGCCCGCGAAGATCCTCGAACGGCTCTCCCAGCGCCTCGACCTCCTCACGGGTGGTCGCGACGTCGACCCACGCCAGCGGACGCTCCGCTCGACCATCGAGTGGTCGCACGACCTCCTCGACGAAAGCGAGCAGCGCCTGTTCGCGCGCCTCGCGGTCTTCCCCGGAGGGTGCACGCTCGAGTCGGCCGAGGCCGTCGTCGACGCCGACCTCGACGACCTCCAGTCCCTGGTCGAGAAGAGCCTCGTGCGTCACACCGACGGCCGCTACTGGATGTACGAAACGATCCGGGAGTTCGCGCTCGAGCGGCTCGACGCGAGCGGCGAAGCCGACGAGATCTGCCGCCGCCACGCCGAGCACTTCCTCGCGATGGCCGAGGAGGCCGAACCGCACATCCGTCACGAGGACGACGACTGGCTCGACCAGCTGGAGCCGGACCACGACAACGTCCGAGCGGCACTCGACCTCTTCGGAGCGACGGGAGCGCACGTGCTCGAGCTTCGACTGTGCGCATCCTGGTGGCACTTCTGGTCGTTCCGCGGCCCGCTCGCGGAGGGTCAGCGGCGGCTCGAGCAGGCGCTCGGCCACGATGGGTCGGTTTCGTCCGCCCGAGCGCACGCTCTCACGGGGCTCGCCGACATCGTGATCGACATCGGTGAGACGTCGCATGCGGAGCGCTTGGCCGAAGAGGCGGTCGGCCTCCACCGTTCGCTCGGGGACACGTGGGGCGCCGCATACTCGCTGATGACCCTCGGCATCGCGCTCGCGCTCGATCACGAGTGGGTCGCCGCTCGTCCCCACCTCGAGGAAAGTTCGCGGCTCTTCGAGGAGCTGGACGACCGGTACCACGTCCTCCGAGCGCGGCAGCGCCTCGCGTGGGTGTACGAGAGACTCGGCGAACTCGGCCGCGCGAGGGAGCTGCACGAGCAGAGCGTCCGTGAGGCGAGGGCGGCGGGCGACCGCTACGCCGAGGCCCGGTCCCTCTCGGTCCTCGCGACATACACGCTCGAGGCGGGCGAGCTGGAAGGCGTCGTCGAGCAGCTCGAGACCGCCCATCGGCTCCATCGGCAGGGCACCAACATGCCCGACCGGTACAACGGCGCCGTGATGCTGTGCCGTTTCGCGCGAGCCCTCGTGTTGGCGGACGAGCCGGCGGCGGCCGCTCGTCTCTTCGGGGCGTGGGAGGCGGCCTTCGAAGATATCGGGATCGATCCAGCAGCCGAGAGCTGGATCGCCGAGATGAACGAGCCGACGCGCGCGACGATCGCGGCCTCGCTCGACGAGGCCGCCGTCGAAGCGGCCCGGGACGAGGGGAGGAAGCTCAGCGTCGACGACGCGGTCGCGCTCGCCCTCGACCTGCTGCGCTGAGCTAGTCCAGCTCGAGCACAGCCTCGCTCTGTGCGATCTACCCTCCTACGGGCTGATCCCGAATTCGGCCAGGAACTCGAGCACCGATGGGATGTCGATCCGCTGCGTCATGTCGTTCGAGCGACAGATCGCGTCTCCCCAACTCGTCACCGCGACGATGATGAGCGTGTCCTCCCAGAAGTGTGGTCCGCCGGAGTCACCGAAGCACGTGCCGCCCCCGTCCGTGGAGTTCGGGTTCTGCTGGAGGTGGAGGTTGTTCTGCGTCAGACCGCCGTACGGCGACTCCGAGACGCGGCGCTTGAGGTCGACGATCTGGGTCGGAGGTGGGAAGCCCGTCTGAACGCCGTAACCCGCCGCGACGAAAGTGTCGTCCTGGATCTCGTGACTCGCCTTGAGGTCCGACAGGAAACCCTCGTTCGCGATCGTCGGATACTCGCTGAGCCTTACCCGCCGATCGAGGATCACGACGCCGACGTCGTTCTCCAGCGTGTTCGGGTTGTAGTCGGGGTGGGTGTACGGCGTGCCGCTGATCCCCGTGGGGTTCTCCCGGAAGTCGTCCGGAACGGTGACCTGGAAGTAGGCGTACACGAGCGCTGCCCCGTCCGTGCAGTGCGCGGCGGTCAGGACGACGGTCGGCGACAAGAGGGTGCCGGTGCACCGATGCGAGTACTCGCCTTGCTCGTCGTAGAACGCGAGGAGTCCGACGAAGGGGTACTCGTTGTCCGTGTCCACTTGTCCGCCGGTGATAGCACCGGCGTGGATCGGCGAGAGCATCAAGAAGAGAGAAGACGTGAGGATAACGAGCAACCGCTTCATGGGGAGCCTCCTCGTGTGGGTTGAGCCAGCCTACCGGTGGGCCGCTCGAGTCAACAACGGTCTCACAGCGGCGACGCGGCCTACGCGACGCTGTGGTCTGTCCATCCGACGCCCCGTGGCTGACACGCCGGACAGGCGTTGATCGCTCGGCCGGCGATCTCGAGGTGCTCGAGGGCGGTGTCGCAGCGGCCGCATCGCTCTCGCCCGTACACGAACCGGCCCTCGACCTCGTCGAGCGTCTCCACCGGGACGCCGGGAGGGCGCCGGGTGATGATCCGGCCCTCGTCGGCGGCCCGGCGCATCACGCGCACGGTTGCCTCCCACACCGGGTCGAACGCCGCCGGATCGAGCGCGTGCCCCCCCGTCGCCGGGTGCACCCCGACGAGGTTCAGGATCTCGGCGCGCAGCACGTTGCCTATGCCCGAGACGACCGACTGGTCCAGCAGGAGGGCGCCGATCGGCTGCGCGCTCGAGCCGATCGCGGTCCGGACGCGCTCCACCTCGGCGTCGTCACGGAGCGGATCCGGTCCGAGGCGAGCGACGACGTCATCCCTCGTCGATCGGTCGCCGAGCTCGCAGATGAGCGGGGCGATCAGATCGGCGGTCTCGCCGGCGGCCGACAGCCGGAGGCGGACCGACGGGCGGGGCGCCTCGGCCGTATCGAGCCAGAGCCAGATGCCTTGCCGTCCTAGGTGAACGTGGACGACGCGGGCGCCTTCGAAGCCGAGGAACAGATGCTTCCCGTAGGCCTCGGTCTCGAGCAACGTCGTGCGAGCGATCTCAGCCGCCCCCTCCGCGAACCGGCCCTGCGGCGACGACGCCTCGACCACGCGGCCGGCGAACGCCTGTCGGAGCTCACCGGCGTGACGGTGCACGAGATGTCCTTCCGGCATGCGACCTCCCGACCGGGGGTATGACGGCCCCGTGCAGACGTTCCTGCCCTATCCGGACTTCGAGCAAACCGCCGAGATCCTCGACGATCGCCGCCTGGGGAAGCAACGGGTCGAGGTGCTGCAGATCCTGAACGCGATGCACCGCACCAGCGGGGGATGGGTCAACCACCCGGTTGCCAGGATGTGGCGGGGATACGAGCCCGCGCTCGTCGCCTACGGCCTCGCGGTCATCGACGTGTGGACCCGGAAGGGACGGGCCGACACCGTCCGCGAGAAGATCCTTCCGCACCTGCATGGCGAGCCGGTGAGGACGCAGTCGGAGCTCGCGGCGCTCGGGATGCTCCCGCCGTGGCTCGGCCGCGACGAGATGCACCGCGCCTACCGCTCGGCGCTCGTGCGGAAGATGCCCGAGCACTACGCTCCGATGTTCCCGAACGTCGAGGAGGACTTGCCGTATGTCTGGCCGGCCTGATATCCGCGCCGACTCACCGAACGCTACGGGCGCGACGCTGATCACCGGCGCGAGTGGCTACATCGGGGGCCGCCTCACTCAGCACTTCGTCGATGCGGGAGTCGGGATCCGGGTGGCCGGACGCGATCCGCAGCGCCTCACCGACCGTTGGCCGGGTGTGGATGCGGTCGAGCTCGACGTGATGCGGCCCGAGACGGTCGGCCCCGCCACGGAAGGGGTCACGACCGCCTACTACCTGATCCATTCGATGGAGGAAGGCGGCGCGCCGTTCGAGGAACGGGACCGGACCGCCGCCGCGAACTTCGCTCGGGCTTCGGTCAGTAGCGGCGTCGAGCGGATCGTCTTCCTCGGGGGTCTCGGCGACGACGAGGATCCCGATCTCTCTCCGCACCTGGCCAGTCGCCACGAGACCGGCCGACTGCTTGCCGAGCACGGCCCGGCGGTCCTCGAACTCCGGGCCGGAATGGTCATCGGGGCCGGGAGCGCGTCGTTCCGGATGCTCGAGGACCTGGTGCGACGGCTGCCGGTGATGGTCACACCCAGGTGGGTGGACACCCGCTCGCAGCCGATCGCGATCGACGACGTGGTCACCTACCTGGACGGGACCCGCGAGGTGACCCTCGACGGGCACCACACGATCGTGGAGATCGGAGGCGCCGACGTGCTCTCGTACCGGGAGATGATGCGGCGCCTCGGTGCGATGCGCGGGCGGGTCCCCGTGATCCTGCCCGTCCCGGTGCTCAGCCCATCGCTCTCGT
>JBPCPX010000125.1:0-5152 GCA_050998695.1 Actinomycetota bacterium
AGACCGGCCGCGCGATGCAGCGGAGCGAGCGCCATCATCGCGACGATCGTCGTGCAGTTGGGAACCGCGATGATCTTCGGCGCCCCCTCGAGGGCCTCCGGGTTCACCTCGGGGACGACGAGCGGCACGTCGGGCTCCATCCGGAAGGCGGAGGACTTGTCGATGCAGACGGTCCCGGCGGCAGCAGCCTCACGCACGAACCCCCGCGCGATCGACGCCCCGGCTGCTGAGAGGGAGAGATCGATCCCCTGCAGCGCGTCGAGAGAGAGCTCCTGCACCGTGACATCGCGATCCCGGAACGAGATCGTCCGTCCCGCGGATCGAGCCGATGCCAAGGGCACGAGCTCATCGACCGGGAACGCGCGGGCCTCGAGGATGCGCAGCATCTCGGTGCCCACGGCGCCCGTTGCGCCCACGACAGCGACCTTCAGTCCCATGGACTCACCCTACCGGGCGGGACTGTCGGACGGCTGAGGACTAGCGGAACGTCCATGTGCCGAGGATGTGTTCGAACTCCTCGGCCCGGGTGTCGAAGCCCTCGGTATCTGCTTGGAGCTGCACCCGCCACGCCGCGCCGTCTCGAACGAACACGATCTCGCGGACCTGCTGCTCGACCTGCCCTCCGTCGAGAACGAAATCCCATTGGGCGGCGGGCACGCCCGCGACGCGTCGCTCCACTACCTCACCGACCGTCATCCCCTCCTGCGTGGCGATGTCGCGCGCCGCCTGCACGATCTCCTCGAGACCCTGCCCGGTCTGGAGCTGGATCGCCATGATCCGTACCGTGGACGCGTCCGCCGGCTTGATGAGCTCGTCGTAGGGAAGCTCCGCCTGGGCCGCCTCGTTCGTGAGCTCCCAGCCGGGCGCCACCACGCAGTAGCCGAATCGAGCCGATTCGACGGTGCTTCGGTCGCACACACCCGGCCCTCCGAGCCACCAGAACCCCGCCACGACGACTCCCGCGAGAACGACGAGGAGCCCCGCGACGACGACGACCGCCTTGGCCGCGGAACGGGTCGGGCCTTCGGGCGCGGCCTCCTCGACCTCGGCGTCGCGACCTGGGGGTGGGGGCGGTAGGGAAGGGTACGGATCCATACCCTCTAGTTATCGGCCATCTCGACCCGAACGTCCAGCCCGAATCGAGCGTGCACAGCCCCGAGCGCCCGCTGAGCGTCTGCTTTCCTTACGACGCAAGAGATCCGGATCGGGGACGTCGAGATCATCTCGATGTTGATCCCTTCGGCTGCGAGGGCATCGAACATGTCCGCCGCCACTCCGGGCTGGCTCTTCATCCCTGCTCCCACGAGTGACACTTTCGCGACCCCGTCGTCGACCGACCAGTTCCGCGCGCCCACCTCCTGCGCGATCCCCCCGATCGTGGCCTCGAGGCTCGCGACGTCGGCGATCGGAGCGGTGAACGACAGGTCGGTGGCCCCCTCGTGCGACACGTTCTGCACGATCATGTCGACGCTCACCCCGGCGCTCGCCACCGACCTGAACAGCATCGCCGCGACGCCGGGCTTGTCGGGCACGCCGTCGAAAGTCACCTTCGCCTCGTCGACCTCCAACGCGACCCCCGAGATCAAGACGTCTTCCATCTGCTCGTCAACCTCCTGCACCCAGGTGCCGGGTGCCTCGTCGTCGAATGATGACCGCACGTGGAGCCGGAGACCGCTCCGCCGCGCGAGCTCGACGGAGCGCGACTGGAGCACTTTGGCCCCCGTCGCCGCGAGCTCCAGCATGTCGTCGTAGCCGATCCGCTCGATCAGACGAGCCGTCGGCACGAGCCGAGGATCGGCGGTCATCACGCCGCCCACGTCCGTGTAGATCTCGCAGATCTCGGCACCGACCGCCGCCGCCATCGCGACGGCGGTGAGGTCCGATCCGCCGCGCCCCAGGGTCGTGATCTCATAGGCGGAGGAGAGCCCCTGGAAGCCCGCGATGATCACGACGTTGCCGGCGTCCAACGCCTCGAGGATCCGCTTGGGCCGGATCTCGATGATCTTGGCCTGGCCGTGCGCGGTGTCGGTGATGATCCCGGCCTGCGAGCCCGTGTAGCTGGCCGCCCGGCACCCTCGCTCGTTGATGGCGATCCCCAGCAGCGCCATCGCGATCCGCTCGCCTGCGGTGAGCAGCATGTCCATCTCGCGCGGGTCGGGCTCGGGCGCGATGTCCTTGGCCATCCGAGCGAGGTCGTCCGTCGTCTGCCCCATCGCCGACACCACGACGATCACGTCGTTCCCTGCCTCACGCGCGCGGACCACTCGATCGGCGACGACGCGGAGACGATCGACCCCGTCGACAGACGTTCCACCGTATTTCTGCACGATGATGGGCATGTCGAGCCGAGCGTAGCAGCGTGCTCGAAGCGGTCCGGTCAGCCTTCGAAAGGGTCGCCGAGGCCGAGCGCCTGCCGAAGGAACCGCACCTGAAGCAGCAGCAGGTTCTCCGCCACGGATTCCGTCGTCGTCATATGGGTGATGCCCGACAGCGGCAGCACCGAGTGGAGACGGCCCGCCTCGGTGAGCGCGTGCGAGAGCCGTAGCGTGTTCGCCACGAAGACGTTGTCGTCGGCGAGTCCGTGGATGAGGAGGAGCGGCCTCGCGAGGTTCGGCGCATCGCCGATCAGCGAGTTCGTGCGATACACCTCCGGCTCCTCCTGCGGAAGCCCGAGGTAGCGCTCGGTGTAGGCGGTGTCGTACAGCACCTGCTCCGCATCCGGCGCACCGGCCACCGCGGCGTGGAAGACGTCGGGCCGGCGAAGGACCGCCAGCGCCGCGAGATACCCACCGAAGGACCATCCCCGGATGCCGACCTTGTCGAGGTCCATGAACCCGAAGCGATCGGCGGCCGCGTGAAGCGCGTCTACCTGATCCTCCAGTACGGGGCCGGCGAGGTTCCGGTACACCGCGTGCTCCCACTCGATGCCCCGCCCCGGCGTCCCGCGCCCGTCGGCGACGAGGACGGCGAACCCCTGATCGGCGAGCCACTGCGGCTCGAGCAACGCCCGATGCGCCTTGACCACCCGGGAGAGATGGGGACCTCCGTAGGGATCGACGATCACCGGGAGCGGGGCGTCGGGCTCGGCGCCCTGGGGTGTGAACAGCGCGACACGGATGTCTCGGTCACCGACGATGCCGAACGTCGGACGTGCTCGGATGAGCGGGGTTTCGGCGAGTGAACGGATCTCTGCGACCGGCTCGCCGGCGCGGAGCACGCGCGCTCGCCTGAGCGGTGGATCCAGCAGCTCCGAGACGATCACGGTGACGTCGGCGGCGCGGGCGGCGAGGTGGATGCCCGGCTCGGTCGTGAGCCGCTCCGGCACGGCGTTCACCTCGCCGCCCGCGCCGCGCCACACGTGCAGCTCCGTGGGATCCTCGTGCGCGGCGAACAGGACGTCGTCAGCGACGTCGAGCACGGTGTCGACCTGGAGCCCCGGCGGGGTCGCGGGCTCACCGTCGAGCGTTATCCGGCGAGTGTCCTCTGATTCGTCGACGAACACGAGTCGCCCGTCACGTAGCCGATCCGGCACACCGGTGACGACCGTCTGCCAGTGCTCAGCGGTGTCCTCGAGGAAGGTCTGCGTCTTGCCGGAGCCGGCGTCCGCCTCGAGTACGAGCCAGCGCCTCTGGTCGCGTGACAGCACGAGCAGGGTGAGCGGACATCGATCGTTCCACGTGACGTTGACGAGATAGGGGAAGGAATCGCGATCCCAATCGACGTCGACACGAGAGCCATCCAGCCCGAGCACCGCGAGGGAAACGTCCGCGTTGTCCGTCCCGGCCTGCGGGTAGCGGACGGCGCGCGGCGGCGCCGCAGGATCCACCGGCGAGGAGATGTACCACGTAAGGACGGGGCGTTCGTCGACGCGGGCGGCGACCACTCGCTCGCCGTCGGGCGACCACCAGTAGCCACGATACCGCTCGAGCTCCTCCGAGGCGATGAACTCCGCGACCCCCCAGGAGATGTCTGGATCGTCGTCATGCGCGAGGACGCGTCCCGACCCGTCGGCGACATCGTGCACGTGAAGGGTTCCGTCAACGACGTAGGCCAGGCGGCGCCCTGTCGGGTCCAGCCGCGCATCGAAGGCACCGTCGGCGGCACCCTCCAAAGTTCGGGCGCCGCCCTCGACGAGATCCGCCACGTGGACGCGTCCACCGACGACGAACGTGGCGATCGTCAGTCCCGGGTCCGCGTCGTAGGTCGTGACCCCGGTGAGCTGCTCGCGCATGCGTTCGCGCCGATCCCGTTCCTCCTGCGTGACGTGCTCCTCGCCTGCCGGGTCGAAGATCGATCGCTCCTCCCCCGAGGCCAGGTCGAGGACCCACAAGCATCCCTCGGGGTCGTTCCCAGCTCGCGAACGGATGAACGCGACGCGCGATCCGTCGTCGGCGACGCGGAAGCTTCGAGGCGCGCCGAGGGTGAACCCTCGCGTCCGCGCCTTCTGTCGTGGGAACGAGTCCTTCGCCAACCGCGTCTACCCCTGTCACAGCCGCTCCGTTCGAGGCATGGTACGGGTGAACCCACATCGGAGACGAGGTGGAGGACCAGCGCAGCGACAGCGAGCTCCTCACGGCGTCGGCGGCAGATCCCGGCGCGTTCACCGAGCTGTACCGGCGACACGCGGAGGATCTCCTCCGCTACTTCGCCCGGCGAACGCTCGACCCCGAAGCGGCGGCCGAGCTCACCGCGGAGACGTTCGCGCAGGCCTTCGCGTCGAGAACGACCTATCGGGACACGGGAGCGAACGGCGTGGCGTGGATCTACGGAGTGGCGCGGCACCAGCTCGGCCGGTTCTTCCGGTCGGGACGGGTGGACAGGGGGGCGCGCCGCCGCCTCGGGATGCCCGAGCGCGATCTTCCGCCCGAGGACTACGAGCGGATCGAAGACCTCGTCGACTTCGGGCCGATCCGAGGGGCGATCGCGGAAGCGATGGCGACGCTCCGTGAGGATCACCGCGAGGCCCTCCGATTCCGCGTGATCGAGGAGCTTCCGTATCCGGAGGTCGCACGTCGTCTCTCGTGCAGCGAGGCGAACGCACGACAGCGCGTCAGCCGAGGACTCAGGCGTCTGGCGCTGGTGCTGCAGGAACGTGGGCTTCACCCTGCCGTGGAGAAGGAGTCATGAACACGGACATCAAGTACCTGCAGCA
>JBPCPX010000102.1:0-8040 GCA_050998695.1 Actinomycetota bacterium
GCTCCGTTTGTTCTCTGGGTTGGGAGGCGGGGGTCCTTCCCCCCCCCGTGCTCTCCCGCTCTCGTGTCCCTCCGCGGGCTCTCCCGACACGATGGCGGTCTGCTCGACGGCGAGCACCGGCTCTGGCCCGAGGAGCTCGCGGGCCTTCGCCGTGTGCTCGCCCGGGACGAAGTACGTGTGGGCGCCGAGAGCCCGTGACGCCGCCACCTGGAGCATCCGGGGACCGAGCGCGGCGATCAGCCGATGCACAGGGACATCTGGATCCGGACCCATGCGGGCCGCGTCCATCGCATCCAGGTAAGCGACCATGCGGCCGATGGGGTCCTCCCACTCCTGCCGCCGCCTTCCGGCCGTCGTCTGGTGTCCGATCCCGATCCCGAGCACTACGCGCTCGCCGTACGCGTCCGCGAGCGTCCGACCTCCACCGGCCATGGCCTCGGGATGGCGCGCCGTGACGTTGGCGATACCGGAACACACCGTCATCTCTCGCGTCGCGGCGAGGAGAAGTGACAGGTGAGCGAGGATCTCCCTCGACGATCCCCCCTCGGGCACCCAGAGCGCCGGGTACCCGAGGCTCTCGATCGCGGCGACCGCCTCACGAACGTCCACGGCCCGGAGCGCGTCGAACGCGAAGGTCCACACGCCCACACGCCCGAGCCGCGCCCGAACCGCCTCGTGATCTGCCCCCATCGAGGGCGAACCCTACCCGCAGCAGGAGCCCGACTACTCGCTCCCCGCTTCCACCAACTCCGCGCGCGTGTCGGGGACCTCCACACGTCGCTCCGCGGCCTCATGGCCTTCGACGTCGAGCTTGGGCAGCCACTCCAGCCAGCGTGGCAGGTACCAGTTGGCCTTGCCGAGCAGCTTCATCGCCGAGGGGACCAGGATGGTCCGCACGATCGTGGCATCCAGGAAGACCGCGACCGCGAGACCGAACCCCATCTGCTGGAGTGGCGCCAGGCGGCCGGCTGCGAACCCGCCGAACACGGCGACCATGATGAGCGCGGCTCCCGTGATGATGCCGGCCGTGGTACGGAGGCCGTACGCAACGGCTCCGGCGTTGTCTCCGGTCAGGTCGTAGTGCTCCCGGATCCGCGTGAGCAGGAACACGTGGTAGTCCATCGACAGCCCGAACAGGACGGAGAAGAGGAACAGCGGGATCCATGCCTCGATCGATTCGGCCTGGATGAAGTTCAGCGCCGAGGCGATGTCTTTCACGAACCCCGGTCCCACACCCTGCTGGAAGAACATCACGACCATGCCGTAGGCGGCCCCCACGGACAGCAGGTTCATGAGGATCGCCTTGACCGGCAGCACGACCGACCGGAACACGACAGTCAGGAGCAGGAACGAGAGACCCAGCACGAACACGAACACGATCGGCATGTATGTGTCGGATTGGTTGAAGAAGTCGACGTTGAACGCGGTTTCCCCGCCCACCAGAACGCGAGCATCCGCGTCGGCGAACGCAGCGGGGACGTGCTCCTCCCGGAGATCCCGGATGGCCTGGACCGAGGCGTCCTCGTAGATGTCCCCCCGGAACGGGATGGAAAGCACGGCGAGATCGCCCGCCTCGTTCACCTCGAGCGGACTCGGAGGGGCGAATGCGTCGATGTCGGTCACGGTCGCGGTGAGCTCGTCGATCGCGCTCTGCACATCCGGGGCTTCGATGTCGCCGTCGATCACGACCTGCGCCGGCTCGGAGAGACCTCCTGCGAAGTTCTCCTCCAACAGGACGAACGCCCGTTTGGAGTCGATGTCGTCCGGCAGCGTGCTCACCCCGGACGTTCCCGTGTGGATGCTGAAGTACGGGATGGCAAGCACGACGAGGAGACCGGCTCCCGCGATGAGGCTGACGACCGGCCGGCCCATCACGAGGCGAGTGGCACGGTCCCAGAATCCCGTCCCCGCCTCGACACGACCGGCATTCCTCCGGACGCGGAGCGCGTTCACCTTGTCCCCCATCAGCGAGAGGATCGCGGGCAGCAGCGTCATCGAAGCGGCAACAGCGACCAGGACCACGAAGATGGCTCCACCCGCCAGGCTTCGGAAGATCGTGTTCGGGACGATCAGCAGTCCGAGCAACGCGAGGACCACCGTCATCCCGCTGAAGAACACCGCTCGGTTCGCGGTGCCGCCGGCGCGGCCGATCGCCTCGTGCTTGTCGCGACCGTGGAGCCGTTCCTCACGGTACCTGGCCACGATGAACAACGAGTAGTCGATGCCGACCGCCAGACCGATCATGGTGATCATGTTCTGCACGAAGAACGAGAAGTCGAAGGCGAGTCCTGCCACCGCGGTCGCTCCCATCGCGATCGCGATGGAGAAGACGGCGAGCACGATCGGCACGAACCCAGCGACCACCGCACCGAGGACGACGACGAGGACGATGAGCGCGACGAGCACGCCGATGCTCTCGCCCTTCTGGATGTCCTCCTCGATGATCTCCTGGAACTCGTTGAACAGCGTCGCCGGACCGGCGACGTGCGTCTCGAAGCCGTCCGGCTGCTCGACCGAGGCGACCGCCTCTTCGAGCAGCTTCGCGTCATCGCTGAGGACATCCTCGTCGGTGCTCGCCATGAGGACCGGAAGGAGCACCGTGCGTCCGCTCTCCGACACGGGACCGTCCTCCGTGAGGTAACTACCGACGCTCGTCACGACGTCATCACCGAGCTCCCGGATCTTCTCCTGAAGAGCGCCGACATAGGACGCGTATGCCTCGTCTTCGACGCTCGCCGTCTCTGACGTCACGAGGACGAGCTCCGAATCGGGTTCCTCGCCACGGAGCCGCTCCTCGATGAGCCGCGCGGCTTGCTTCGCTTCCGGTTCGTTCGTGAAGTCGACGGCATTCGTGAGCGCGTCGTCGAACAGACCTCCCGCCACCAGGCCGATCGCCCCGCTGAGCACAGCGACCCAGATGACGACGGTGCGCCAGGGGTGACGGCTGCTGGCCCTTGCGAACGATTCCGGGTTGATCCTCATCTCCAGGCTCCCCTCTCACATGCTTGCGGAACGTACAGCGTAGGCTTACGATGTACGGAGGGTAGGTGTACATCGTAAGCCTGTCAACCCTGAAAGCGCGATCCGAGCAAGAACAGGACATTGACGTGAAAGCGAACGAGGCGCGGAGCCGCGAACCGCTCACCCGGGATCGAGTGATCGAAGCGGCACTTCGGGTGATGGACGAGGAGGGCCTCGAGGCAGTGTCCATGAGGCGCGTCGCCCGCGAGGTCGGCGTCGAGGCGATGTCCCTCTACCACCACGTCGAGGACAAGGAGGACCTGCTCGACGGGATCTGCGAGCGCATCATGGCGGGATTCGAGTTCCCCGAGCCCGTTGGCGACTGGGTCGAGGACTGCAAGAGAGGAGCACGCGCGTGGAGACAGCTCCTCCAGGCGCATCCCGCGGTGATGCGACTGTTCGCCGAGCAGCGTGGTCCGATCCGCTCGATCGATTCGATGCGACCGATGGAGTTCGCGCTCAGGCTCCTGCGAGCCTCCGGGCTCTCGGATCGGGACACGGCGCAGGCGTTCCACGCGTTCGGTGGCTACATCCAGGGGTTCGTCATCATGGAGCTCGGCTCGATCGCGGGCGGCGCGGACGAAGCGCACCTGAAGGCGCACGCGGAGCTCGCGGCCATGCTTCCGGACGAGTTCGCGGCTTTACAGGCATGCTCGCCCTACTTCGCCGAGTGCGACCCCGACGAGCAGTTCGAGTTCGGTCTCGATCTGCTGATCCGCGGCCTCGAGGCGAAGGTACGGCGGGCGGACTGACGGGGTCGAGGAGGAACCTCGGCGTCGGCCCGGAGCGTCGAAGGCCGCACTACGGACACCGGAGGCAACCATGAAGGTCCGACCCGCCACTGCGTCGTTCATGCTCCTCCTCACGCTCTCCGCTTGCGCCGACGCGCCGGTGGATCCGGGAGCCGGGGACGACATCGACCACAGCACCGCTGGCGACGACGAGCTCGTCCGGGTCGAGTTCGAGGGGGGATTCGTCCCGATCGAATGGACGTACACCAGCATCCCGAACTTCGTGCTCTACGGGGACGGCACGCTCGTGCTCCCCGGCGCGCAGATCGAGATCTATCCCGCCCCCGCGCTGCCGGCGATCTCGTCCCGCCGGGTCGAGGAGGCCGGCGTCCAGGCGATCCTGCAGGAGGTGCTCGATGCCATCGCGACGATCCCCGGCGACCTGAACGATCTGGGGTTCATGAACGTCGCGGACGTGCCGACGACGGTGATCGCGGTCTCCGCCGGCGGCGTGGATCGAACCATCCGCGCCTATGGGCTCGCCGAGCTCATCGAGCGCCCGGAAGGGATGCCGGAAGAGGAATACCGCGCCCGGATCCGACTCCAGGAGCTGGTCACGAAGTTAGGAACACTCGACTCATGGCTCCCCGACGGATCTCTCGGTCAGGAGGTCATGTACGAGGCATCCGCAGCCCGTCTCTTCATCGGGAAGTATCGCAAGGTCGACGACCTACCTCAGGAGCCGTCCCCGTGGCCGCTCGACCTCGCCCTGGCCACCTTCGGAGACGCCGCGGACGATTCCGGCCTCTATCGGTGCGGCGTCGTCGAGGGCTCCGATTGGGCCACCGTCCGCGAAGCGGCTTCTCGAGCGAACCAGCTCACACCGTGGAGGGATGCCGGGGCGAAGTTCTCGATCCTGTTCCGACCCTTGCTCCCGAGCGAGAACGGCTGCTAGCGAGGGACTCAACTCTCTGGAGCCGGCGTGCACCGGCAGTCAAGTCCACAGCCCGTGCGGCCGATGCTTCCACGAGGAGACGGCCGCCCTCACGGCCGCGATGCGCCGACCCATGACGAGCGAGATCGAAGCGACCCCGGTGGACCCATCGTCAACCCGCGAGGGGTACTTCGACCCACCCTCCGGTGCGAACGCTGACCGGGGCCGTGAGCTCGAGCTCCGGTATCGAGGCATCATCGATCAACTGCCGGCCGTGCTCTACGTCGACGCGGCGAACCCGGATGCTCCGATGATCGACGTGAGCCCCAGCGTGGTCGATCTCTTGGGCATCACCCGAGAGGAGTTCCTGAGCAAGCCCTACGCGTGGGCGAGAGCCATCCACCCGGAGGATCTCGACAGGGTGGTGGCCGAGAGCGAACGGTCGGACCTCACCGGCGAGCCGTTCCGATCGGAGTACCGGGTCGTGCATCCGGACGGTCACACCGTGTGGGTCCGTGAGGACGCGATCCTGATCGCCGACGAAGGCGGACAGCGCCTCCACTGGCTCGGCCTCATGCTCGACGTCACCGAGCTCATCAGAACGCAGGCCGAGCTCCACGAGGCCAAGTCGAAGTACGGAGCACTGGTGGAGCAGATCCCGGCGATCGTGTACGTCGACGTCGCGGACGCGAACATGTCGACGACGTACGTGAGCCCGCAGATCCACGCCATCCTCGGCTACCACCCGCAGGAGTACATCGAGGATCCCCAACTGTGGGAGAACATCCTGCACCCGGATGATCGGGAGGAAGCGATGGCGACCTACCTCCGAGGGCGGGAGTCGGGCGGCCCGTTCGTCTTCGAGTATCGCCTCCTGGCGCGGGACGGGAGGACGGTCTGGTTCCGGGACAGCGCGATCGTCCTCACGGATGCGTACGGCGATGCCGAGTACATCCAGGGCGTGATGTTGGACATCACCGACGGCAAACTGGCTGAGGAACGCATCGCCTTCCTCGCGTATCACGACCGGGTCACGGGACTGCCGAACCGGACGATGTTCGATGAGCTCCTCGGACTCGCGCTCGCTCGCGCGAAGCGACATGACCTCGGTGTCGTCGTCGTCACGGTCGACCTCGACGACTTCAAGCTCGTGAACGACTCCCTCGGCCATGAGGCGGGCGACGCTCTCCTCGTCCAGGTCGGGCAGCGGTTGAGCGATGCGACACGCGAGACCGATCTCGTGGCCCGTCCGGGTGGCGACGAGTTCCTCCTCCTGATCGCGGACCTCGATCAGACACCGGTGGTCCCCGGCGGTCACGAAGGCGTGTCGGTGGCTGCGGAGTCGGTCGCGCTCAGGATCCAGGAGGCGCTGCGCACCCCGTTCGAGATCGGCGAGACGGAGCTCTACATCACCGCCAGCCTCGGTATCAGCCTGTTCCCCGAGGACGCCGCGGATGCGCCCACCCTGCTCAAGAACGCCGAGACGGCGATGTTCCGATCGAAGCGCTCGGGCCCCGGAGGCTACGTGCTGCATGCCAAGGACGACGCCGACTCGATCGTCAGACTCTCCCTGTCGACGCGCCTGCGGCGCGCCGTCGAACAGGAGCAGTGGATGCTGCACTATCAGCCGTTGATCGACCTGAAGACCGCAGGGATGATCGGCGTGGAGGCGCTCATCCGCTGGCCCGAGCCCAACGGAGGACTGGTCCCCCCGGGCGACTTCATCCCCTTGGCGGAGGAGATGGGTCTGATCGACGCGATCGGCGCATGGGTGATCGACGAGGTTTGCCGTCAGGACCGGATGTGGCGGGAGGAGGGTCTCGAGCTGAACATCTCCTTCAACCTGTCGCCGCGACAGCTCTGGCAAGACGACATCGCCGACCGCATCGTGACGCCGATCCTCGGGTCCGGGATCGATCCGAGCCGGATCACGGTCGAGATCACCGAATCCACCGCGATGACCAACCCCGACCGGACGCTGGGCATCCTGCACGAGCTGCACGCTCGCGGGCTCAAGCTGGCGATCGACGACTTCGGGACGGGCTATTCGTCGCTCGCCCGGCTCCGATACATGCCCGTCGACGTGCTCAAGATCGACCGGTCCTTCGTCCGAGAGCTGGATCGCGACGAGCAGAACGCGAGCATGGTCTCGGCCATGATCGCGTTGGCGTCCAACCTGGGGATGACCTCCCTCGCCGAGGGGATCGAGACCGAGGCCGAATGGCGCACCCTGGTGGAGCGCGGGTGCGAGCGCGGACAAGGGTACGTCTTCTCGCGCCCCGTGGCTGCGGATGAGATCCTCGCGATCCACCGGCGCGCCGCGCTCCACGTGGTGGAGGGCGGCGCAGCCAGTTGAAGGCTCACTAGCGACGGCGGCGCGGCCGCAGGCTACTCCGCTTCCCCTTCGCCCCTCCGCTGAAGACCACACGCGGAGGCGCCACCTTCATCCCCTCCTGCTCGAACTCCGAATGGAGGTCCAGCCTCGCCGCCATGCGGCTGACGTCGCCCAATTGCTCCGGGGTGACGAACGTGATGCTGGTACCCGCCCGGCCCGCACGTGCCGTGCGGCCCACCCGATGGACGTAGCCCTTGTCGTCCTTCGGCGGGTCGTAGTTCACGACCAAGGTGATCCGCTCGAGGTCGAGTCCTCGCGCCGCCACGTCGGTCGCGACGAGGATCCCCACGAAGCCCTCTTCGAACCGATGCAGAGCATGTTCCCGCGCCTGTTGGGTCATGTCGCCGTGCATCGCGACGACCGGCACTCCCTCCGCGCGGAGCTGTCGCGCCAGATGGTCGACCGCCCGCTTCGTGTTCACGAACACGAGCGTCGATCCCTCCGCCTCCGACGCCAGCCGGGCGAGCGTCAGGAGCTTCTCCTGCGGCGCGACCGGGATGAAGCGATGATCGGCCTCCTCGACGAACCGCAGCTCCCCGAGATCGACCTCGTGACGCACGGGGTTCCGCGTGTAGACGTCCGCCATCCGCCCGATCGCGCCGTCGAGCGTCGCCGAGAAGAACATCGTCTGCCGGTCCTTGGGGAGGCGTCGC
The DNA here is from genome assembly GCA_050998695.1 of Actinomycetota bacterium. Taxonomy (GTDB): domain Bacteria; phylum Actinomycetota; class UBA4738; order UBA4738; family HRBIN12; genus JAJNBA01. The sequence continues at coordinate 7,735 of JBPCPX010000102.1, forward strand.
ACGATCCGGTCCACCTGCGGCTGGAATCCCATGTCGAGCATCCGATCGGCTTCGTCCAGCACGAGGATCTCGACGCCGTCCAGGCGGACGAGCCCGCGCTCCACCAGGTCGTCCAGCCGCCCCGGCGTAGCGATCAGGATGTGCGCCGATCCGACCCCTTTCGACTGCTCACGCACCTTCGTGCCGCCGTAGACCGCCATCACCCGAAGGTCCTTCGCCTTGGCGATGTCCTCGAAGGCGTCGCTCACCTGTTGCGCGAGCTCGCGAGTGGGAGTGAGCACGAGCGCGGCGGGACGGCGATCCGCG
>JBPCPX010000087.1:0-3106 GCA_050998695.1 Actinomycetota bacterium
ACGACGGGCACACAGCTGACGAGGGTCGTGATCGAGCATGTCTCGCCCGCCGTGGACGGCGGGCTCTTCCCCGCGAAGACCTCGGTCGGAGACGTCGTGCCCATCGAGGCCGACGTGTTCACCGACGGGCACGACCAACCGGCCGCACGCGTGCTGATCGGTCACGAAGATGCCGACCGAGGGGACGTGCCGATGGTTCCCCTGGGCAACGATCACTGGCGTTGCAACCTGGCGATCGAGGAGCAGGGAACGTACCGGTTCCGCGTCGAGGGTTGGATCGACTCGTGGACGACGTGGCGCTCCGATCTCGAGAAGCGGCTGGCGGCCGGACAGGACGTGGCCGTGGACCTGAAGGAAGGGGCGGGCATCGTCGGCGGGGCAGCGCGGCGCGCACGTCCCGCCGGAGCCGCCGACGATGCCGAGGCGCTGGAACGGGCGGCTACGCGGCTCCGCGGCCGTGATCTCGAAGATGCGGCCACGTTCGCCACGTCCGAGGAGCTGAACGCGCTGATGATCGCGCACCCGGACAGGCGCCGTGGCACAGCCGCGTCCGACGAGTTCGAGCTCGTGGCGGCTCGGGAGCGAGCGCGCCACGGCGCCTGGTACGAGCTGTTCCCTCGCTCCGCCTCCCCCGATCCGAAACGGCACGGGACGCTCCGCGATGCCGCGGCACTGGTGCCGGACATCGCGGAGCTCGGTTTCGACGTCCTCTACCTTCCGCCGATCCATCCGATCGGCCGGACCAACCGCAAGGGATCGAACAACACGACGACCGCCGGCGCGGACGACCCCGGGAGCCCGTGGGCGATCGGGTCGGAGGAGGGAGGCCACACGGCGATCCATCCCGAGCTGGGGACCTTCGACGATCTCGAACACCTGCTCGCGGAGCTGAAGCGTCAGGACATGGAGCTCGCTCTCGACCTCGCGTTCCAGTGCTCGCCCGATCATCCGTGGGTGAAAGAGCACCCCGAGTGGTTCCGGCACCGCGCCGACGGCACGATCCGGTTCGCCGAGAACCCGCCGAAGAAGTACGAGGACATCTACCCTTTCGACTTCGAGACGAAGGACCGCGACGGGCTCTGGGGAGCCCTGCGCGACGTGGTCCTGTTCTGGGTCGAGAAAGGGGTGTCGATCTTCCGCGTGGACAACCCGCATACGAAGCCGTTCCCCTTCTGGGAGTGGCTGCTCGCAGACGTGAAGCGGGACCACCCCGACGTCTTGTTCCTGTCGGAGGCGTTCACCCGGCCCCGCGTGATGGAACGCCTGGCCAAGATCGGCTTCGACCAATCCTACACGTACTTCGCGTGGCGGCGGACCAAGGTCGAGCTGACCGAGTACCTGACCCAGCTGATGCAAACACCGGTGCGTGACTTCCTGCGACCCAACCTGTGGCCCAACACCCCCGACATCCTGACCGACCAGTTGCAGGAAGGGGGGCCACCGGCCTTCCGTCTGCGCTACCTGCTGGCGGCGACGCTCGGTGCGAACTACGGGATCTACGGGCCCGCGTTCGAACACATGGAGCACGCGCCGAGGGAGCCCGGCTCGGAGGAGTACCGCGATTCCGAGAAGTATCAGCGCCGCTTCCGCAAGGCGGTCGCGGCCACCGGCATGCGGGAGCTGATCGCCCGCGTGAACCTGATCCGCCGGGAGCACCCGGCGCTCCAGCACGACCGGACGCTGCGCTTCCATCCGGTCGAGAACGATCGGATGGTCGCCTACAGCAAGACGCTCCCCGGCGGGAGCGATCCCGTGGTCGTCATCGTCAACCTCGATCCGGAGCAACCACGGTCTGGCTGGGTCGACCTGCGCATGCCCGAGCTGGGGATGGCCTGGGACGCCCCCTTCGTCGCGCGCGACCTCCTGACGGGTGAGTCCTTCGCGTGGTCGGGTGCTCGGAACTTCGTCGAGCTGCATCCCGGGCATCAGCCGGGACACGTGCTCGCGATCGAGGCCGGGAGTCCCGCTCCGTGACGGCTCGTGCGCGGACCCGCGCCGAGACGTCTCCCGCCGAGTCGCCGCAGCCCCTGAGCGTGACGGCGCTCGGAGCGCCCGCCTCCCGCTGGTACCAGGACGCCGTGATCTACGAGCTCCACGTACGGGCGTACCAGGACAGCAATGCCGACGGTGTCGGCGACCTGGCCGGTCTCGTGAAACGACTGGATCACATCCGAGACCTCGGCGCGACGGCCGTCTGGCTGCTCCCCTTCTACCCGTCGCCCCTCCGCGACGACGGCTACGACATCGCCGCGTACAAGGCGATCCACCCCGCGTACGGGACGATGCGAGATTTCCGGACATTGTTGCGCGAGGCCCACCGGCGGGACCTTCGGGTGATCACCGAGGTGGTGATGAACCACACCTCGGAGGAGCACCCCTGGTTCCAACGAGCCCGCGCCGCCAAACCCAAGTCGTGGCAACGCAACTTCTACGTCTGGGCGGACACGCCGGACGGCTATCCCGACGCCCGCGTCATCTTCGGCGACTTCGAATCGTCGAACTGGGCGTGGGATGCCGTGGCCGGGCAGTACTACTGGCATCGCTTCTATTCCCACCAACCGGACCTCAACTTCGACGAGGCGCGGGTACGAGCGGCGATGTTCGACGTCGTCGACTTCTGGCTCGCCCTCGGCGTCGACGGGCTGCGGCTGGACGCCGTCCCCTATCTGTTCGAACGAGAGGGCACGAACTGCGAGAACCTCCCGGAGACGCTCGAGTTCCTGACCGATCTGCGCCATCACGTCGACGGGAAGTTCGAGAACCGCATGCTCCTGGCCGAGGCCAACCAGTGGCCGGAGGACGCCGTCGCCTACTTCGGGAACGGCGACCGGTGCCACATGGCGTTCCACTTCCCGCTGATGCCGCGGATGTTCATGGCGAACCGCATGGAGGATCGCTTCCCTCTCATCGACATCTTGAACCAGACGCCACCGATCCCCGAGAGCGGGCAGTGGGCGACGTTCCTCCGCAACCACGACGAGCTGACCCTCGAGATGGTGACCGACGAGGAGCGGGACTACATGTATCGGGTGTACGCGGAGGACCCGCAGGCACGGGTCAACCTCGGGATCCGGCGGCGTCTCGCTCCGTTGCTCGGCAACGACCG
>JBPCPX010000098.1:0-11427 GCA_050998695.1 Actinomycetota bacterium
CAGCTCGCTCGCGCGCATCGCCCACCGCTCGTGCTTCGCCCGCTCCGGACACCTGCGGCACGGGTGTGCCGCGGCGAGCTCCTCGACACGGGCGGCCTCACGCTCGACCTTGGGATCGGTTCTCCCCCGTCGCCGCCCTCCCCCCGCCTTCACGTCGAGTGCGACGAGCCTGGCGGCCACGTCCCGGCGGAACCGCGGGTTGCGAACGCTACCGGATTTCGGCAGAGGGATCCTCGTCAGGACGTGCGGCGGATCCTCGAAGTCGCGGTCGTTCAGCCGGAAGAACTGGCGATCCTGCGCGAGCACTGTGGGCTTGCCGTCGCGTGACGAGACCACCACCGCCACCCCTCGGCGTCGAGCGCGGGGGACCCACACGACGTCGCCGGGGCGCAACCGAGCAACGCCCTCGCGGACCTCGTCTCGGCGTCCCTGGTCTCGGTTCCGTCGGTCTTCCTCCCTCAGCTGCCGCGCCTTCTCGAGGTATCCCCAGTACTCCTCGAAGTCGCCGAGGTGGCAGACCATGTTCGTGCGGTAGCCCTCGAGCGTGGCGAGATCCTGCTGGCGGGAGCGCTCGAGGGCGACCACGCCCCGGTCCGCGAGGAACTGGGCGAACGAGGAGTTCAAGAGGTGATGCGCCTGCTCGGGCGTGTAGTTGCGCACCAGGTTGACCGCCATGTTGTACGAGGGGCGGAACGAGGAAGCGAGGTCGTACGTACGGGTCGCGGCGAGCCCGGCCACCCGCTCGAACGGGACCTGCTTCTGATAGATCACGACGGCGTGGCCGAGCGCATCGATCCCTCGCCGGCCCGCCCGGCCGGTGAGCTGGGTGTACTCCCCCGGGGTGACCAGCTCGTGCCGCTCGCCCTGGAACTTCCACAGGTCCTCGATGACCACGCTCTTGGCGGGCATGTTGATGCCGAGCGAGAGCGTCTCGGTCGCGAACACGACCTTCACGAGCCCTTCCTGGAAGAGCTCCTCCACGGTCTCCTTGAACATCGGGAGCATGCCGGCGTGATGAGCGGCGACGCCCGTGGCGAGGGATTCGAGGAAATCGTAGAAGCCGAGACTGACGAGGTCGTCCTCGTCGACCCAGGCGGCCCGGGTCTCGGCCCTGTCCCGGATGATGGCCGCCTCCTCTCTCGTCGTGAGGCGCACGTTCGCGTCTCGCATCCATCGCACGCTCTTGTCGCAGCCCGATCGGCTGAACACGAAGTAGATCGCGGGGAGCATCCCTTCTTTCTCGAGCACGTCGACGACCTCTTCACGCCGGGGGACGTACACCCTGCGGTGGCCCTCGCGCGGCCGGGAGATCCGTTGATGCTGTGGAAGGCCCGAGCCCCGCCGGTAGTAGGTCTTGGTCTTCAGCTCGTGTTGATCCAACGAGACGACGTACGGGTTCGGCAGGAGGATGCCGTCCTGTTCCACGTGCATCGGATGCAGGCGGGGGCCCACCAGGTAATGGTGCTCGAGCGGCACCGGACGGCGCTCCTCGATCACGACCCGCGTGTCACCGCGGAGGGTGGTGATCCAGTCACCGAACTCCTCTGCGTTGGAGATCGTCGCGGAGAGGGCCACCACGCTCACGGACGGCGGCAGGTGGATCAGGACCTCTTCCCAGACGGCGCCTCGGTACGGGTCCTGCAGGTAGTGGACCTCGTCCATCACGACCGACAGGAGCCCCGTGAGGGTCGAGGAGCGCTCGTAGAGCATGTTGCGAAGCACCTCGGTGGTCATGACGACGATCGGCGCCTCCGGGTTGATCGCGTTGTCTCCCGTCAGTAGTCCCACCGTGCCCGCACCATGCTTCGCGACCAGATCCCCGAACTTCTGGTTGGAGAGGGCCTTCAGCGGTGTCGTGTAGAAGGCTTTCCCCCCGCGGTCGAGCGCCCGTTCGATCGCGAACTCGGCGACGACGGTCTTCCCCGAGCCGGTCGGGGCCGCGACGAGCACCGACAGCCCTCGGTGCGCGGCGTCGATCGCATCCCGCTGGAAGCCGTCCAGCTCGAACGGGAACTGCTGCGCGAACTCTTCAGGGGTGGCCACGGTGCGGCCAGTCTACGGGCGGGTTCCTGACCGGCCGGGCTGGTGCGGTGCGTGCGGTGCGGTGCGGTGCCTCAGGCCACCACGGGTGGGATCATGCCGTCGAGCGCGGTGGTGAACGCCTCGGGAGCCTCGAGGTTGGAGATGTGTCCGGCGCCCTCGATCCGGAGGAGCTCCGCGCCGGGCACGCGGCCCGCGATGCCGGCGGTCACGTCGGGCGGGATCAGCCGGTCGGCCGTGCCGGTGATCAGGAGGGTGGGCACGTCGATACCGGGGAGGTCCGGCACGGAATCCGGGCGCTCCGCCATCCCGAGCGCGGCGGCCGCGACCCCCTCCGGCGTCTGGTCGGCGATCATGGCTTTCACGCGCTCCCGGAGCTCCGCGGGCGCATCCTCCGCGAGGAGCGGCGGTGGCTCCTCCACGAGGAAGCCGTGGCCCTCCTTCTTCAGGCGCTCGGCGAGGGCGCGCCGCCCGGCCGAGCCTTCCGGAGGGTCCGGCTCGGCCCGGGTGTTCGCGAGCACCAGGGCGGAGATGCGCGGCCGGGCGGCCCTCCAGAGCTCGAAGGCGACGTAGCCGCCCATCGAGAGCCCGCACACGATCGCGGTGTCGACCCCCGCCTCGTCGAGCGCTCGAACGCAATGCTCGGCCGCCAGCGCCATCGTGAGGACCTCGGGACCCTCGGTGCCCCCGAAACCGGGGAGGTGCGGTGCGACGATCGGCAGACGCGCTCCGAGGGAGGCCAGCTGCGGCTCCCACATGCGGGCGTCCAACGGGAACGCATGGATCAGGAGCAGGCCGGTGGTCATGCGCTCACCGTACGCCCTTGGCGTCGGGCCCGACCACCACCGGCAGGGCCGCGGGACGTACCTCGAAGATCGCGGGGAGCGAGCCGACCAGCTCTCCGTCCGCATACACCAGGACGCGTCGGTCCGCCTCGACCTGGACCCGGGTGCCCGTACGCATACGCACCTTCGGATGCGTCGTGTGAGAGCCCAGGAAAACGCGCGGGAACGCTCTGAGGAACGCCGGCTTCGAGAGCGCCTCGACGATGCAGACGTCCAGCAGACCGTCGTTCATGACGGCGTTCGGAAGCACCTTCATCCCTCCCCCGGTCCATCGGCCGCTTCCTACCTCGACCAGCATCGCGTCCAGCTCCATCCGCTCGTCGTCCATCTGGATCGTGAACGCCGCCGGCGAGTAGCGGGAGAGCGTCTTCAGCAATGCGGCGATGTACGTGCCGGTCGCCCCGAGATCGACCGTCATGCCGTTCGCGGTCTCGTTCACCTCCGAATCGAAGCCGGCACCGGCGATGTTCACGAAGCTCCTCTTGTCCGCCCCCGTCGTGACCTCGATCACGTCGAGGTCGACGATCTTCGGGTTCGCGAGGAGCTCGACAGCGATGCCCAGCTTCCCCGCTCCGATCGCCTTGGCGAAGTCGTCGCCGGTCCCCGCGGGGAGCGCCGCCAACGCGGCGCCGCTGCCGAGGATCCCGTTGGCGACGATCGAGGCGGTGCCGTCGCCACCGAGCGCGGCCACGATCCGCGCTCCCCCGTTGGCCGCGGCCCGAGCGAGCCGCTCGAGGTCGGACCCGGACTCCGCGATGCGGATCTCGTGCGGCACCCGAAGACGGTGAAGGGTCGTGGTCACCTTGCCGATAAGACGCCCGGCCTTCCCGTGTCCCGCCGCGGGGTTGGCGACCACGACGAGGTCGGGAGCATCTTCCACGGGCTACGCGCCCGGGATGGTGGGCTGCCGGATGATCCCGGCGGCGGCGAGGGCCTCGGTGTGATGGGCTTGGAAGCGGAGCAGGGCCGCGTCGCCATCCGCGAAGAGAGCTTCGGCACGAGCGAGCGCCGCACGGCGTCCCTTCCCCTCGAGATCGACCGCCAGCACGCCGACGAGCGCTGCCTGGCGGGAGAACTCGATCGCCGTGAGCAGCTCGTCCCTGGCGGAGAGGAATCGAAGCACCTGGCTCTGGTCGAAGCCCTTGTCGGCGAGGGAGATCGAGAGCTCGTACGCCTCGATGGCATCCATCGCCGTTTTGGCGCTTTCCGCGGCCGTCCCCAGCGTGTCGGCTGCGCCCTTCGGCGTGTCCTCGGCGAGCCCGGAGATGACCTCGCGGACTTCCGGCAGGAGCACCGGTGGCCGGCCCTCGGCGACCTGGCCGATCGTGCCGACCTCGGTCGTGACCAGGTCCTCCCACGCCGCGCCCGCCCGTCGCCGCAGGAGCTCCTGCTCACGGTCGCGCTCAGAGGTCTCTTGTGCACGGAGTCCGTTCGTCAGCCACACCCCTCCCAAGAACACCAACAGGCCGGCGACGAATGCGGCGATGACCTGGACGCCACGGCGTCGCGCGACCGGCACCGGGACGGGGACCGGCCCACGCCTCGGGGCGCGCACGGACTGCCTGGTTCTCGTTCGTCCCTTGCCTTTGATCGCCATGGTCCTTCGTCCTATCGCTTCATCAGGCGGCTGACGATGATAGCTCCCTCGTAGAAGACGTAGAGCGGGATCAACAGCGCGAGCATCGAGATCGGGTCAGGGCTGGGTGTGATCATGGCCGCGAAGATCGCGAGGCCGAGGATCACCTGCCGCCGGTACCTCCGCATCGTCTCGTTCGTGAGGACCCCCGCCGCGGAGAGCGAGATGAGCAGGATCGGGAACTCGAATCCGAGCCCGAATGCGAGGATCGTGAAGATCACGAAGCCGATGTACTTGTCGACGGTCAGGAGAGGGTTGACGAAGTCACCTCCCACGCCGAGGAGGAAGTCGAGGGCCTTCGGGAGCGTCAGGTACGCCGCGAGGGCTCCGAGGAGGAACAGGAGGACCGAGAGCGCCACGAACGGGATCGCCCACTTGCGCTCTCGTGCTGTGAGGCCCGGCACGATGAACGCCCAGAGCTGGTACAGGAGCACCGGCAACGCCGCCAGGAGCGCGAGGAACACGATCACCTTCACGGTGATCAGGAACCCGTCGATCGCCCCCAGGAAGATCAGCGAGCATCCCTCTTGCGCGAACGGAGATTTATCGGGGTGATCGCGGAGGAAGTCGCAGTAGGGGCTCTTGATGAGCCGCATCACGGGCTCGTAGAGGAAGAAGCCGGCGACCGATCCCGCGAGCAGCGCCCAGATGCAGATCAAGAGGCGACGACGGAGCTCCTTGAGGTGGTCGATGAGCGACATCGCGCCCTCGCGTTCCTCGGGACTCTTGCGTCGCCACTTCAGAGGGGTTCTCATGGACGAGATGGGGTCTCGGGCTCGGTGTCGTCCGTCGGCGGGGGCGGAGAGGGGGTCGCATCCTCGACGAGTCGGTCGGCGGGCGCTCCCCCGACCTCACCGGCCTCATCGACGGCGGGCGTGCTGCGCGGTTTCCTCGGGGCGGCCGTCTCGTCTCGGATCGTCCGTTCCGCCCGACGGACCGCGCCCTTCACGTCGGTGGCCTTCTTGATGCCCCCGGTGACCTTCTTGAACTCGTCGGCCGCGTCTCGCATGTCGTCGTTGACCTCGGACGACACCATGCTCCGGACCTCGTCCTGCACCTCCCGGAACTGCCGGAGCACCCGGCCGACGGACCGGGCGAGCTCGGGCAGCCGTTCGGGCCCCACCACGACCAGGGCGACGGCGAGGACGACGAGAAGCTCGAGGGGTCCTACGTTGAGCATGGGTTTCGGGACGTGCCCGGCAGGGATTCTATCGGCGGACCCTGCGTGGGACGGATCCGTGCGCGGACGCCCGTCCCGACAGGCCGGCGGCCGTGTCGGCGGCCCGCACCGACGCGGCGGAAAGCTCCTCGGTGATCGGCTGGAGCTCGTCCTGCAGGCGCCCCGCCGTGCGCCCGAGCAGGATCACATGGCGAACGAGGAACCCGAGCATCACGAGCAACGCGACGGTCGTGCAGAGCCCGACGACGAGCCACACGACGAGCCAGGGTCTCATGCAGAGGATGGTACCGGGGATGCTCGCTGCGGAGCGGCGCTACGACTCGTCGGAGCCGGCGAGGAACTTGTTGAGATAGCGCTCATCCTCGAGGAGGAAATGGAACTCGATGACGTCGTCGATCGTGAACGCCGGACCGTCCATCGCGTGTTCGAGGGCTTCCATCGTCGCGACGGGCTCCTGATCGAACAGCGTCTCGCCCGCTTCGCCGGTGCCTCGCGGTTCGAGGTCCACTCCCGCCGAGACCAGCAGCGCGACGATCTTCCGGTCGGCACGCTTCTCGACCGAATCGTCGCAGCGCGGGCAGGTGAAGCGATAGCTTCCTTCCCGGCCGCTGGAGCGGACCGAGAGCGAGATCGCTTCGGGGCCCATGTCGACCTCGCCGCAGCGGGGGCACGTTGTCCGGATGGTGGTCATCTCACGACTGCTATCGGCCCGGTTCCGGCGGGCCTTGAGGATCGGGAGCGTTGTCGGGGCTAGACCCGTATGACTAGGCCTTGTGGCCGTAGCGGGTCAGCGTCTCCCGAGCGAGATCGCGAACCTGGTCGCGGAGCTCGGGAGGCTCCACGACCTCGGCGTCGTCGCCCACGCGGAGCAACAAGCGTGCGACCCAGCCCAACTGTCGGGCGGGAAGTGTCAGCTCCACGCCGCCGTCATCTCGCTCTTCGACGTTCGTGGTCGCGTAATACTCCGCGATCCAACGGGCCGCGGGTCGCAACCGAAGGCGGACCGCCACGTCCTCGCCCGTCGGGGAGTAGAGGTCGCGCCCGGCGCCTCGCAGACCGCGTGGAGAGAACGTCTCCCCCATCGGCACCGCGCTCCGGATCCGATCCGCGCGGAAGAGCCGCTCCGCGTCGGCATCGATGTCCCACGCGGCCACGTACCAGTGCCCCATGCCGGTGAACACCTCTTCTGGGGCGATCTCGCGTTGGCTCCATTCGCCCGTGGACGCGGCGAAGTACTCGATCGACAGCCGCACGTGCGACCGCGCCGCTTCGAGCAGCACATCGAGATGCTCCGGAGCCCGACCACCCCTCGCGATCTCGATCCGCCCGTCGGTCTCCTGGAGCATCTGGGCACCCAGCGATCGGCGGAGCTTGTCGAGGGCTTTGGCGAGCGAGGGTGCGTCCGGCATGCCCGGTGTCGCGAGCAGCTCGGTGCCGCGGAGGTACACCGCGAGGGCCTCGATCCTCGTGAGCTGCAAGGGCCGGGAGAAGTGATCGGCCATCGAGATCCAGATGTGCCCGTCCTCGTCGACGTCGACGTCGATGAGGTCGCCCGGGCCGTACGGCGGCAACCCGGACATGAACAGGAGGTCCAGGTCGCGTCGCAGCTGGGACGGAGAGATCGTGAAGGCGCTCGCGACCTCCTCCAGTGACGACCCGGGATGTTGCACGAGGTAGGGCACGATCGCGAGCATCCGTCCGAGGCGGTCCGAGGTTTTCGGCACGCTGCGCTTCCGTTCAGGCAAGGAGGGTCTCCAACCGCGAGACCACGGCGTCGCGCAACGAGGCCGGGGATCGGACGACGGCATCCGGCCCGTACTCGAGGAGCATGGCCGCGAAGGCGTTCTGATCGGCCATGGGGATCTCCATGGCGACCCAGCCGTCCCGTTCGGTGTCGATCTCGCGCGCGCCGGGGAACTGGGATGCGGCGAACCACGCCCGACCGGGCGAGAACAGCACCACCGCGCGGTCGTCGCCGGCCGCGACCCATGGGCCCGCCTCCACGTGGTCGGCGGCTCGGAAGTCGGCGGGCGGCCCCGACCCCGCACCGGCGTCGGCGATCTCGCCGGCGATCCGCGAGAGGCGGAACGCACGGACGTCGTCACGTTCCCGGTCGTGCCCGACGAGGTACCAGTGCCCGGCTCGGAACACCATCGCCCAGGCGTCCACATCTCGTTCGCCGGTCCTGCCCTGGGACGTTCGGTAGAGGAAACGGACACTGCGGAGCTCCTGCGCGGCCTCGGCCGCCGCGTGCACGAGGTTGCTGCGTGCATCCGAACCGGAGGCGAGCGGGCCGCCGCCCAGCCCGGCGAGCACGCCACCGTCGGCACCGTAGAGGAGCTTGCGGGCGCCGCTCTCCGCCGCCGGGTCCTGGCCGCCGCTCTGAGCGGCCACCAGCAGCGCGACGAGCTCGCCGGGCTCGAACTCGATCTCCGGGAGGTAGTACTTGTCCTTCGGGATCACGTAGCCCTGCTCGGTGCCCCACACGTCCACGTCGACCAGCTCCAGCGGGACGCCGTACTCGCGGAGGACGTCCTTGTCTCGTTCGAACATGCGCTTGGCGGTGTCGGGGTTGCTCTGCCCGTACGGTTCGAGCACCCGGCGGATCTGCTCGAACGTGAGCGGCTGCGGTGTCTCGAGGAGGAGGCCCACGAGGTTCAGCAGACGCTCCAGCGGCTCCGCGCGGTCCCCCTCCCCCATGGTTGCGGCATCATATCGGCGCCGTGATACGCGACCGGAGCACCGCGTGATCCACATCCGACGGGGCGTGGTTCGCGCCGTGACCGCCGAACGACCGGGGGCGCAGGAGCTCGAGGTCGAGGTCGACGGGACGTCCGCTCCTGCGATCTCCTACCCGGACCTCTGCGGCGAGGTCCGGCCCGGCGATCCCGTCCTCCTCAATACGACGGCGGTCGAGCTGGGTCTGGGCACGGGCGGCGTCTTCTTCGTGATCGCGGTGGAGGGGCGGGAGTCACCCGCCGACGCTCCACCCGGCCATGTCATGAAGGCGCGGTACACGCCTGTCCAGACCGCCGTCGCGAGCGTCGAGGAGACGCACGCGGACCTGTTGGAGGCCTCGGCAGGGCTCGCTCAGACGCCCGTCGTCTGCGCGCCGCTGCACTCGATGCTGGCGCCGATCGCCGCGGGTGCGAAGCGGGCGGCGGACCCGCGCGTGGTCTACGTGATGACCGACGGTGCGGCGCTGCCCGGCGGCTTCTCTCGACTGGTGGAGCAGCTGCGGTCGTCAGGGCTGCTCGACGGATGGATCACGTGCGGACAGGCGTTCGGCGGTGAGCTCGAAGCCGTGACGGTGTGGACGGGGCTGCTGGCGGCAAGAGAGCTCTTGCACGCCGAGATCATCGTCGTCGCCGACGGACCCGGGAATCTCGGCACCGAGACGAGCTGGGGGGTGACCGCCCTGGCGAGCGGGCACGCTCTGATGGCCGCCGCGACGCTCGACGGCCGGCCGATCCCTGCGCTCCGTGTGAGCTTCGCCGACGAGCGCGAGCGGCACCGGGGTGTGTCGCATCACTCCCTCACGATCCTTGCCGACGTCTGCAAGGTGGCCGTGAACGTGCCGGTGCCGGCGCTCGAACCGGAGGAGCAGCGGACCGCCGTCTGGGACGCGTTGCGATCGCGGAAGCTGGAAGACGTCCACCAGCTCGTGGAGGTGGACGGCCGACCGGCCGTCGAGGAACTCCGCGAACGAGGCGTGGAGGTGCGGTCGATGGGTCGTGGGATCGACGACGATCCCGCGTTCTTCCTGGCGGCCGGGGCGGCCGGGGTGCTCGCCGGCCGCGTGGCCGCCGAGAACCGCCGCTGGCGTCAGCCGACCTGAGCTTCGGAGGGTCGCCTATCCGGGTTCGCCCGAACCGGGAGCGTTCAGAAGCGCGCGGGCGATGTCGGCCTGGGTTGTTCGCACGACGACCTCGTACGTGTTCTTGCTGGCCGGCTTGATCCAGGCGGAGACGTGATTCCGCCTCAGGAACCTGACCTCGCGTTCGGCGCGCTTCCTGTCCCCCATCGCGACACGCTGCCAGCGGCTTCGCCCGCCTCGCAACAACAGGTCGGTGAGGAACTCACCGGCGAACTCCGGTATGCCGATCGCGACCACGTCGATCAGCGCCTCGAGCACCGGCATCACATGTGGGCGATGAGCTGATCGACCCGCTCGTCCACCGACTTGAACGGGTCCTTGCACAGGACGGTACGCTGCGCCTGGTCGTTGAGCTTCAGATGCACCCAATCCACGGTGTAGTCTCGGCGCTTCGCCTTCGCCTGGCGGATGAAGTCGCCGCGCAACTTCGCCCGGGTCGTCTGCGGTGGCTCGCGCATCGCCTTCGAGATGTCCGCCTCCGACGCAACCCGCTCTACCCTCCCCGCCTTCTCCAGGAGGTAGTAGAGGCCCCGCCCGCGGTTCACGTCATGGTAGGTAAGGTCGAGCAGCGCCACCTTCGGCGAGGCGAGCGACAGGTCGTGCTTCGCCATGTAGCGCTCGATCAACAGGCGCTTGGTGATCCAGTCGACTTTGCGTCCCAGGCGCTCTGGGTCGCCGGCGCTCATCGCGTCGAGCGCCTCTCCCCATTCGTAGAGGAGGAGCTTCGACGTCTCGTCGGTCCCTCGCCGCTCGAGGAACCGGGAGGTCTTCTCGAAGTACTCCTGCTGCATCTCGATCGCCGACAGCTCCCGTCCGTTCGCGAGCTTCACCTTGCGCGTGCCTGTGGTGTCGTGGCTGATCTCACGGATCGCGCGGATCGGATTCTCGAGGGTCAGGTCTCGCATCACCGTGTTGCCCTCGACCATCCGCAGAACGAGATCGGTGATGCCCACTTTCATGAACGAGGTCCACTCGCTCATATTCGAGTCGCCCACGATCACGTGGAGTCGTCGGAATCGCTCCGCGTCGGCGTGCGGCTCGTCACGCGTGTTGATGATGGGCCGAGAGCGCGTGGTGGCCGAGGAGACGCCTTCCCAGATGTGTTCGGCGCGTTGCGAGATGCAGTACTGAGCGCCTCGAGGCCCATGGAGGACCTTGCCTGCGCCGCACCAGATCTGGCGGGTAACGAAGAACGGGATCAGGACGTCGGCCATGCGGGCGAACTCCCCGTGTCGGGCCACGAGGTAGTTCTCGTGGCAGCCGTAGGAGTTCCCGGCCGAGTCGGTGTTGTTCTTGAAGAGGTAGACCTGGCCGGAGATGCCCTCCTCATGGAGGCGCATCTCCGCGGCGGCGAGGAGCGCCTCGAGGATGCGCTCCCCCGCCTTGTCGTGCGCGACGAGCTCCTCGACGTCGTCGCATTCCGGCGTGGCGTACTCCGGGTGGGAGCCCACGTCCAGGTACAGCCGAGCGCCGTTCTCGAGGAAGACGTTGGAGGAACGTCCCCAGTGGACGACCCTTCGGAACAGGTACCGGGCAACCTCGTCGGGAGACAGGCGGCGCTGCCCCCTGAAGGTGCAGGTAACGCCGTACTCGTTCTCGAGTCCGAAGATCCGCCGATCCACGGAGCAAGAGTACGCTCGGCGGGCTCGTAGAGGCGGACGTTGAGGCCGACCTGTCGATCTACCCGGGATCGTTCGAGCGAGATCGCTGCGCAACCCGCATCACACGGGGGCTCACTCATTCCCATCGATCGTCGCTGCGCAGGGGCAGTACTCAAGCTCTGGCCCCGCCCGAGGGCTCTCTACGGTAGCTCTCGAGAAAATCCTGGTCACATGTGACCCGTTTCACT
>JBPCPX010000115.1:0-25366 GCA_050998695.1 Actinomycetota bacterium
TAGAGCACGATGGCGGCGTGTTCCCTTTCTGGTTCTCGCCGGAGCAGTTCGGGCTCGTCCCGGTGGCCGACCGACATGTCCCGAACTGCCAGGAGTTCGCGGTGGCGGCGCGCGCCGCCGGACTCCGCGTGCACATCGACGAGACGAAGGAAACGGTCGGGAAGAAGATCCGGGCGGCGCAGCTGATGAAGTCCCCGTACATGGTCGTCGTGGGCGATCGAGACCTCGAGGCGGGGACATTCACCGTCCGCGACCGGTCGGGGGAGGAGCACGCCGGCGTGCCGTTCGACCGGATCGTGTCGACCCTCGCCGAGGAGGCACGGTCCCGCGCGCCCGCACAAAGCACCTTCTAGATGGAGCGCCTCTGGAGTCCCTGGCGCATGGAGTACATCCTGGCGAGCAAGGACGAGCCAGAGGGCAGCGAGTGCATCTTCTGCCGGATCCAGCGTGGCGAGGAGTCCGAGCGGGTGCTCACTCGCTCAGATCTGGGCTTCGTGGTCCTCAACAAGTTCCCGTACAGCCCCGGCCACATCCTGGTGATCCCGAACCGGCATGTGGGCGACCTCGAGGACCTGGATGACGAAGAGGGTCTGGACCTCCAGCGGCTGATGCGACGTTCGGTGAAGGCGCTCCGGGAGGAGTACGCCCCGCACGGCTTCAACATCGGCATGAACCTCGGACGCATCGCGGGCGCCGGCGTACCGGACCACCTGCACTGGCACGTGGTCCCACGGTGGAGCGCGGACACGAGCTTCATGCCGGTCGTGGGAGAGACGATCGTGTTGCCCGAGCTCGTCGCCGAGACCGCGCGGCGCCTCGCACCGAGGTTCGCCGAGTGAGCTTCGTCGACCTTCCCGACGGCGCCAAGCTCCATTTCGAGATCGCAGGCGAGGGACCGTCGGTCACTCTCATACATCCGGGGCTGTGGGACATGCGGACCTGGGATCGGGAGTTCCGCACCCTCGTCGACGCGGGGTATCGGGTCCTTCGGTACGACGTCCGCGGGTACGGGAAGTCGAGCCGTCCCGAGCCGGGAGCGACGTACTCGCACGTGCGCGATCTCGAGGTGCTCCTCGAGGCCAACGAAGTCGTCCTGACCGCTCTGGTCGGCTGCTCGATGGGCGGTGGGATCGAGCTGGACTATGCGCTCGTGCATCCGGAGCAGGTCTGGGCGTTGGTCCCGGTGGCGACCGGCCTCGGCGGCTTCGAGGCCACCGAAGAAGAAGAGGAATGGTGGGCGGAGCGAGACGGACCGATCGAGGCCGCGATCGAGGCCGGCGACCTCGAGCGCGCCCAGGAGCTCCGACTCGAGATCTGGGCACCGCTCGGGACGTCGGACGAGGCCGGTGCGAGGATCCGCGAGATCGCGTTCGACAACCTGCACGAGATCCTGATGGACGAGAGCGGCGAGGAGCCACTGGACCCGCCCGCTGCCCACCGCCTCACGGAGCTCGACATCCCGACGCTGATCCTCGAGGCGGAGCACGATCCTCCGGACATGAAGCGGCTCGCCGACTTCCTGGTTCGGGAAGTGATCGGCTCGCGGAAGGTGGTCGTCGAAGGATCGGACCACGTGGTGAACATGCGTCAGCCCGAACGTTTCGAAGAGCTGGTCCTCCCGTTCCTCGCCGACTCGGCGCCCTGACACGCCGAGCGAAGCTACTGCCCTGAGGTAAAGAGGAAGGGTACGGTGCCCACGACGTAAACCTTCCGGCGGGGGAAGGGGTTCATGGGGGGTGATGACCGTTCCACTCCGTGCCGTGACGACTGACCCCGAGGAAGGCTCCGAGCATCCCGCCGATAGATCCGAGCCGGCAGGGGCGCTACTTCTTGTGCGCTTCCTCGCGGGCGCGCTGGTACTCGTCGATGACCTTCTGCGCGAGCTGCTGCGGCATCTCGTCGTAGTGGGAGAAGGTCATCGAGAAGGCCCCGCGCCCGCCCGTCATCGACCGGAGGTCGATGACGTAACGGGCGACCTCGCCCTGGGGCACCAGAGCGTTGATGACCTGCTTGCCGCCGCCGATCTGGTCCATGCCCTGGATCTTGCCGCGCTTGGCGTTCAGGTCTCCCATGATGTCGCCCGTGAACGACTCGGGGACCGTCACCGCGAGCTGCACCACCGGCTCGAGAAGGGCGACGCCGCCCTGCTCGACCGCTTCCTTCAGCGCCAATGAGCCGGCGATCTGGAAGGCCATATCGGAAGAGTCCACCGCATGGAACTTCCCGTCGACGAGCGTCACCTTGATGTCGACCATCGGGTTCCCGGAGAGCACGCCCTCGGACATCGTCTTCACGATGCCCTTCTCGATCGAGGGGATGAACTGCTGGGGGATGGCACCGCCGAAGATCTTGTCCTCGTAGACGAAGCCCTCTCCGCGGGGGAGCGGCTCGATCTCGATCTCACACACCGCGTACTGGCCGTGACCGCCCGACTGCTTCACGTGGCGGCCCTGCGCCTTCGCTCTGCCGCGGATCGTCTCCCGGTACGCGATCTTCGCCGGCTTCGTCTCGACCTCGACGCCGAACTTGGCCTTCAGCCGAGCGATCTGCACGCCGAGGTGCGCCTCGCCCATCCCGTAGACCACCGTCTGATGTGTCTCGTCGTTCCGGGCGACGCGGAAGGTCGGGTCCTCCTCGCGGAGGCGCGACAGCCCGGTCGCGAGCCGGTCCTCGTCGCCCTTGGTCTTGGGCGAGATCGCGTACGCGAGCAGAGGCTCGGGAAGCTCCACCGGCGACAGCTGGACCGGGTCGTCCTTCGTGGCGAAGGTGTCGCCGGTGTGCGTGTGCGGGAGCTTCGCGACGGCACCGATGTCGCCCGCGGGGACCTCGGAGACGCTCTCGTGCTCCTTCCCTTTCAGGGCGAAGAGCTGCCCGATCCGTTCGTCCGTACCCTGCGTCGAGTTGTGTGCCGACGAGTCGGGTCGAACCCTCCCGCTGAACACCCGGAACATCGTGATGTGCCCGACGAAGGGGTCCGAGAGCGTTTTGAACACGAAGCCCGTCAGGGGCCCGTCGGAGTCACACGTTCGCTCCTTCTCCGCGCCGTCCTTCGCGACGACCTTCATCGGCGCGCGATCCAATGGTGAGGGGAACTCTTCGACGATGAAGTCCAGCAGCCGGTCGATCCCGATCGCCTTGGAGGCCGAGCCGACGAAGACGGGTGCGAGCCGGGCGTTCGTGAAGCCGTCCTTCGCTCCCTGCGTGATGACGGCCTCGGGGAGCGTGCCCTCATCGAGGTACTGCTCGATCAGCGCGTCGTCGGACTCCGCGACCGCCTCGATCAGCTTCTCTCGGGCGGGGTCTGCGATCTGGTGGATCTCGTCGGGCCACTCGGACTCCTCCGCCTTGGGACCGGACGGGTAGAGGTCTGCCTTCTCGTGGAGCAGGTCGGCGATGCCGTTGAACTCGCTCTCCGCGCCGATCGGGAGCTCGAACGGCGCCACCTGGTTCCCGAAGGAGGACACGAGCTGGTCGAGCGTCGCCTGGAAGTCGGCGCGCTCGCGATCCAGCTTGTTGACGAAGATCGCGCGAGGGAGTTCCTCCTGGACGGCGAGCTCCCACGCGAACTCGGTCTGGACCTCCACGCCGTCGACCGCGGAGACCACCACGATCACGGCGTCCGCGGCTCGGACCGCCGAGCGCACATCACCGACGAAGTCGGCGGTGCCCGGGGCATCCAGCACGTTGATCTTGGCGCCTTCCCACTCGATCGGCGTCATCGCGAGCGACACGGAGATCTGACGTCGCTGCTCGTCGGGGTCGTGGTCGGACACCGTGTTGCCGTCCTCGACGGTTCCCATGCGGGTGATGGCGCCGGCAGCGAACAGCATCGCCTCGAACAGGGTCGTCTTCCCGGAGCCTCCGTGTCCGACCAGCAAGACATTGCGGATGTCCTTCGCGTCGTAGGTCTTCAACGGAGCTCCTTCGATGACGAGGGGTCCAAGAGACGTGGAATCCTACAGAGTTGCTACGCTCGCCCGACCTGCGATGCGGAGCTTGCTGAGGTTCGAACGCCAGCCGCCCGGCACCGCGATCACTCGCTCGGTCCTGGTCGCCGGGGGTGCGCTCGCGGCCGGGGCGGGATGGCTCGTGGTCGCGCGGGAGGCCCGTCCTGCCGCGTGGGCCGCCGGCGCCTCCGGGGCGCTGCTTCTGCTCGGGGGCCATCGTGCCAACCACGGCGCCGGCGGCCCGACCGACCGGATGCTCGACGATCTGCTCGACAGGGCATGGGATGCCGCGGTCCTGTCCGGGATCGCGTGGGTCGCGCGCGACGGGAGCTCCTCGGTGGCGGTCGCCGCGCTCGCCGCGGTGAGCCTCTCGTTCGTGGCGGGCTACATCAGGGCTCGAGGCGCGGCGCTCGGGTATTCGGTGGAGGAGCGGCACGTGACGCGCGGGGCTCGATACCTGCTGGTCGTCGCTTTCCTGTTCTTCGGATGGACCTGGGCGGTGTGGACGGTCGCCGTTATGTCGGGCCTGGCCGCGGTGGTGCGAGCCGGACAGGTCGCGCAAGAGGAGCGGGCGACGTGAACACCCGGCGACGGGCCGCCGAGACCGCGACATACCTCATCTACCGCTTCATGAGCTGGCTCGGCCCCATCCTTCCGGCGAAGAGCGGCCGAGCCTTCTACCGGGCGATGGGAGGTCTGGCCTACCGCCTGGCTCCGGGAGCGCGTGCCACTGTCGGCGCCAACCAAGCGCAGGTGCTGGGGCGGCCGGTGGACGACCCGTTGGTCCAGGCGTCCACGCGCGAGGCGTTCGCCCTCTACGCCCGGTACTGGTTCGACACGTTCAACGTCCTCGGTTGGAGCGACGAGCGGGTGATGGAGTCGTTCCGGTTCGAGGGAGCCGAGCACGTCGAGAAGGGACTGGCGGACGGGAAGGGCGTCATCATCGCGCTCCCGCACACGGGAAACTGGGACGTGGGCGGCCGGGCGATGGGGCTCCGGGTCGCACCGGTCGTGTCGGTCGCTGAGCACCTGAAGCCGGACCGGCTCTTCGAGCTCTTCGTCGAGCATCGACGCCTGCTCGGGATCGACATCATCGATCTCGCGAGCGACCACGTCGGCCGCCAGCTCACCCAGAAGCTGGAGCAGAACCGCATCGTCGCGCTCGTAGCGGACCGGGACCTCTCCGGCGGCGGTGTGGAGGTCGAGATGTTCGGGCGCACCAGACGGATGCCTGCCGGACCGGCGCTCCTCGCGCTCTCCGCGGGAGCGCCGTTGATCTCGGGGCCCACGTACACGACCAGGGACGGGTGGGTCGAGGTGTTGACCCCGGTGACGGTCGAGCCGACGGGCCGGCGGAAGGACGACATCATCGCCCTCACACGAGCCCTCGCCGCCGCATTCGAGCACGCGATCGCCGCCGCGCCGCCAGACTGGCATCTGTTCCAGCCCGGCTGGGAACCGTGAGGATCGTCCTCGTCTGCCCGTACGCCTGGGAGGCGGCGGGAGGCGTCCAGGTGCACGTCAAGAACCTGGCGGCGCGTCTCCTCGAACGCGGGCACGACGCGACGGTGCTCGTGCCCACCGTCGCTCCACCCTCGGAGCCGTGGGTACGGTCGGTGGGGCGGCCGTTGCGAGTTTCCTATCAGGGCACCGTGGCCCCTATCGCCCCCCTTTCCTACCGGCGGACCCGGGCTGCGCTGGATGATCTTCGTCCGGACGTCGTCCACGTCCACGAGCCGCTCACGCCGAGCGCGGCGATGTTCGCGACGCTCGCCGCGAAGGCGCCCGTCGTGGCGACGGTCCACGCCTATCTCGACCGATCGGTCGCGATGGAGCTCGCCGCCCCGATCCTCCGCCGGGTCTGGCGGCGAGTCACCCTCGGCGTCGCCGTCTCACAGGCCGCGGCGTCGTTCCTCCGCCGTGCGCTCCCCGAGGCGGCGCTCGAGATCGTCCCGAACGGGGTCGACGTCGGCGCTTTCGCGGAGGCGGAGCCCCGAGGAAGCCTGCCGGAAGGGCGGCGGATCCTGTGGGTCAACCGCCTGGACACACAGAAGGGCTTCCCGGTCGCCCTCGCCGCGTTCACCAAGGTGCTCGCGGAGGTCCCCGACGCGGTGCTCGTGGTGGTGGGGGACGGCAAAGATCGCGAGGCGCTCGCGCTCCTGACGGAGTCCGCTCGGGTGCGGGTGGACATGCACGGTGCTCAGCCGAACGAGCGGGTCCCGTCCTTCCTCGCGGCCAGCGAGGTATTCGTGTCACCGGCGGTGGGGCAGGAGAGCTTCGGCATCGCCCTCGTCGAGGCGATGGCCGCCGGCCTGCCGGTCGTCGCGACGGACATCCCCGGGTACCGGGAGGTGGTTTCGGATGGAGTCGAGGGACTTCTGGTCCCGCCTCGGGACCCGGAAGCGCTCGCGGCCGGCCTGGTCCGGGTATTGAGGGAGCCGACGCTGGCGGCGCGGCTCGGCGAGGCCGGCCCCACGCACGCACGCACCTTCGACTGGCCCATCGTCGTCGACCGCCTGGAAGAGCTGTACGGCCGCGCGGTCGAGACCGCTGGCTACCATAGGCAGCGATGACCGCTCTCTGGATCGTGATCGGGATCGTCGGGGTCGTGCTGCTCGCCGCCGTCTGGATCTACAACCGGCTGGTCACGCTGCGCACGCGCGTCGACAACGGCTGGTCACAGATCGACGTCCAGCTCCGCCGGCGCGCCGACCTGATCCCCAATCTCGTCGAGACCGTGAAGGGGTACGCCGCGCACGAGCGTGAGCTCTTCGAGCAGGTGACGGAGGCACGAGCACGGTCCATCGGAGCCAAGGCCGTGGCGGACCAGGCCGACGCGGAGAACCAGGTGACCGCCGGTCTCCGCCAGCTTCTCGCGGTCGTCGAGAACTATCCGGATCTGAAGGCGAACCAGAACTTCCTCGCGCTGCAGGAAGAGCTCATCGGGACCGAGTCGAAGATCGCCTATGCCCGGCAGTTCTACAACGACCAGGTGATGCAGCTGAACACGCTGATCCAGTCGTTCCCCTCCGCGATCGTCGCTCGTGCGTTCGGCTTCGAGGAGCGTGCCTTCTTCGAGATCGACGAGCCGGTGCGCGGGTCCGTTCAGGTGGATCTCTCCTAGCCGTGTACGAGCAGATCGCGGCGAACAAGCGGAAGACCATGATCCTGTTCGTGCTTGCCATCGTGCTCCTGGGTGGGGTCGGCTACGCGATCGGACTGCTCACCGACAGCGGACCGATCGGCCTGGTGATCGCGTTGGTCGTGGCGATCGCGATGTCGGTCGGGTCCTACTTCTACGGGGACCGGATCGTGCTGGCATCCACGCGTGCGCGCGAGGTGTCGAAGGAGGAACAGCCGCGTTTCCACAACATCGTCGAGGGACTCGCGATCGCCGCGGGGGTCCCGAAGCCGCGGGTGTGGATCGTGCCCGAGAGCGCTCCCAACGCCTACGCGACCGGACGCGATCCCGAACACAGCCATGTGGCAGTCACGCAGGGACTGATCGAGTCGATGAACCGGGTCGAGCTCGAGGGCGTGATCGGCCACGAGATGGCCCACGTCGTGGACCGCGACATCCTCGTGGGCACCGTCGTGGCGACGCTCGTCGGCGCCGCAGTGTTGCTCGCCGAGTTCTTCATGCGGATGTGGTGGTGGGGCGGATTCCGTGGCCGGCGCGGCGGTGACTCCGGCGGGGGTGCGGCCTCCGCGCTGATCTTCGCCGTCGGGTTCGTCTTGCTGATCCTGGCCCCGATCTTCGGCCAGCTGATCCGCCTCGCGGTCTCGCGGAACCGAGAGTTCCTCGCCGATGCGCAGGGCGCGATGCTCACGCGCTATCCGCCGGGGTTGATCGCGGCGCTGAAGAAGCTCCAGACCGCCCCGACCGCGATGCGGTCCGCGAACAACGCCACCGCGCACCTGTGGCTGAACCAGCCGTCGCGGATCCAAGGGGAGCGGCTCGGGGCCATGGAGCGCCTGTTCTCCAGCCACCCTCCCTTGTCGGAGAGGATCCGCCGCCTCGAAGAGATGTGACGTTCTCATCGAATCGCCTTGTGGTGTTTGGGCAGGGCGAGGAGGGCGGCTAGTCTCGAACAGCGGGTCCCCGACGAAGGGACCCGTTCCGTTCGCTCCGAGACACGACCGGAGGTTCCGTGGCGCTGACACAACGAGGGAAGGTCGCGATCGGCGTGGGGGCGGCAGCGGTCGTCGTCGTGCTGGCGGTGCTCGCGTTCACCGGCAACGCACCCGACCCCATCCAGGACATCGTGGACAAGGTGACGGGGCGGCCCAAGCCCTGCCCGCTCACGGGCGAGCTTCGAGCGGGAGGCAAGGGCGCGCCGGCCCGTCCGCCGCTCGCGGTGAAGGTCGAGAACAGCGACGACGCCTTTCCGCTCGCAGGGCTCGAGCGCGCGGACGTGATCTACGAGGAGCCCGTGGAGGGCGGCATCACGCGGTTCGCCGCGCTCTTCCAGTGCCGGGACGCCACGCGGATCGGGCCGGTCCGAAGCGCTCGGACGACGGACCCGAAGATCCTCCGGCAGTACTCCGACGAGCCGCTCCTCGCTTACTCCGGAGCCAACCCCAAGGTCACGACCGCCCTGGATGAGGCGGGGGTCGTTTCCCTGACCGAAACCTCCGCGAACGACGCGTACGTGCGGGACGACTCGCGGTCGGTTCCGCACAACCTCTTCGTCTCGACGAAGAAGCTCTACCGGCTCGCGCAGCGGACCATCGACTCCTCTCTCCCAGAAGCCATCTTCCGCTTCGACGAGGAGATATCCGCCCTGAGCAAGCCGCGGGCGTCGGCGTCGGTGGTGTTCTCGGCTTCCAACGTCGTGGGGTGGACGTGGTCGGACGACCGATGGGTCCGGGAGCTCGATGGGGAGCCGATGGTCGCTGAGAACGGCGACGCGATCGCCGTCGACAACGTCGTGATCCAGGAGGTCGTGGTCACCGACTCCGACATCGTCGACGTGGCCGGGTTCCCCTCGCCGGACGTGAAGCTCGTCGGCCGCGGACGCGCGTGGATCCTGCGCGACGGTCGCCTCGTCGTCGGTCGCTGGCGCCGGGCGTCGTTGGACGACGTCACGGTCTTCGAGACGAAGGGTGGCGAGGAGATCGCGCTCGCCCCGGGAACCACCTTCATCCAGCTGGTGCCGAAGGACGACGGCGAAGTCTCCTTCGACCGGTAGCGGGGCTTCCCCGCAGGTCACGGCGGTACACTCGGGGATATCCGAGCGCATCAGTGCGCACCCCCCGATGATCGAAGGAGGGCGAATGCAGCGCGAGACCGGCACCTTCACCGTGAAGTCAGGCTTGGCGGAGATGCTCAAGGGCGGCGTCATCATGGACGTCACCACCGCCGAGCAGGCCAAGATCGCGGAGGACGCCGGCGCGTGCGCCGTCATGGCGCTCGAGCGAGTGCCCGCCGACATCCGCCGAGACGGCGGGGTCGCCCGCATGGCCGACGCCACCAAGGTCGAGGAGATCCAGCAGGCGGTCTCGATCCCGGTGATGGCGAAGGCGCGGATCGGACACTTCGTGGAGGCGCAGATCCTGCAGTCGCTCGGCGTCGACTACATCGACGAGTCGGAGGTGCTCACGCCCGCCGACGACGAGTTCCACATCGACAAGTGGGCATTCACCGTGCCTTTCGTGTGCGGGGCCCGCGACCTCGGCGAGGCGCTCCGACGCATCGCCGAGGGCGCGGCGATGATCCGGACGAAGGGCGAGGCCGGGACCGGGAACGTGGTCGAGGCCGTGCGTCACCAGCGGACGATGCTGCAGCAGATCGGAGAGGTCACCCAGCTCCGGCCCGAGCAGTATGTGACCAAGGCGAAGGAGCTCGGAGCGCCGGTCGACCTGGTGCGGATGGTGGCGGAGCAGGGACGGCTCCCGGTGGTGAACTTCGCGGCGGGAGGCCTGGCCACCCCGGCCGACGCCGCGCTGATGATGCAGCTCGGCGTCGATGGCGTGTTCGTCGGGTCCGGGATCTACAAGTCCGCGGACCCGGCGCCCCGCGCTCGCGCGATCGTCGAGGCCACGACGCACTTCAACGACCCGGAGATCCTCGCGAAGGTGTCCCATGGCCTCGGCGAGCCGATGCCTGGTTTGGAGATCGGCACCCTGGAGACCCGTCTCCAGGACCGAGGTTGGTGAACGAACCGGATCCGGAACCACGATCTCCGCCGTCCTCCGACCGCGCGGCGACCGTCATCTCTCCGGTCGAGGGCTGAGCACCCGACCCGGCTCCTATCATGGAGGCATGGTGAAGACGGGCGTGCTCGCGCTGCAGGGTGACTTCCGGGAGCACGTGCGGGTCCTCTCGGCGGCAGGCGCGGTGGCGGTGGAGGTTCGGACGCCCGCCCAGCTCGCCGACGTGGATCGCCTCGTGATCCCGGGCGGCGAGTCCACCACGATGGGGAAGCTGGCTCGAGCCTACGAGCTGGTCGAGCCGATCCGGGAGCGAGCCCGCGACGGCATGCCGATCCTCGGTACGTGCGCGGGGATGATCGTGCTGGCGGAGCGGGTGCTCGACGGTGAGCCGCTGCTCTCGCTGATGGATATCACCGTTCGCCGGAACGCCTACGGGCGGCAGGTCGACTCGTTCGAGGCCGACGTGGACGTCGACCGCATCGACCATCCGGTACGTGGGGTCTTCATCAGGGCGCCCTGGATCGAAGAGGTCGGGTCAGACGTCCAGGTGCTGTCGACCTACGAGGGCCGGCCCGTCGTGCTGCAGCAGGGGAGCTTGCTGGCGGCCTCGTTCCATCCGGAGCTGGTGGGCGAGTCGGCGCTCCATGAGTACTTCCTTTCCCTCTCGAGGTAGGTGCGATGTCGGGTCATTCGAAGTGGGCGACGATCAAACGGAAGAAGGCCGCGAAGGATTCGAAGCGGTCGGATCAGTTCGCGAAGCTCCTCCGCGCCGTCGAGGTCGCGGCGAGGGAAGGTGGGGGAGACCCCGCCGCGAACATGACGCTCGCGTCGGCGGTGGAGAAGGCGAAGGCCTCCTCGGTGCCGAGCGACAACATCGATCGCGCGATCAAGCGCGGGAGCGGCGCGGAGGCCGACGGTGCCAGGTACGAAGAGATCACGTACGAGGGCTACGCGCCGGGCGGGATCGCGTTGTTCATCGAGACGCTCACCGACAACCGGAACAGGACCGCACAGGACGTTCGGCACGCCTTCACGCGCAACGGCGGGAACCTCGGCGAGACGGGCTCGACGGGGTGGATGTTCACTCGCAAGCGCGTGATCGTCGTGGAGAAGTCGGCGGCGCCGGACGTCGAGCGCCTGCTCGAGCTGGCGCTCGAGGCCGGCGCCGAGGACCTCAACGACTCGGAGAGCTCGTGGGAGATCGTGACGGACCCGGCGGCGCTCGCGGCGGTCCGTGACGCGCTCCGCGAGGCCGGCATCGAGGTCTTCTCCGCGGAGCTGACGATGCTGCCCCAGTCGACGATCCCGGTCGACGGCGGCGAGGCACGCAGGGTCCTCCAGCTGATCGACGCGCTCGAGGACCTCGAGGACGTCCAGAACGTCTACGCCAACTTCGACATCCCCGAAGAGATCATGGCCTCTCTGTAGAGGCCGGTCGAGGGCGCGCCACCGCCTCCAGGTCCACCAGCAGGTTCACCCGGAATCGGGCCAACGAGTCGAACCGATCCACCAGACGTTCGTACGCGATGCCCGCGCGGTAGGCGGACGGGTGCAGCGCGAGGTAGGTCGGCTTCGTCTCGAGGAGCTCGAGCGAGTCGACCCAGGAAGCCGCTCACCGCCGCGAACGCCTCCATCGTCTTGGCATCATTGGCCCGGTACCGGGTCGGGAAGGTGTCGGCTTCGTCCCATCCGAGCTTCGTCCGGTACCAGATGTGGACGCGGGTCGGGGTGAGCGCGGCGGCGAGCGTCACGTAGTGCCATCGGTTCGGCGTGTGGATCAGCAGGTGGCCCCCGGGGTTTCAAGACTCGGTGCAGTTCTCGCATCACGGTGATGGGACGATCGAGGTGCTCGAAGACGAACTTCGAGAACACGACGTCGAACTCCGCGTCTCCGTAGGGCAGGTCCACGAGGTCGGCGACCGCGGCGTCGGTGAGGTTGGGGTTCTCCCGTACCGCGGGGTCTCGGTCGACACCGGCCATGCGGGCGACGCTGTCCTCGTAGTCGTGGGGGAACCGCAGACCGCGCCCCGCACCCGCGTCCAGCACGACGGCGTCGGGGCGGAGATGTCGTCTGATCATCCCGTCGAACCGCACGTGCTCGTCGACGAGCTCGGGGTAATAGCGGCGATCGAGCTCGGCGATCGTCGTCATCGCACGATCGTACGGATGATTGCCCGGGGCCGTTGCCCACCCTAGACTCGGGCGAACGGATGTTCGAGACACGTGTGCTCGGCGTAGACCCCGGCCTGGCGAGGCTCGGCCTCGCCGTCGTCGAGGGCAACGGGCGCAAGGCGGAGCTGATCTGGGCGGGTGCGGTCGAGACCGCGGCCCGCTCCCAGGAATCGGAGCGACTCCGCCATCTCTGCCTCGCGGTCCGCGAGGCGATCTCGGTCCACCTGCCGGCGTCGATGGCGGTTGAGCGGGTGGCGTGGAACAAGAACCAGGTGAGTGCCCTCACGGTCGCCCGCGCCACGGGGGCCATCATGGTGGTCGCCGCCGACGCAGGGCTGTCGGTGACGGAGTACGGTCCGAACGAGGTGAAGATCGCGGTCACGGGGATGGGCAACGCCGACAAGCAGCAGGTTCGCCGAGCGCTGGTCAAGGTGCACGGACTGACGGACGTGCCCGTCCAGGCGGACGCCGCCGATGCCGTGGCCGTGGCGCTCACCCACCTGGTGGGAGCCCGGATGCGGGACCTCGCCCGGCTGGGGTCTCGGTGATCTCGTTCCTGGAGGGTGAGGTCGTCGAGAAGGGCGCGACCCGCGCGGTGATCGGCGTCGGCGGCGTCGGCTACGACGTCCTGGTGCCCACCTCCGTGATCGCGAAGCTCCCGGCGATCGGGAAGACGACACGCCTCCATACCCGGATGGTGGTGCGAGAGGACTCGATGACGCTCTACGGCTTCTCCGCCGTCGACCAACGCGACCTGTTCGACCTGCTGACCGGCGTCACGGGCGTGGGACCGAAGGTCGCGCTCGCGTTCCTGTCTGTGCTGCGCCCGACCGTGCTCACGCGTGCGATCGTGAACGGCGACGCCGCGGCCCTCACCGTCGTGCCCGGTGTCGGGAAGAAGGTCGCGCAACGGGTCGTGCTGGATCTGGCCGAGAAGCTGGGCGGCGATGCCGAGCTTCCCTCGGAGGGACCGATGGCGGACGTGCGCGACGCGCTCCTGTCGCTCGGGCTCACCGGGACGGAAGCGGGCGAGGCGATGCGAGGCATCGAAGCGGATGGACGTGAGGCGGACGACATCCTGCGCGAGGCGCTGCAGAAGGTCGGTCGGTGATGTCGGACGAGGAGCAGGTGGAAGGGGTCGACGCGGACCGTCCCGTGGATCCCGACGCGCTCACGGAGGAGGACCGCGAGTTCGACATCGCGCTCCGCCCGAGGACCTTGGGGGAGTTCGTCGGCCAGGACCGCGTGAAGGAGCAGCTGCATCTGCTGATCGACGGAGCGCGCAAGCGGGGCGAGGGTGTCGACCACCTCCTGTTCAGCGGGCCGCCCGGCCTGGGGAAGACGACGCTCGCTCGCATCGTCGCCCACGAGATGGGCGCGGGCTTCCAACCGACCTCCGGGCCGACGCTCGACCGGCCCAGCGACCTGGCGGCGATCCTCACGAACCTCGAGGAGGGTGACGTCCTGTTCGTCGACGAGATCCACCGGATGCCGCGGCCGGTCGAAGAGGTGCTGTATCCCGCGCTCGAAGACTTCAACCTCGACGTGGTCCTCGGGAAGGGTCCGACCGCGCGCTCGATCAGGTTGGAGCTGCCCCGCTTCACGCTGGTGGGCGCCACCACCCGTCCCGGTCGGCTGACGCTCCCGTTGCGGGAGCGATTCGGGTTCTCGCCGCGCCTGGACTACTACTCCGCCGACGACCTGGCCAAGATCGTGACGCGCTCCGCCGGGATCCTTAGCGTGCCGATCGACGGTGACGCGGCCGCCGAGATCGCCCGACGATCGCGGGGCACCCCTCGGATCGTCAACCGCTTGCTTCGCCGCGTCAGGGACTTCGCCGAGGTTCGCCACGACGGCTCCATCACGTTGGACATCGCCGCCGCGGGCCTCGAGGTCTTCGAGGTCGACGATCAGGGGCTGGATCGTCTGGACCACTCGATCCTGCACACCCTGATCGACAAGTTCGGAGGCGGTCCCGTCGGACTGTCGACGCTCGCGGCCTCCGTCGGGGAGGAGACCGACACCGTCGAGGACGTCGTGGAGCCGTACCTCTTGCAGCTCGGGTTCCTCCGGAGGACGCCTCGCGGCCGGGTCGCGACAGAGCACGCGTATCGCCACCTGGGTGCGTCCGTCCCGGGAACCCTGCCGCTCTAGAAAGGCGAGGTAGACTCCGTGTTTCCCTCAACGGAGGTCTGCATGCTCGCCATCCTCGCCCAAGAGACCCAAGCCAATCCAGTCGTGGCGTTCCTTCCGCTCCTGCTCATGGGGGTCGTCTTCTACTTCCTGCTGATCCGGCCACAGAGCCAGCGTCGCCGGGCCCAGATGCAGATGCAGTCCGACGTGGAGGTCGGGGACGAGGTCATCACGACGGCCGGCATCTACGGCAAGGTCACCGACATCGACGACGACTACGGCATCGTGACGATCGAGGTGGCGCCGAGCACGGAGATCCGGATGGCGCGCGCCGCCATCGCTCAGCGTCTCGTGGACGACGAGTTCGTGGACGAGGACGAGGACGAGGTCGAAGGAGCCGAGCCGGGGTCGTGAGCGACCCGTTCCAGCCTCGCGATCCGGAGGAACCCGCGACCGCCGTCCGGAGGCCGGACGAGCCGGCTCCTCGGATGCCGGTCGAGCCCATCCCGTCCCGTCCGGCCCCGACCCCTCCGGGTCCGGATGACCTCGCGACCGTGACGCTCGAGGACGTGCAGGCGAACGAGGAGCTCTCGCTGTATATCGCGTCGGCAGACCGCGTCATGGAGGCGATGGGGTACACGGAGCACGGGTTCCGTCACGCGAATCTCGTGGCGAAGATCGCGTTCCAGGTGCTCAGCCGGCTGGGGTACACGGAGCGAGAAGCGACCCTCGCCTCGGTCGCCGGATATCTCCATGACGTCGGCAATGCGCTCGCGCGCGATGCCCATGGGCAGACGGGGGCGGTCCTCGTGAATCAGTCCCTCCGGAACTCGGTGCACGGCGCGGACCTGATGCCCGTCCTCGCGGCGATCGCCAACCACGAGGAGACCGAGGGCGTCGCCGTCTCGCCGATCTCGGCCGCGGTGATCTTGGCCGACAAGTCGGACGTGCATCGGAGTCGCGTTCGGAAGTCGGGCCGGATCGAGTTCGATGTGCACGATCGCGTGAACCACGCCGTGGAACGGTCGTTCCTGTCGGTAGACTCCGGAGCCCGCACCGTCAGCTTGGAGCTGACGATCGACACCGAGATCAGTCAGGTCATGGAGTATTTCGAGATCTTCCTGGGACGCATGCAGCTCTGTCGCCATGCCGCCGAGCTGCTCGATGCGCGCTTCCGACTTGTCATCAACGGAGCAGAGCTGGCGTGAGGCGTAATCGCGCCCTCTGGGCGTCCATCGTCTTCGTGCTGGTCCTGGTCGCCGCGTCGGCCTTCGGCTTCCTGGGTGGCAGCCTCCGACCGACGCTCGGACTCGATCTCCAGGGGGGCGCGTCGGTGATCCTGACCGCTCCCGAGGGCACGCCGCAGGACGTGATGGAGCAAGCGCTCGAGAACATCCGGAACCGGGTCGACGCCTTCGGGGTCGGCGAGCCGGACATCGCCCTCTCGGGCACCACGATCGAAGTGCAGATCCCCGGCAGCGCGGACGCGACCGTGCGTCCGCGGGAGGCGGACCTCTACTGTCTCGAGAGAGAGGATCTTATCCACGGGTGCTCCGAGGACGAAGACGACGTCGGAGACGTGTTCGAGAGCCTGGAGGTGAAGGCACAACCGTCTGAGGTGTGCGTCGCGGACGGGAGCGGCGAGCAGGTCGAGTGCTTCTCCAGCCGGGCGCAAGCCGATACCTTCCTTGCGGGCGTGCAAGTGGGGCCCCAGGAGGATGAGTCGCCCAGCCCCTCCGCCACTCCCTCTGCCAGCCAGTCTGCGTCCCCCTCCGCCGGGCCCTCGCCCGCGGCAAGTGCCTACTGCCTCACGGCACCGACGGGCGACCAGATCGGGTGCTACAAGAGCCGCGCGAAAGCCGACGCCGCGAACGAAGCTCTGAAGGTCGAGGTGACGGAGCGAACCTACTGCCTGCTTCCCGCACCGCCGGAGCCATCGCCGACGCCCACGCCCTCGGCGACTGCGTCACCTTCTGCATCCGCATCCGTATCCGCCTCGGCGTCTCCCTCTCCCTCCGCATCACCCTCCCCGGCGGCCGCGACGTTCGCTGACCTCGACCTCTCCAGCGCCGAACCCTTGCCCTGCGGACTCGGATCCCGCGAAGGAGCGGATGATGCGCTCGAGGCGATCACGGTGGTGCACGAGGAGCAGCAGTTCTGCGTCATCAGCTCGGCGGGTCAGAGGCTCGAGTGCTCGGTCAGGCGTGACGAAGCGGAGGACATCCGGCGGCAATCCGGCCAGGAACGACTCCTTCGCGTGATCGGCGAGACGGCTCGGCTGGAGGAACGCAGCGTCCTCGAGGTCGTGCCCGCGTCGGATCCTCGACCCATCACGTGTGGGACGGAGGAAGAACGTGACCTGCCGCGCTGCTCCTTCGACGCGCTCGCGAACCAGGAGGTGGTCTACCCCGGCCCGGTCGGGAACGGCCAGGTCGCGAAGTTCGTGCTCGGGGCGATCGTCATCAGCGGTGAGAACTTCGACAACGCGGCGGCGGTGCTCTCGAGCCAGGGTCAGCTCGGCGGTGTCTCGCAGTGGACCGTCACGTTCCAGCTCGACGACGACGGCGCCGATCGGTTCGCCGAGGCGACCACGCAGGCCGTCGGCGCCCCTCCTCCCACCGACCAGATCGCGATCATCGTCGACCGGGTGGTGATCTCGTCACCGACCGTGCAGTCCCCGATCACAGGTGGCTCCGGGGAGATCACCGGTGGCTTCTCCGAAACAGAGGCGAAGGACCTCGCGACCCAGTTGAACGCGGGCGCACTCCCGGTCGAGCTCACCCGTCAATCGGTGCGAACGGTGAGCCCCACGCTCGGTGAGGAGTCGCTCCGCCAGGGGATCATCGCCGGGATCGCCGGCCTGGTGCTCCTCTTCCTCTACCTCCTCTTCTACTACCGGTTGCTCGGGGTGGTCGCGTGGCTCGGCATGACGATCTGGGCGGTCTTGGCCGTGGGGCTGATCTCGATCGCGGGCGACCAGTTCGGCTACGCGCTCTCGCTCTCCGGGGTCGCCGGCCTCGTGATCTCACTCGGCGTCACGGCCGACTCCTACATCGTCTTCTTCGAGCGGCTGAAGGACGAGGTCCGCTCGGGCAAGTCGGCACGCGCCGCCGTGCAGCCGGCCTTCGCGCGCGCGTACAAGACGATCGTCGCCGCCGACATCGTGGCGGTCCTCGCTGCGGTCGTGCTGTATCTCACGGCGGTGAGCTCCGTGCGGGGGTTCGCGCTGACCCTCGGCGTGGCCACCCTGCTCGACCTGTTCGTCGTGTACTTCTTCAAGCGGCCGACCGTCTTCCTGATCGCCAAGAACCCGCGGCTCGTGGGGCTGCGAGGTTTCGGCCTGACGAGCGGTGTGGCGGGCGAGGTCACCACTGAGGGGGCCGGCCTGTGAACCTCCAACACGCGGTCGACACGTACCGCGGCCACACGATCCCTCACATCCGATGGGTCGAGCATCGCAATCGCTGGTTCGCCATCTCGGGGATCCTGATCCTGCTCTCCCTCGGCGGGCTCTTGTTCCGGGAGCTGAACTTCTCGATCGACTTCGAGGGGGGCGCTCGGATCACGTACACGTTCGCGAGGCCGGTGAGCGTCGAGGGGGTCCAGGCAACGCTCGAGGAGAACGGGATCGGCGACGCGGAGGTCCAGATCGTGAACGGCGAGGCGATCTCGATCAGGACGCCGTCGCTCACGGGTGAGGGTGTGAGCGACGCGGAGACGATCCGGTCAGCCCTCGCGGAACAGGCCGGCATCGAGGCGGTCGACGTGAACATCGAGGACGTCGGGCCCACATGGGGCGGGGAGATCTCCCGCAAGGCGGCGCTCGGGCTCGTGATCGTCCTTGCGGCGATCACCGCCTACATCGCCCTCCGTTTCGAGCTGAAGATGGCGATCGGCGCGATCATCGCCTTGATCCACGATGTCTTGATCACGATCGGCGTGTACGCGCTCAGCGGACGAGAGGTCACGCCGGAGACCGTGATCGCCGTGCTGACGATCCTCGGATTCTCGCTCTACG
Organism: Actinomycetota bacterium; assembly: GCA_050998695.1. Lineage (GTDB taxonomy): Bacteria > Actinomycetota > UBA4738 > UBA4738 > HRBIN12 > JAJNBA01. Next base: position 18,427 of record JBPCPX010000115.1, read on the forward strand.
ACACGGTCGTGATCTACGACAAGATCAAGGAGAACCTCGAGACTCAGTCCCTGGTCGCTCGATTGGGCTCCGACGGCGTGATCGACCTGTCGCTGAACCAGGTGTTGATGCGTTCGGTCAACACGTCGTTGGTCGTGCTGCTGCCGATCCTCTCGCTGCTGCTGTTCGGAGGCGACACGCTGAAGGACTTCGCGTTCGCGATGTTCGTCGGAGTCGCGATCGGCGTTTACTCATCGGTGTGTCTGGCGGCCCCGCTCCTGGCGGTGCTGAAGCGCCGCGAGGTGCGCTTCCGCCAGCTGGAACAGAGGCTCTCGGATCGGGACCGGGTCGTAGCGCGCCGCGGGGCGACCACATCTCCGGTGGTCCCCACCGCGTCGACAGGAGAGGCGGCCGCCGCTCGCGCGACCGCCCGGACCGGCACCGTCGCACGGCCTCAGTCGAAATCGAAGCGCCGGAAGCCGCCGGCCAAGCGCAAGCGGAGGTGAGGCCGTGGAGATCGAGCAGATCAAGGCCCTGATCCGGGACGTCCCCGACTTCCCCGAGCCCGGCATCGTGTTCAAGGACATCACGCCGGTGCTCGCGCATCCCGACGCGATGTCGACGATCATCGACCTGATCGTCGTGCACTTCGGCAGAGGGACCGTCGACAAGGTCGTCGGGATCGAGGCGCGCGGGTTCATCCTGGCCGCTCCGGTCGCCTATCACTTCAACGCGGGCTTCGTGCCGATCCGTAAAGCGGGCAAGCTCCCCTGGGAGACGGAGTCGGAGGAGTACGAGCTGGAGTACGGCACCGCGACGATCGAGCTGCACAAGGACGCGATCGAGCAAGGGGAGCGGGTGCTGATCGTGGACGACGTCCTCGCGACCGGGGGAACGGCGAAGGCCGCCGCATCGCTCGTCGAGCGCTGCGGCGGTGTCATCCGAGGGATCGCCTGCCTGATCGAGCTCGAGTTCCTGAAAGGCCGCGAGAAGCTCCCCGACTACGAGCTCCACACGTTCATCCACTACTAGGCGCGGCGGCGACCCGGTGAGCTCCCCACGGCGATCTGGATGACGGTCTCCCCTACACTTTCGGGTAGGAGGCGAGCGTGGACACCACCGGGCGTGACGTGCGGGTCGAGCAAGAGTCGCAGCCGGTCACGCCCGAGCGGGGCCGGCGCCTTCCCGGGATCCCTCGCCCTCGCCTCCGGCGCACCGACGGCGGCCCACCGGACCGCCTCGCCTCGGTGCTGAAGAAGGTTCGCTCGTACAACCCCAAAGCCGACACCAAGCTGCTGGAGCGTGCCTACCGTTTCGCCGAGGATGCGCACGAGGGGCAGCGCCGCCTCTCGGGTGAGCCCTACGTCGAGCACCCCGTTGCAGTGACGGGGATCCTCGCCGACCTCAGGCTCGACACCACGACCCTCACGGCGGCCCTCCTGCACGACACCGTCGAGGACACCACGGTCGGGCTTGGGGACATCGAGGAGGGGTTCGGCAACGAGGTCGCTCGGATCGTCGACGGGCTCACCAAGCTCGACAAGCTGGAGTTCCGGAGTGGCGAGCTCGCGCAGGCGGAGAACGTCCGCAAGATGATCGTCGCGATGGCGGGCGACATCCGGGTCCTCCTCGTCAAGCTCGCAGATCGCCTCCACAACATGCGGACACTCGCGCCGCTCAGCGAGGAGCGTCGCCACAAGATCGCGAACGAGACCCTCGAGATCCATGCCCCACTCGCGGACCGCCTCGGTGTCCAGGAGCTCAAGTGGGAGCTCGAAGACCTCGCGTTCAAGACGCTCAACCCCGGTCCCTACCGGGAGATCGCCAACCTCGTCGAGACGCGAAGAGGGGAACGCCAGAAGCTCCTCGAGCTGGTCAAGAGCGACCTGCGCGGCAAGCTGAAGGAGCTCGGTGTGAAGGCCGAGGTCGAGGGTCGTCCGAAACACCTGTACTCGATCTACGAGAAGATGGTGATCCGCGGCAAGGAGTTCAACGAGATCCACGACCTCGTCGGCCTCCGCGTCCTCGTTCCGTCCCTCCGAGACTGCTACGGCGCGCTCGGCGCCGTCCACGCGCTCTGGAAACCGGTCCCCGGCCGGTTCAAGGACTACGTCGCGATGCCCAAGTCGAACATGTACCAGTCGCTGCACACGACGGTGGTCGGGCCGAAGGGCATCCCGCTGGAGATCCAGATCCGGACGCAGGACATGCACCGAACTGCCCGCTTCGGGATCGCCGCGCACTGGCGCTACAAGGAGGGCAGCAAGTCCTCGAAGGAAGCGCAGGACATGGCGTGGCTGGGGCAGATGATGGACTGGCTGAAGGAGATGGCCGATCCACAGGAGTTCATGGAGGGACTGCGGATCGACCTCTCCGGTGGGCGTGTCTTCTGCTTCACTCCGAAGGGCGACGTGCAGAACCTGCCGCAAGGCGCGACGCCCGTGGACTTCGCGTACTCGATCCACACGGAGGTCGGGCATCGCACGGTCGGCGCCAAGGTGAACGGGAAGCTCGTGCCGCTCGACTACGAGCTCCGCACGGGCGACACCGTCGACATCCTCACGTCGAAGGCGCAGGGCGAAGGCCCCAGTCAGGACTGGCTCCAGTTCGTACAGACGCCGCGTGCGAGAACGAAGATCCGCCAGTGGTTCAACCGTGGCCGGCGCGAGGATGCCATGGAGTCCGGTCGTGACGCGGTGAAGGCGTTCGTCCGCAAGCAGGACCAGGCCTTCAAGCGGCTGGCGACCGAGGCGACGCTCAGGCGCGTGGCCGAGGACCTCACCTACCCCGACCTGGAGGCGCTCTACGTCGCCGTGGGGGAGGGGCACGTCTCGCCGCAGTCGATCGTGGCGCGGATGTCGCGACTGGTCTCCGGCACGCCCGACGAGGACGTCACCGAGGTGCCGCTCGCCCGCCCCGTCAAGATCGGAAAGCAGGACATCTCCAAGGGCATCGTCGTGAAGGGTCTCGGCGACGTGTGGGTGAAGCTCGGGCGATGCTGCACGCCGGTGCCAGGCGATGCCATCGTGGGGTTCGTGTCACGCGGACAGGGGGTCTCGGTGCACCGCGACACCTGTCCGAATCTGCGGACCCTCCAGCGGCGCGAACCCGAGCGGATCATCGAGGTGGACTGGGCGGAGGGCAAGCCGACGTCGTTCTCCGTCGCGATCCAGGTGGAGGCGCTCGACCGGACGCGGCTGCTCTCCGATGTGGCGACCGTTCTTTCCGACAGCCACGTGAACATCCTCGCGGCCACGTCCAGCACCGGGCGGGATCGGATCACGCGCCTGCGGTTCACGTTCGAGATGGCCGACGTGGCGCATCTGTCGTCGCTGCTGGGGGCGGTCAAGCGCGTGGAGAGCGTCTACGACGCCTACCGCGTCGTCCCGAGCTGATCCGATGACCGCCCGGGGCGACTGGGTCGGGTACTACGACGAGCAGGGCGTCGCGCGAGAGCCCCGCGAGCTCCTGCTCGATGTCCTGTCGAGGTTCGAGCGCGAAGGCTTTGCGGGCACGGCGATCGACCTCGGATGCGGGCAGGGCTTCGAGTCGGCCGAGCTCCTCCGCCGAGGATGGCACGTCGTCGCGATCGATGCGGAGGAGGAAGGGGTCCGGCGCCTGCGGGAGCGCGAGAGCGACGCCGCGTCGCGGCTGCGGACGGTGGTGTCGCGGATGGAGGACGCCGAGTTCCCGTCGGCCGATCTCGTCCACGCGAGCTACAGCCTGCCCTTCTGTCCACCGGCCGCGTTCCCGAGGCTGTGGGACCGGATCCGCTCCTCGCTGCGCCCCGGCGGTCGGTTCGTGGGCGAGCTCTTCGGCGATCGGGACACCTGGGCGTCGACAGAGTCCGACATGACGTTCGTCGACGAGGTCCGGGCGCGGGCGTTGTTCGATGGGCTCGAGCTGGAGTCCTTCGTCGAGGAGGAGGAGGACAGCGAGGGTTGGGACGAGCCGAAGCATTGGCACGTCTTCCACGCGATCGCACGGCGACCGGATCTGCGATGAGGATCGTCCTGCAACGGGTGTTGCGTGCATCGGTGACGGTGGACGGCGAGCGCGTCTCGGAGATCGGGCGCGGGTACCTGCTCCTCGTGGGTGTCGGGCGTGGCGATCCGCCCGAGGAGCCCGGGCGGCTGGCGGAGAAGATCCTGAACCTGCGGCTGTTCGCGGACCACGAGGGCAAGACCAACCTGCCCCTCGCGGGCGTCGACGGCGAGATCCTCGTGGTCTCGCAATTCACCCTCTACGCGGATCTGCGGAAGGGCCGGCGCCCGTCATGGGATGAGGCGGAGGAGCCGGAGATCGCGGCCCAACGCGTCGAGGCGCTGGCGGAGGCCCTCGAGGCGCACGGCGCACGCGTGGAGCGGGGGGTGTTCGGAGCGGTCATGGACGTCGACCTGCTGAACGACGGACCGTTCACCCTGGTCCTGGACGGCTCCTCGCTCAGCCTGGAGTAGGGCGCCCGTTCCGTTCGGTCGGATCGACGGCGCAGGCTCGCTCGCCCAGCCGCCGGCCGAGCGTGTCCCGGTGGCGCGCCACCCACCGGTAGAACCGGTCGGTCGATCGGGGGAACGCGTCCGCGAGGAACGCGACGGGCGCCCCGGCGGGAAGGAGCCGAGCCAACGGGGCGGTCGCCGCGCCGCCCGAGTACCGGCGCCCGTCGGGCGTGATCAGGTGCCAGGACGCGAGCCGGTCTCGCTCGCTGAGGTCGGCGAGCACCCTGGTTCCTTCCTCGCTCTGGATGGGTGCCGCTCGCAGCCGGCTGCTGCGATCCCAGCGCAGCAGCCGGTCGAGCGACCAACGGCAGAAGCCGCAGTCATCGTCGTAGAGGACGAGGTGTCGGTCCATGCTCTCAGCGTACGGCCGCGGCCCGCCGTCAGGGGTCGCCCGGTACGATGCCGCGGATGTATCTCGAGGTTTTCGATCGGAACCCGTTCGGCACGAACTGCTGGCTGCTCGCCGCCGACGGCAGCGGAGACGCCGTGGTCGTCGATCCCGGTTTCGAGCCGGAGGCGATCAACTCGCTCCTCGAGCGCGCGAGGAAGCGTCCGGCCGCGGTCCTGCTGACACACGCGCACGTTGACCACGCCTACGCCGCAGGCGATTTCGCAGGGGACGATGTGCCGGTTTTCATCCATCAGGACGACGCCGTGGCGTTCGACGACATCGAGGCGTGGAAACCGGGCTTCGACAATCCGCTCGAGCCGGTGAAGGACCTCCGGAGGCTCGCCGGCGGGGACGAGCTGTCGTTCGCAGGGTTCTCGATCCAGGTTGAGCACACGCCGGGACACACACCCGGTCATTGCTGCTTCGTGACCGACGCCACCCTGATCGCGGGCGACCTCGTCTTCGCCGGGTCGATCGGTCGATCGGACTTCCCGAACTCGTCGCCTCGTGCCATGCGCGGGAGCCTCCGGTGGTTCCTCACCCTGGACGATGCGACCGAGGTCCTCCCGGGGCACGGCTCGCGCACGACCGTCGGACGGGAGCGCGCGTCGAACCCGTTCCTGGTGGATCTCGACTGATGGATCTCCGGCCACCCCGAGGGGCGCTCGACCTCCTTCCGCCGCAGGGGAGCCGGATGCGCGCGCTCTACGACCGCGCGGCCGAACTCGCGCGCCTCTACGGCTACCGGTACGTGGAGACGCCGGTGTTCGAGGCGACGGAGCTCTTCGCCCGAACCTCGGGGGAGAGCAGCGACGTGGTGACCAAGGAGATGTACACGTTCGAGGATCGTCGGGGACGCTCGCTCACGCTCCGCCCGGAAGGCACCGCGCCGGTGATGCGCGCGTACCTGGCGGAGATGCAGGAGCAGCCCTCGCCGTTCAAGGCGTACTACCTGACGCGCATGTATCGATACGCGCGTCCGCAGGAAGGGCGCTACCGCGAGCATCGGCAGTTCGGGATCGAGGTGTTCGGGACGGAAGATCCGGGAGCGGATGTGGAGGTGATCGCGATCGGCGACGCCTTCCTGCGAGGCCTCGGGCTCACGCGGATCGAGTTGCAGCTGAACTCGATCGGCGACGAGGTCTGCCGGCCGGCGTATCGCGACGAGCTGATCGAGTTCTTCCGGGCGAACCAGGATCGGTTGACCGACGAGCATCGCGATCGTTTCGAGGACAACCCGCTCCGGGTCCTCGATTGCAAGGACGACGCCTGCCGCGCGGTCGCGAAGGAAGCTCCGAAGATCATCGACCGACTGTGCGACCCGTGTCGCGCGCACTTCGACGGCGTCCAGGCGGCGCTGAAGGACGCCGGGCTCTCGTGGGTGCTGGAGCCCACTCTGGTCCGGGGGTTGGACTTCTACACCCGTACCGCGTTCGAGTTCGTGAGTCCCGGTCTGTCGCCGCAGCAGTCGACGCTGTTCGGAGGAGGCCGCTACGACGGGCTCGCGGAGGTGCTCGGCGGCCCGCACGTGCCGGGCGTCGGATTCGGGATGGGACTGGAGCGGGTGCTGATGGCGATCGAGCAGGAAGGCCTCCAGCCGCCCGAGGAGCCGATGCTCACCGCGTTCTTGGTCGGGGTCGGCGAGGCCGGTCGTGCCCGGGCGCTCGAGCTGGTGCGGGAGCTCCGCGTGGTCGGCGTCGCCTCGGACACCGCGTTCGAGGACCGGCCGCTCAAGGCGCAGCTCAAGATGGCCGACCGCGCCGGCGCCGCGTATGCGGTGATCATCGGGGAACGGGAGCTCGAGGCCGGCACCGTCACCCTCCGGCGGCTCGAGGACGGGCAGCAGGAGGACGTGGCGGCGGGCGCGCTCGCCGAGACCCTCGTGACGAGGGCGACGGGAGAGGCGGGAGCCGGATGAGCGAGAGCCTCTATCGGACGGCGATGCGGACCCACGCCTGTGGGGAGCTGACCGCCGAGCAGGTGGACGCCGCCGTGGTCCTCTGCGGCTGGGTCGCCCGCCACCGAGCCCACAGCAGGTGTCTCCTCTCCCCACCCTCCACCGCCGACAATCCCA